>JBFYVZ010000131.1:0-23288 GCA_041298995.1 Desulfobacteraceae bacterium
TTAAGGAGGCAAAAAAATGATCGAAAACAAGCGGGTTAATGATGTTTTGACATATGTCAGTATGTTTGCAGTCATTGTGTTACTGTTTGCCGGGTGTTCCACCTTGAAAACAGATGAAAAAGATTCTTTTGCAACGCCATCCTTCTTTAGCTTCAGTGAAAAAAAAGATGTGCCGTCATACCATGATTTTGGAGATGTTCTTATTCCGAAAGAACTTAAAATAGACAAGAATTCTTCTTTTGTTTACACTGCGCCCGGCTTTTCAGCAGGTGTTCTCGCATTGAACGGAAGGGTTGAAGTCAGTTCTCTATGCGCTTTTTTTGAAGAAAACATGACAAAAGACAACTGGAAACTTATTGTTTCTTTCAAGTCGTCAAGGACTTTAATGTTGTTTCAAAAGGAAAACAGATGGTGCGTTATCAATATAACCGACGGCCAGTTTTCAACCGGTGTGGAAGTATGGGTTGCGCCGACTGTAACAGAGGGCGCGCGCGGTTTACTGAGGTAGGCGAGAGGCGTGAGACGTGAGGCATTTAAAAGATAAAAATATTGTGCTTGGAGTCAGCGGCGGTATTGCCGCGTATAAAGGCGCCGAGCTCTTAAGGCTTATTAAAAAGGAGGAGGCCAAAGCAAGGGTTATTATGACCGCAAATGCCGCTTCTTTTGTAGGGCCGCTTACATTTGAGGCGCTTTCCGGCAATCCGGTATGTACTTCCCTTTTTGAAAAAGATGGAAACGCTTCCATAAGACATATTGAATGGGCGAAAGAAGCCGATGCCGTTGTTGTTGCTCCTGCGACAGCAAATATTATCGGGAAAATTGCGGGCGGTATAGCGGATGATGCACTGAGCACATTTCTTCTTGCCGTTACTTGTCCGGTCATGATCTGCCCGTCAATGAATACGAACATGTATGAAAAAGTTTCGGTTCGGAGAAACATCGATATTCTGAAAAAAGATGGGTATTTTATTGTTGAGCCATCTGAAGGGGAGCTTGCCTGCGGGACTACCGGGTATGGAAGGCTTCCGGAACCAGAAGAGATTCTGGACAGGCTGATGTACTGTCTTGCCCCAAAAGATTTTAAGGGAAAGAGAGTTCTTGTTACCGCAGGCCCCACGAGGGAGCACATTGATCCTGTGCGTTATATAAGCAATCCTTCCTCGGGCAAGATGGGCTATGCCGTTGCACGGGCCGCCGAACACAGGGGCGCTGATGTTATCCTTGTTTCAGGCCCTGCGAGTCTTAAAGTGCCGGTAAATGTGGAAATAATCAGAGCCGGTTCTGCAAAGGAGATGGCGGCAGCCGTTTTTGATAATATGAAAAAGGCGGACATAATTATCAAGACCGCGGCTGTTTCGGACTACAGGCCTTCGGTAACCGCAAAACAGAAGATGAAGAAAGGCGAGGGAGCGACAACGCTTCTCCTCCAGAAAACCGAGGATATTTTACTGGAACTTGGGAAAAACAGGGGAAACAAGATCCTTGTCGGTTTTGCGGCAGAGACCGAAAACCTCGAAAAAAACGCAAAGGAGAAGCTTGAAAGGAAAAATCTTGATATCATAGCCGGAAACCTTCTTGACGGAAAATCTTCCGGTTTCGGGACTGAAACAAATAAAGTTACATTGTTTTTCAGAAACGGCGATAAAGAGATATTGCCGCTAATGGACAAGGAATCGGTTGCGCATATACTTCTTGACCGAATTCTGGAACTGGATGCCGGAAACCCTTTCGAAAGGAATTTATAAAAAATGATCGGGGCTGGAACTTATATCGGCAAAGCAAGGCAGGATCAGGAGCCGGTTGATATCCTCAAAAAAACCTCCGATACGCTCAGATATATGGCTGAAGCCGGATGCACCGGTTTTGACTGTTCGGAAAAAACCATGTGCATCGTAAATAATCTGGACAGGAACCTGTCATCCGCCCCTGATGACTTGAGAGGATTAAGGAACCTGATTGGAGATTGTCAAAGATGCAAGCTCTGTAAAGAGCGAACCAATATTGTATTCGGAACAGGAGATCCTGATGCGAAGCTTGTTTTCGTTGGCGAAGGTCCCGGCTATGATGAAGATCAGAAGGGTGAGCCTTTTGTCGGAAAGGCCGGGCAGCTTTTAACAAAGATAATTGAGGCCATGAATCTTACAAGGGAGAAGATCTATATCTGTAATATCATAAAATGCCGTCCGCCAGGCAACAGGAATCCGGCTCCGGACGAAATAAAGGCATGCTTCCCTTTTCTGGAGAGGCAGCTTGATGCAATAAGACCTGATTTCATTTGTGCGCTTGGAACATTTGCCGCCCAGACCCTCCTCGATTCTGATGAGCCTATTTCCAAGATGAGAGGGCGGTTTTATGACTACCGGGGAATGAAAGTTATGCCGACCTATCATCCTGCATATCTGTTGCGGAATCCCGAAAAGAAGCGAGATGTGTGGGAAGACATGAAAAAACTTGTCAGCTTGATGAATACATGATGAATGGCTGATGAGGTAAATATGAAGACGGAAAAGAACCTGTGAAAATTGTAACCTCCGGAATATTAATGCTGGTTTTATCTGTTTTGATCCTGATGCCCGCGGGTGACGGATTTGCAAAACAGGCAGATGTATGCCTTGTCAGTGTTTCATCCGACATTAATCCGGGTATTGCCGATTTTATAAAAAAGGCCGTTGCGTTCGCTTCGGAGAATAAATATTCCTGCATCGTCATAAAACTTGACACGCCGGGCGGGCTTTCAGAGTCGATGCGTGAAATTGTAATGGCAATACTTGCATCAAAGGCGCCTGTCGTGGTTTATGTGGCGCCGGGCGGAGCGAGGGCTGCTTCAGCCGGAGTGATAATTACCATGGCCGCGGATATTGCCGCAATGGCTCCAGGGACAAATATAGGGGCCGCGCATCCGGTGGGAATAGGCGGCAAAGATATCGGCGGAACAATGTCCGATAAAGTTACAAATGATATGGCGGCATATGCAAAAAGCATTGCCGGTAAACGGAATAAAAATGCCGACTGGGCTGAAAACGCAGTCCGAAAAAGCGTATCAATTACAGAGACTGAAGCCCTGAAAGAGAATGTAATAGATCTCGTGGCAAAAGATCTTGACGACCTTCTGAAAAATATTAACGGGCGGAAGATACAGGACAAGGGCGTGCTGAACCTTGATAATTACAAGATAATCGAATTCAGGGAGACTTTAAGGACCAAGATACTTAAAACGATCAGCAATCCCAACATAGCGTATATACTTATGATGATAGGGCTTGCCGGCCTTTATTTTGAACTGGCGCACCCGGGCGCCGTTTTTCCCGGTGTTGTCGGGGGAATCTCGTTGATTCTGGCTTTTTTTTCTTTTCAGACTCTTCCTGTAAATTATGCCGGCATACTACTTATAATTCTTGCAGTTATTTTCTTTATTCTGGAGATGAAGATTGCAAGCTACGGGCTTTTGAGTATCGCAGGGGTCACTTCATTTTTGCTCGGTTCTCTCATGCTCTTTGAAGGAGAAGTGCCCGGCGTCAGGGTTTCGCTTGGTGTGTTGCTTCCGACATTTATATTTATATCCGCATTTTTTATAGCGGTATCGGCCCTTGTTTTTAAATCCCAGATTTCAAAATCAAGAAGCGGAGCGGAAGGTCTTGTCGGGGAGACAGGGATCGTTAAAAATGATATAATGCCCGAAGGGAAGGTCTTCGTCCATGGGGAACTCTGGAAGGCGGTATCAAAAAATCCGATACGGGCTGGAACAAAGGTCAGAGTCGTCAAGGTCGTGGGTCTTGTCGTGGAAGTCGAAGAACTTGGATCTTCGAATCCTTGAGCTCATTCTCCCAAATAATTGGGAAAAAACCATATAACATAAAATATAAAGGAGAACAATATGTTATCGTTTGTTGCCATAATAATTATTCTTATTTTTTTTCTCTCAACTTCGATAAGGGTGCTGAATGAGTATGAACGAGGTGTAATATTCAGGCTCGGTCGAGTGATAAGCGCAAAGGGGCCGGGCATTATTATTCTTATCCCTGTAATTGACAAAATGATAAAAGTGAGCCTTCGCCTTATTGTAATAGATGTTGATCCCCAGGATGTCATAACAAGGGACAATGTCTCGGTTAAGGTTAATGCCGTTATCTATTTCAGGGTTGTTGATACCGTCAAGGCAGTTGTTGAAGTTGAAAATTACCAGTATGCCATGACGCAACTGGCTCAGACGACATTAAGAAGCATTTGCGGCCAGGCTGAACTTGATGAGCTTCTTTCTGCAAGGGAAAAGATTAATTCCCAGCTTCAGGAGATTCTTGATGCCCACACTGATCAATGGGGAATTAAGGTGGCGACCGTAGCACTTAAGCACATCGACCTTCCGCAGGAGATGCAAAGAGCAATGGCAAAGCAGGCTGAGGCGGAAAGAGAACGCCGGGCAAAGATTATCAATGCCGAAGGTGAGCAGCAGGCTGCTGCAAAATTGGCTGAGGCTGCGCAGATTATTGAATCTCATCCTATGGCCCTGCAATTGAGATATCTCCAGACAATGAGGGAAATGTCTGCCGAACAGAATACAACAACCATTTTCCCGGTTCCGCTTGACATGTTCAAGCCTTTTTTAAATCTGGCGAAGGTCATTGAGAAGGCGGCATCTAAGGAATAGGGTTGAAGGGGTCAAGGATCAAAGAGAGAAGAACCTTAAATCAAATAGTTTAGATTGTGGTTATTATCCATTTATATTATTAGAAAGGGCGGAGGCAGGAGCTTCCGCTTGTGCTTTTTAAATGAACTGTGAAAGGAGACTATATTACAATGGGCAGCAAAAAAAAGGTGGCTAAAGAAAAACCGCTTGATAAGATGACGGCCAAGGAATTGAGAGAACTTGCGAAGGAGATTCCGGATATTTCAGGCGCTCATGGAATGAATAAACCCGAGCTGATAAGTTCCATCAAAAAGGCAAGGGGGATCGTGGAAGCTCCTTTAAAAAAGGCCGATTCTTCCATCCGGGAACTAAAAACAAAAATCAGGGACTTGAAAGTAAAAAGAGAAGCCGCTTTGGAGTCTGATAATATCAAGATGTCAATGATTTACAGGCGTCGCATATCAAAAATCAAGAAAAAAACAAGAAGGTAGTCCTTGAATAAAATGATCGATTCGGCAACATTGGCTTTCGATATTGACGGCGTCTTTGCCGACACCATGTCATTGTTTATCGATATAGCGAAGGAAGAATATAAGATCAATAATCTGCGTTACGAAGATATTTCGTGCTATTATCTTGAGGAATGCGTTGATCTTCATAGGGAAATCATCGAGGATATAATAGTAAAGATACTGGACGGGAAGCATAATGCTCCCCTGAAACCTATTGACGGATCGGCACAGGTTCTGACAAGACTCGGCAGGAGAGGCAAGCTGCTGTTTGTAACTGCGAGACCCTATCTTGGACCGATACACGACTGGATTCTAGAGACCCTGACTCTTGATTCAGAGTCGGTGGAAGTGATAGCTACAGGCTCTTTTGATGCAAAGGCCGATGTTCTCTTAGGGAAAAACATTTCCTGTTTTGTGGAGGACAGGCTGGAAACCTGTTTTGCTTTGAAAGAGAAAGGAATTACGCCTGTTCTTTTCAGACAGCCATGGAACAGGAAGGAGCATCCATTTGTGGAAGTCGGAAACTGGGAAGAACTTGAAGCAATGATTGATTTCCGGTGAAGGCGGGTATGATGAGGAAGCATTCCATACGGAACATGATAGGATCATTTATTGAAACTCTTGCTTCCGAAAAGGGTTATTCGGACAACACGTGCCGCGCTTACATGAATGACCTTACGGAGTTTGCTTCCTATGCATCGGAAGGGCAACTCCCGGATAATGAAGATCGTAGAGAAAACAGGCTGGACGATAAATCGTTCATGGTTGAAGATGTAGATCATCTGATGATAAGGGGATACCTCGGCTTCCTGCATAAAAGGAACAAGAAGAAGTCGATTGCTCGCAAACTTTCCGCGCTCCGTTCCTTTTTAAGGTATCTCGTCAGGCTCGGCATTATAACCGATAACCCGGCTGATTTGATTCTGACACCGAAACAGGATAAGAACATTCCCGCTTATCTTACTGTCGATGAAATGTTTCACCTTCTTGATTCTATAAAGGCGGATTCTCTTGCGGGATTTCGTAACAGGGCTATTTTTGAGACAATGTATTCGTCAGGAATACGCGTATCGGAGCTCGCAGGTCTTAACATCGCGGATGTCGATTTCGGAGGGCGCGTTATAAGGGTTCTGGGAAAAGGCGGAAAAGAAAGGATTGTGCCTGTCGGCGACAAGGCGGTTCGTGCCGTCAGGGCTTACATGGATAAGCTGAGAGGAGAGGGTGTTTCATTAAGTGAAAACGGGCCGCTCTTTCTGAACAGGAGCAAGGGGCGACTGACGACGAGATCCATCGGAAGGATTCTTGAAAATTTTGTGAGGGAGTTTTGCATTTCCGTCCCGGTTTCTCCGCACGCGCTCAGACATTCGTTTGCGACACATATGCTTGATGCAGGCGCAGATCTGAGGGTTGTTCAGGAGCTTCTGGGGCATAAAAGCCTTTCAACGACCCAGAAATATACCCATGTCAGTATAGACAGGCTGATGGAAACATACGACAAGGCGCATCCCAGAAAATAATTCCGGAATAATAATAAGGAAATAAAACTATGGACTTCCATGGAACGACAATTCTCGCGGTAAGACACAGGGGAAAGGTTGCGGTTGCCGGCGACGGGCAGGTTACCATGAACAACACCGTTGTAAAACATACCGCGAAAAAAGTCAGAAGAATATATAACGATACGATAATTGTCGGATTCGCTGGAGCTACTGCCGACGCGTTGAACCTGTCGGAAAAGCTTGAGGGAAAGCTTGAGCGCTATAACGGCAACCTGACGCGCAGCGCTGTTGAGCTTGCGAAAGACTGGCGCACGGACAAATATTTAAGACGTCTTGAAGCGCTCATGATAGCCGTTGACAGTACAAGAATGTTTCTCGTTTCCGGCAACGGGGATGTCATAGAACCTGATGAAGGCGTTATTGGAATCGGGTCCGGAGGCGTCGGGGCTCAGGCTGCGGCTATGGCTCTGCTTAAATATTCGGATCTTGGTGCAAGGGATATAGTGGAAGAAGCGATGAAAATAGCCTCATCCCTCTGCGTGTTTACAAATGACAGAATAACAATAGAAGAACTATAAATATATGGACAGTTTAAAACCGTCGGAAACAGTAAAAGAGCTCGATAAGTATATAATCGGCCAGGACAAGGCCAAGAGGTCTGTCGCGATAGCCCTGAGAAACAGATGGCGCAGGCAGCAGGTGCCTGAAGATCTAAGGGATGAAATTGCTCCAAAGAACATAATCCTTATAGGCCCGACCGGTGTCGGGAAAACGGAGATAGCTAGGAGATTGTCGAAGCTTACCGATTCTCCTTTCAACAAAGTCGAGGCTTCCAAGTTTACGGAAGTCGGATATGTGGGGCGTGATGTCGAATCGATGGTAAGGGACCTTGTTGAATTAACCGTAAACGCCGTCAGGTCAAAAGAACAGGAAGATGTAAAGGAGAAGGCTTTCGGACTTGCCGAGGAGAGGATGCTCGACATCCTGCTCCCGAAATCAGGCAACCGGCAGGCCGACAAAAGAGATGAATCATCCGAAACCGGATTGGAACTTGTAACTTCCGAAACTGAGGAGCCGTCCTCAACGAGAAGTAAGCTGCGCACCATGCTTCGTGACGGAAAACTTGATAACAGGATTATTGATATTGACGTTTCAGAAAGGCAGATGCCTGTTGTAGAGGTTTTTTCCACTCTTGGAATGGAAGAGATGGGAATAAACTTTAAAGAGATGCTCGGCGGACTTATGCCCAAGTCCACCAGGAAGCGGAAGGTAAATGTTTCCGAGGCCATGGAAATACTGGCACAGGAAGAATCTCAGAGGCTTGTTGACATGGACAAGGTTGTCAAAACCGCGATAGCAAAAGTTGAGCAGTCGGGCATTATTTTTATAGATGAAATAGACAAGGTCGTCGGAAAAGACGGAGGATCCGGTCCCGATATATCACGGGAAGGCGTTCAGAGGGATCTGCTTCCTATTGTTGAAGGGAGCGTCGTTACAACAAAGTATGGTTCTGTCAGGACGGATCACATTCTTTTTATCGCTTCGGGAGCGTTTCATTCCGTTAAGCCATCGGATCTTATTCCTGAACTCCAGGGGCGGTTCCCTATAAGAGTTGAGCTTAATTCGCTCGGACAGAAAGAATTTGTAAGAATTCTGACCGAACCGAAAAACGCTCTGCTTATCCAGTACACCGCCATGCTGAAAACAGAAGGTGTTAACATTACATTTGAATCGAGCGCCACGGAAGAGATCGCAAGAATAGCCGAAGAGGTTAACAGCCACACTGAAAATATCGGAGCAAGAAGACTTCATACGATAATGGAATGCCTTCTTGAAGATATACTTTTTGATGCGCCGGATATGAAATGCGGTGATGTAGTAATTGATGCAGAGGCTGTATTGAGCAAATTAAAGAATATTAAAGACAACGAGGACCTGAGCAGGTATATACTTTAGAGATTAGGGGGCAAGGGGTCGAGGATTCGAGGGTTCAAGGGGATAAAAAACAGAATATCGAACAATAAATCAAAAGAGTGGATGGTAGAGAAATGACTCCGAATGTTGCAGATATACTTATTGAGGCTCTGCCGTATATCAGGCAGTTTTACGGCATGACAATCGTCATCAAATATGGCGGCCATGCAATGGTGGACGCGCAGTTGAAAGAGGATTTCGCAAGAGATATCGTCCTGATGAAATTTGTAGGACTTAATCCGGTTGTTGTTCATGGAGGCGGTCCCCAGATAAGCCAGGTGCTATCCCAGATGGGAATACATTCGACTTTCGTGAGAGGAATGCGCTTAACCGATGAGCCGACTATGGATGTTGTTGAGATGGTTCTCGGAGGCAAAGTAAACAAGGGGATTGTCGCTCAAATCAATCAGAATGGAGGCAAAGCAGTCGGGTTGAGCGGAAAGGACGGAGGATTAATCCTTGCGGAAAAACTGCATATTGTATATCAGAAAGATGATAATACCCCCCCTGAAATAATCGACCCGGGACTTGTAGGACAGGTTACCAGGGTGAATCCGGACATAATAAATACTCTTACGGAAAAAGGTTTTATTCCCGTGATTGCTCCGGTTGGAACAGGGGGATCGGGAGAAACTTTCAATATCAATGCCGATCTTGTTGCGAGCAGAATAGCCATGGCTCTTTCGGCGGGCCGTCTTATGCTGCTTACTGATGTGGACGGCGTTCTTGACTCTTCAGGAAGTTTGATATCGTCGGTTGACTCTGCAACAGTCAAGAAGATGGTTGCGGATAAAGTTATTACCGGCGGCATGATTCCGAAAATTGAATGCTCTCTGGAGGCTCTGAATAACAACGTCGGGAAGGTTCACATTATAAACGGTAAAAAGCGCCACGCATTGCTGCTCGAATTATTTACCGACAGGGGAATAGGGACGGAAGTTAAATTATGAAAAATGGAATTATTGAAAAGGCCGAGAAGGTGATTGCCGCAACTTACAAAAGGCCGCCGATCGTAATCGAAAAAGGGAAAGGCTGCAGGGTATGGGATACGGCAGGGAAATCCTATCTCGATTTTGTTGCGGGGGTTGCCGTTTGCAGCCTTGGCCATGCCCATCCGCGAATATCGGAAGCTCTTTGCAGGCAGGCCGAATCCCTGGTTCATGTATCGAATCTCTATTACACCATACCCCAGGTCGGGCTTGCTTCTATGCTTGTCGAGAACAGTTTCGCAGACAGGGTATTTTTCTGCAACAGCGGCGCAGAAGCAAATGAGGCTGCTATAAAACTGGCAAGGAAGTATTTCAAGGATAAGGGCGAAAACGGCAGATACAGAATAATTTCCATGGAGAGGTCGTTTCACGGGCGCACAATGGCAACTTTATCGGCTACGGGGCAGGAGAAAATCAGAAAAGGATATGATCCTGTTCTCGAAGGATTCGATTTTGTTCCATTTGATGATCCGGAAGCCCTGGCGAAAATGATCGGCCCTTCCACATGCGCGGTAATTCTTGAGCCGGTCCAGGGTGAGGGAGGGGTGCGTGTTCCAGGTTCCGGATATTTGAAAGAAGCAAGAAAACTCTGCGACAAATCAGGCGCGCTTCTTATTTTTGATGAAATACAGACCGGGATAGGGCGTACCGGAAAGCTTTTTGCCTATCAGCATTCAGGTGTGGAGCCGGATATTATGACTCTGGCGAAGGCGCTCGGGAACGGGCTTCCCATCGGAGCCATGCTTGCGAAAGAGCATGTCGCATCAGCCTTCGTTCATGGTTCACACGCGACAACCTTTGGAGGAACTCCTCTTGTAACTGCGGCCGCGCTTGAGGTATTAAAGGTTTTGTTTGAGGAAAACATAATAGATAATTGTGATAAGATGGGAGCATATTTTAAGGAAAAGCTCATGTGGCTGAAAAGCAGGCACTCGTCAATCCTGGATGTCAGGGGTATAGGACTTCTTATAGGGATGGAGCTGGAGAAAGAAGATGGGGAGAATCTGGTAAACAATTGCCTTGAGAGAGGGTTTCTTGTTAACTGCATTCAGGGCAGAATAATAAGATTTGTTCCGCCTCTAATAGTCGGCAGGGGGGAAATTGACGAACTCATAATGTGCCTGGATGAAATATTATAGAGGGTAACTTGAAAAAAGACATTCTGACTCTTTTGGATTTATCGAGGGAAGATATCGACAAACTCCTGAACAGGGCGATCGAACTTAAGGATATGCAGAAGAAAGGCATTCCTTATATGCCTTTTGCGGGAAAAACTCTTGGACTCATTTTTGACAAGGCATCGACACGAACCCGTGTCTCCTTCGAATCCGCAATGGTCCAGCTTGGAGGTCATCCCCTTTTTATAAGCGCAAGAGACACACAGATAGCAAGGGATGAACCTGTCAGGGACACCGCAAGAGTTCTTTCAAGGTATCTGGACTGCCTGGCGATAAGAACATATTCCCAGGATCTGCTGGAAGAATTTGCGGAATTTTCTTCGATACCCGTTATAAACGCGCTGACCGATTTGTACCACCCGTGCCAGGTTTTGAGCGACCTGATGACTGTAACAGAGAAGAAGGGGAAATACAGCGGTATAAAGATAGCCTGGATAGGTGATGGAAACAATGTGGCCCATTCATGGATTAATGCCGCCGCGGTTTTAGACCTTAACCTTGTTCTGGCATGTCCTGAGGGTTATACACCGAATGACGATATATTAAAGAGGGCTCTCGGAACCGGATACGGTAAAATCGACATAATGTCCGACCCTGCCGAGGCTGTGAAAGAGGCGGATGTTATATATACGGATGTCTGGGCAAGCATGGGACAGGAGAGCGAACATACAATAAGGAAGCGAGTGTTCGAATCTTATAAGGTAAACAGCAGGCTTCTCAAACAGGCATCGGAGGATGTTATTGTCATGCACTGTCTTCCCGCTCACAGAGAAGAAGAAATAAGCGAAGAAGTGCTTGAGGGGTCGAAATCGGTTGTGTGGGACCAGTCTGAAAACAAGCTTCACATGTCAAAAGCGATACTTGAAGCTTTAATCGGCAGGAAGACCGGCTGATAAAACGAATTATATACAGAGAAGAAGAATATTTAAAGCGGTTTTAAGGAGAAAGAAAGTGGCGGATAAGGTAAATAAAGTTGTGCTGGCATATTCAGGCGGTCTCGATACATCGGTTATACTGAAATGGCTTATTGAAACATACAAATGTGAAGTCGTTACTTTTTCCGCGGATCTTGGCCAGGAGGAGGAACTCGACTGCATTGAAGATAAGGCAAAGAAGACAGGAGCCGTAAAGGTTTACATAGATGACCTCAGGGAGACATTTGTTAAAGATTATGTTTTTCCGGTCTTCCGCGCAAATGCTGTTTATGAAGGGCAATACCTTCTCGGAACATCCATAGCCAGGCCTCTTATTGCCAAAAGGCAGATGGAGATTGCCGGAATTGAAGGAGCGGACGCAGTCAGCCACGGCGCGACAGGGAAGGGAAATGACCAGGTCAGATTTGAGCTGACCTATCTGGCTCATGATCCGAATATCAGAATTATTTCTCCATGGCGCGAATGGGACCTCGGCTCAAGAACGTCGCTTATGGAATTTGCGGCCAAACACGGGATTCCTGTTCCTACGACCAAGGCTAAGCCGTATAGCTGCGACAGGAATCTTCTTCATATCAGTTACGAAGGAGGGATTCTTGAAGATCCCTGGAATGAACCGCCTGAGGATATGTTTACTCTTTCAGTATCTCCGAAGAATGCCCCTGATGAGCCGGAGATAATAGAAATCGAATTCAAAAAAGGAGATCCGGTCGCAATTGACGGGAAAAGCCTTTCTCCAGCGACTCTTTTGAAGGAACTTAACAGGCTTGGTGGAAAACATGGTATTGGTCGAGCGGATATCGTGGAAAACCGTTTTGTCGGGATGAAATCGCGGGGAGTTTATGAAACCCCCGGCGGAACAATCCTGAGAGCCGCTCACATGGCTGTCGAGTCAATCACAATGGACAGGGAAGTAATGCACTTAAGAGATTCCCTTATTCCCAAATATGCGGAGCTTGTTTACTACGGTTTCTGGTTTTCTCCCGAGATGAGACTTTTGCAGAAAATGATTGACGGGAGTCAGGAATATGTATCAGGTTCGGTCCGGCTTGAGCTTTACAAGGGAAATTGCAGGGTTCTTGGCCGGAAATCGGATGAATCTTTATACAGCCACGATTTTGCCACGTTTGAAGGTGACAGGGTATTCAGCCAGAAAGATGCCGAAGGCTTTATAAAACTGAATGCCTTGAGGTTGAGGATTCAAAGTTTGAAGAAGAGAGCATTATTCTGATTTAAAATAAAATTGCCTGTAGTAAGGCATAATTCAACAGAGGTTGCTCATATGGCGGAAAAACCCTGGGACGGCAGGTTCTCTCAAAAGACGGAAGATATCGTCGAATCTTTTACATCCTCAATAAATGTGGACAAAAGGCTCTACTCGCAGGACATCGCAGGGAGCATTGCCCATTGCCGGATGCTTGCCAAAACTTACATTATCACAAAAGAGGAATCGTCCAGACTGGTTAAGGGACTTCTGAAGATAAAGAAAGATATTGAAAGCGGCAGGTTTAAATATAAGGACAGCCTTGAAGACATCCATATGCATATCGAGTCGAGGCTTGCCGTCGATATTGGAAAAGTCGCCTTAAAGCTTCATACTGCAAGAAGCAGGAATGACCAGGTCGCTCTTGATATCAGGATGTATATGAGGGAAGAGACCCTGGCGATAATCGACGGACTGATTGAGCTGAGAAAAATTCTGCTCTCTTTGGCCGGTAATCATACCGGCACCATAATGGCCGGTTATACCCATCTTCAGAAAGCCCAGCCCGTTCTTTTTGCCCATCACCTGATGGCATATTACGAGATGTTTTCAAGAGATGCCGAGAGAATGAGGGACTGCCTGAAGAGGATAAACGTGATGCCTTTGGGGAGCGCCGCGCTTGCAGGAACAACGTACCCCATTGACAGAGAATACACCGCCGGGCTCCTTGATTTTCCGAAAATCTCGGCAAACAGCATTGATTCAGTCTCGGACAGGGATTTTATTATCGAATTTCTTGCTTCCGCGTCCATATGCATGGTGCATTTCAGCAGGATGTCGGAAGAGCTTGTTCTCTGGTCTTCCTACGAGTTTAATTATATTGAACTTCCGGATGCTTTCGCTACTGGAAGCAGTATAATGCCCCAGAAAAAAAACCCCGACATTCCAGAGCTTGTGCGGGGAAAGACCGGGCGTGTCTTCGGGGCTCTCTTTACACTTTTGGCAATAATGAAATCTCTGCCCCTGTCATATAACAGGGATATGCAGGAGGACAAAGAGCCTGTTTTTGACTCCGTTGACACGTTGAAAGCATGTATTGAGATCTGCATAAAGATGCTTCCTAATCTGAAAATCAATAAAGATGTGATGCTGCGGGGAGCTTCATCCGGATTTTTAAATGCGACCGATATGGCCGATTATCTTGTAACTAAAGGGATGGCCTTCAGGGATGCCCACGCCTGTGCAGGTAAGGCTGTCGGCTATGCCATCGGGGAAAAAAAAGAGCTTCATGAACTGACCCTTAAGGAAATGAGATCGTTCTCTCCGCTTTTCTCCTCCGATGTTTTTGATGTGTTGACTCCTGCAAGTATGATAGAACGCAGAAAATCTTTCGGGGGGACTTCGACTGAAAATGTTATTCAGGCCATTAAGAAGGCAAAAAAGGATATCGGGAAAGAATGTCAGATAAAAGCTTCAAAATAAAATCTCTTATACATAAAAAGCTTTTGAGCAGAGCTTTGAAACAGTGCCTGATTTTACAATTGACCGTACTCATGGCGGCCTCGGTTTGCCTTTTTGGTTGCGGTAAAAAAGGGCCCCCGGTTCCTCCGCGCCAGACTGTAACTCCTGCGGTAAAAGATTTGAGCTCAAACATTGATGGTGATATGATTGTTCTGACCTGGACAATTCCGGATAAGATGGAAGATAAAAGCGCCGGCATAAAAGATTTTGTTCTGCACAGGGCAAGGCAAAGGATTCCGGATGGTGATTGCAAAAACTGTCCGGTCAATTTCAAGCCTGTCGCGGAAGTTTCGGCGGAGACAAAACTTGCGGCGGAAAAGATGAAATATTCGGAACGTCTTGAAAAAGGCTTCAAATATGTTTTTAAGGTTATAGCTGTAGGTAATTCCGGAAGAGAGAGCATCGATTCAAATTATGTTGAAATTGTTTACTGATTACAGGAGCATTATTGCGGGAGTGATATGAATCATTTTACCTTTCGTGACAACGAACTTTATTGTGAGGAGGTTCCCGTTCAAAAGATCGCGGAACAGGTAGGGACACCTTTTTATATTTACAGTCATGCCACTTTAAAACGCCATTTTCAAGCATTTGCAGATGCTTTTAAAGGTATCGACAGCCTTATATGCTTTTCTGCAAAGGCAAACACAAGCCTTGCGGTTTTGAAACTTTTTTCAAACCTCGGAGGAGGCCTTGATATCGTTTCCGGCGGAGAGCTTTATAAGGGATTGAAAGCCGGGTTTTCTCCGGAAAAAATAGTCTATTCGGGTGTCGGCAAAAGAATCGACGAGATCGATTACGCGCTTGAAACAGGCATACTTATGTTTAACATAGAATCCCTTGAGGAACTTGATTTAATAAATAAAAGGGCAGGGATTCTTAAGAAGAAAGCTCATGTATCGATAAGGGTGAACCCTGACGTTGATGCGAGAACACATCCCTATATTTCAACGGGTATGAAAAAAAATAAATTCGGGATCAATACCGAATTCGCCGTTAAGGGATACAAAGCCGCCATGGGGCTTAAGAACGTTAAAATAGTCGGGATCGATTGCCATATAGGATCCCAGATAACGGAGATAAAGCCTTTTGAGGATGCGCTGAAGAGCTTGAAGCTCCTGATCAGGGATCTTGAAGATTATGGCATTAATATAAAGTATCTCGATATGGGCGGCGGACTTGGAATAACCTATAATGATGAAGTTCCTCCCCTGCCTGCTGAGTATGCGGGAGCAATTAAGAAATCCCTGGGCAGAACGAAGCTGAAGCTTATTCTTGAGCCTGGAAGAGTGATTGTCGGGAATGCGGGCGCTCTCGTGACAAAGGTGCTTTACAGGAAGTCAACAGATGTTAAAGAATTCGTCATTGTTGATGCGGGAATGAACGATCTTGTCCGTCCAACTCTTTATAAGGCTTTTCATGCCATAAAACCGGTTGTCATTTCAGGGGAAGACGAGATCATGGCCGACATTGTAGGCCCGATATGCGAGAGCGGTGATTTTCTTGCCCTTGACCGTTATGTGCAAAGAGTTCATCAGGGAGATCTCCTTGCCGTCATGAGCGCCGGGGCTTATGGTTTCGTGATGTCGTCCAACTACTGTTCAAGACTGAAAATATCTGAAGTAATGGTTAAAGAGAATAAATTCCATGTTACGAGGAAAAGGCAGAAATATGAAGACCTGACAAAGGGAGAAAGAATTCCTCCTTTTTTATAGGAAATTGTGCCGGAACAGCGGGCGTTAACCCTGCCGAAGGTTCGCCGCGGCAGAAAGCTTCGTTAAATTGAATAGGTGATGACAGAACATGAAAAAAATAACTTTTTTTAAAATGAGCGGAAGCGGTAATGACTTTATTCTAATTGACAACAGGAATAACGTTGTTGATGAAAGCAGCCTTACATCTTTTATAAGAAATGTGTGCAGAAGGAAGATGTCGGCAGGAGCTGACGGACTGATACTGATCGAAAATTCGGATTCTGCCGATTTTAAATGGCGTTATTATAATTCGGACGGCGGCAGGGCCGAAATGTGCGGCAATGGCGCAAGATGCGCCGCAAGGTTTGCATATCTGAACAGCATCGCCGGTTCGGATATGTCATTCGTGACGGACGCGGGTATTGTCCACGCGCAGGTCAAAGGCGACAAGGTTAAGGTGAAAATGACGGATCCTTCGGATTTCAAACAGGATTACACCATAGAGCTTGAAGACGGATTTTTGACTGTATCAAGTATTAATACCGGTGTTCCTCATGTAGTTGTGACGATGGATTCTATCGATGATGTTGACGTTGTTGGAATGGGTAGAGAAGTAAGGCGGCACAAGGCATTTGCTCCTGCCGGAACGAATGTGAATTTTATTACCAGAGTAAAGAACGGTTCATTTTCCATCCGGACATATGAACGGGGTGTTGAAGATGAAACCCTGGCATGCGGAACCGGGTCAATTGCATCCGCGCTTGTGACAGCCTCTAAGGATAAAGTCGAATCTCCGTTAAACATTGTAACAAGAAGCGGCGGAGTTCTGACCATTTATTATAAAGAGGATAACGGCAGATTCCACGATATTTATCTTGAAGGGGATGCAAGGATTATATACAAGGGAAAACTTTGGAAGGACGCATGGCAGTATTAGGCTGAAGGCTGTAGGCTATTAGGCTGTTGAGTACAGGTTAAACAACCCAATTTTTATATGGGATGGTGGAGATAAAATGTTCACAATCGAAAAATCGGAAAGACTGAAAAATCTCCCTCCTTATCTGTTCAAGGAGATTGACAGGCAGAAAGAAGAAGTCAGAAAGCGTGGAATTGATATTATAAGCCTTGGTGTCGGCGATCCGGATATGCCGACACCTCCACACATCATTGAGGCTTTGCAGAAAGCCGCGATTGATCCTGAGAATCATAAGTACCCGTCATATTCAGGAATGGATGATTTTAACAGGGCGGTAGCAAGATGGTATAAGAAAAGATTCAATGTCAAACTCGATTCCGGGAGCGAAGTAGTAACCCTGATAGGCTCGAAAGAAGGTATCGCGCATATCCCTCTTGCCTTCATAAATCATGGAGATCTTGCGCTTGTGACAAGCCCGGGCTACCCGGTTTATGACACAGGCGTTCAGTTCGCAGGAGGCAGATCATATTTTATGGATTTGAAAAAGGAGAATGATTTTCTTCCCGACTTTGAAGCGGTGCCGCCTGATATCGCAAAAAAAGCGAAATTGATGTTCATAAACTATCCCAATAATCCGACGTCGGCGGTTGCTACAGGCGAATTTTTTAGGGAGGTTGTGCGCTTTGCGGAAGCAAATAACATTATCGTATGCCATGATGCCGCCTACACTGAACTGGCATTTGACGGTTATAAGCCTGCCAGCTTTCTCGAAACTGATGGAGCAGGGGAAGTAGGCATAGAATTTCATTCTCTTTCAAAAACATATAACATGACCGGATGGCGCTTGGGATTTGCGGTCGGAAGGCCTGAAGTCGTCAATGCCCTGGGGCAGATAAAGAGCAATATCGATTCGGGCGCATTCCAGGCTGTCCAGGTGGCCGGGATAGCGGCTCTTGACGGCGACCAGGCATGCGTTGAGAAGATAAACATGGAATATACGGAAAGGCGCAATATTCTTGTGGATGGGCTTGTCGATCTTGGGCTTTCCGTCAAAAAGCCACAGGCTACATTTTATGTGTGGATAGAGATTCCAAAGGGTTATACTTCGGCGCAGTTCACGAGTCACCTATTGTCAAAAGCCGGGATAGTTGTGACACCCGGAAACGGATTCGGAGCAGCCGGAGAGGGTTATATCCGTATGGCGCTTACGGTCGGGAAAGAAAGGATGAAAGAGGTAATTGAGAGAATACGTTCCATCGGGTTCTGATTATTATGGAAAAACATGCGGCGTATATCTCTGCCGGCTCCAACATAGGCGACAAGCTTTTGAACTGCAGGAATGGCTTAACGGCTCTGACCGAATCGGGAGCAACCTCCATCAAAGCATGGTCGCTCTTTTATAAAACTTCTCCTGTTGATTTCAGAGAGCAGGACTGGTTTGTGAATGCCGTTGTTAAAATTGAAACCGAATTCGATCCCTTTGAGCTCTTAAAGGATATGAATTCAATCCAGATCAGGGCGGGTCGTGTTTGTGACCCGGTGCGTTTTGGCCCCCGCATCCTTGATCTTGATATAATTTTGTATGACGATGTGGTAGTGGATTTGCCCGGGCTTACAATACCGCACCCAAGGATGCATGAGAGGCGCTTTGTGCTGAAGCCTTTGTGCGATATAGATCCCGATGTTATTCATCCGGTTTTCAAAAAGACCCTTAAACATCTGCTCGACAGTCTTGACGATGCTGAGCAGAAAGTAATAGAATATAGATAAGGATCACCTCCAAAAGAACTGGTGATCCAGGATTAAAGGGTTCCAGGGTCCAAGGATTCAAGTGACAGGAAAAGCGGGCGCATTCTCCGTAGCTTGCTGTGGGGGAGCTTCAATCTCGCTTTTCTCCCAAACAAACGGGAGAAGAACTATAGATGATAAGAATATTAATATACATACTGTTGATATATATTGTTTACAAAGTATTCAGGTACTTGATGACTCCTTCGGGATCTTCAGCAACGAGAAGCGATGGAGAGACAGGCTCTTTTGATGATATTATGATAAAGGACCCTGTTTGCGAAGTCTATTTTCCGAAAAAAGATGGAATATATCTTAACAATAATGGGAATGAGATCTATTTTTGCAGCAAGGAATGCAGGGATAAATTCTTGAAATTACAAAATAATTAACATTAAAAATATCTGACGGGGGAGGATGTCTTATGAAATTTTTTATTGATACGGCGAATATCAAAGAAATAAAGGAAGCAAACAGCATGGGAATGGTTGATGGAGTTACGACCAACCCGTCTCTTATTGCTAAAGAGGGGCGTGATTTCGAGGAGATAATTAATGAGATCTGCGGGATTATTGACGGTCCGATCAGCGCTGAGGTTATCAGTCTTGACTCGAAGGGTATGTTAAAAGAAGCCCGGCATCTTTCTTCGATTCATAATAATATTGTTGTTAAAATTCCCATGACAATTGACGGTCTTAAAGCGGTCCGCGCGCTTACGAAGGAAGGTATAAAAACCAACGTGACTCTGGTCTTTTCACCTCTGCAGGCGCTTATGGCAGCAAAGGCCGGCGCCACTTATGTAAGTCCTTTTGTGGGGCGTCTCGATGACATTTCTCATGATGGTCTTTTGTTGGTCGAACAGATAGTTGATATATACGATAATTATGCTTTTGATACCGAAATAATTGTGGCAAGTGTGCGCAACCCTCTCCATGTGCTTGAATCAGCCCTGATGGGCGCCGACATCGCTACAATTCCCTTTGATGTTTTGGGAAAACTTGCCGCTCATCCGCTTACGGATAAAGGTATCAAGGCTTTTCTCGATGACTGGAACAAGGGTAAAAAGCAAAAAAAATAATGACGGCTTCGTAAAAAGTCATTCTGCTGTGTTGCACTTCATCTTTCGTCATTGCAGCGTACCAGTAAGTACGCTTCATTCCTCAAGATTCGTGCGCCTTGCATAATGAACTTTTTACTTTGCCGTCTGAAATTCGACTTTTTACGAAGGTATCAATATAAGTAAGCAAAAAAAGCGGGCGGAAGAATGACGCAGCAGGGCAGAATTCAGGACATACTGAAGCATCCAAACAGCCTGACTTTATACAGGATGGCGGCAATTCCCGGCATAATTGTGCTGTTGCTGTTTCCAAATAAATATTGCACTTTTCTGGCGGCATTAGTCTTCAGCGCAGCGGCTATAACTGATTACCTTGACGGTTATCTGGCAAGGAAATGGCATCTTGAGTCAAATATAGGGAAATTCATGGATCCGCTTGCCGACAAGCTCCTTGTGTCATGTTCTTTGATAATGATGACTTCCCTCGACTGGATACCCGCATGGATAGTATGTATTATCGTAGGGCGTGAACTTGCCGTTACAGGGCTCAGAGGGATTATATCGGAACATGGACAGGATGTCGCGGCTTCATACCTTGGTAAATACAAAACAGGTTTTCAGATAGCCGCCATTATTCCTCTCCTGATGCATTATCAATATTTTGGAATCAATTTTCATGCTGTCGGGATGTTCTTTCTCTGGGGCGCACTTGTTTTGACTGTCTGGTCCGGCGCCGATTATTTTGTACATTTCTGGAAGCTTTTTAAGGAATAATTTTATTGACAAAATTTCAGGAAACCTATAATTGAGATACCCTCGATGTGGGCCTCCTTAAAATGTTCTGAACCGGCAAGGCATGGGATCATAGATAGTTTTTGGGGGCTTATCAGAGTGAGCGGGAATAACTCAGTGGTAGAGTGCAACCTTGCCAAGGTTGAAGTCGCGGGTTCAAATCCCGTTTCCCGCTCCATTTTTTTGGCGGCATAGCCAAGTGGTAAGGCAGCGGTCTGCAAAACCGTTATTCTCCGGTTCAAATCCGGATGCCGCCTCCAAACAATAACAAGGGCTTAGGCACTTTCTCTAAGCCCTTTTTTTGTGCCCGGTTGCGCATAAGGCTCCACGCTGTCTTTTATAGCCCAATCCTCTTTACGATTGCCTTTAAGTGGATGCAATCCAAGACTCGGCAAATCCATATCTTCTACAGTTTCAGCGGTTTCAAGGAGGGCAAGAATCTTTCTAAGTTGCTCAATTGCTGAGACTTGATACCACTTTGGACACCAGTTTCGAATAATGCCTTCAATATAGGCAATTTTGTCTGTCAAAAGAATACTGTTGCAGCAGAAATTCTCCATAAGCTGTAACCCAGGTATAAAGATAACAATAAGATTCCTTCCCAGCGTACTATTTTATTTTTATTGGTAATACAGAGAGGCAATAAAAATAAAGAGAGGAAAAGCATCATTAAAAGATCGTAGGTACCGCCTGTCGCTGGAACCGGGATTGGGCGCAATGAAGCACACAGGCCATTGATTAACAGAAGATTAAATATATTTGATCCGACTACATTGCCGATGGCGATATCTGTTTGCCCCTTCAAGGTGGCTATTCCTGACGTGACAAGTTCAGGCAGGCTTGTGCCGACAGCAATAATTGTCAAGCCAATGATTACACTGGGAATGTTTAGTAATTCGGCAATCACCACCGCAGAATCAACCGCCAACTTGCCCCCGAAAACAAGAAGAAGGAGCCCGGCAATGAAAAGAAACAGGTTATAGATGGTTGTTTGAAAAAATTTTTTCTCCGGTAATGCTTCAACCTGCTTAATAAGCGGGTCTGTCTTCCTTTTGTTTATAACATCACCAATAGTATAGAACAGAAAAACACAAAAAATAAGCAGGAAAATAAACCCGTCTGAGCGGTCGAAAACATTTGGAGAATTTCGCAGGAAGTTATCCATTCCGGCAACCAGTGTTAAAAGGGACGCAAGCACCATCATGGGAATTTCGCGTGCTATAATAACCCCTTCTATAGCCAATGGTCTTATAATTGCTGAAATTCCGATTATTAATCCGATATTGGCAATATTTGAACCGATTATATTACCGAAAGAAATATCCGTATTACCTTCAAAAGCAGACATAAGATTAACAGATAATTCCGGCGTGCTGGTTCCGAAAGCTACAATCGTAAGACCTATAACAAGCGGAGGAACACCAAGACTCTTTGCCAATGCGGAGGCTCCTCGAACAAGGAGGTCGCCACCACCAAGGAGTAAGGCGAGACCAATTAAAAGAAGCAGGAGATTTATAGCCATCAGTATTTCCCGTTAATTAACCGAACAGTGTTAATAAGCTGAAAAAAATACCGTCTAATATTCTATGTTATTAAGATATTGATTGTTCGTATGGAAATCAATAAATTTACACCGGGTTCAAAATAAACTTATAGATCTGTGACACATGTTCCAAGATATCATGATTTCGGGAAAGTATAATGAAGTTTCCCCTTCTGTATCGGTAACACGAAATGCTTAAAATACATTTCATGCTTAACACGATTATCTATATTTATAAAGTTTTTGGGAACAGGATCAGGTGGGCATCAAATACACAAAGCAAGCATTGACAATAGCTAAAACGATTGATGATTAACGATCGAAACAGTCACTGCAGTTTATAAATCGGGCTGTCTTTCCCTAAGTTGATGATGAGCGGCGTCTGTTCGTGGCCGATCTGCATGGATCTGATTATGACGATATATTGCTTCTTTGAGGAAGAAGTATAAAATATGTCTCTATTGTGTATCAACGGAAAGCTGGTCACAAAATCTTAGTCAGTGCCTGCAGCTACGGGAATCAGAATCTCATTCCGCCTCAAGAACCAAGGGGTGAAGGGGGGGTTGTAACGGGCCCAGATGGGATCGCCCACTACGGTAAGGCCCCTTTCGTGAATCCAAGACTCCAGTGCCGACTTGTATCGAAGGTAGTTTTTCTCACTCCAGAAACCGGAGTAGAGTATTGCGGCCATCCGGCGAGCTGGAACCTGACGCAACGTGACTTTGGGATCCTCCGGCGTTGGAAGGGTTTCCAGCGTGTACGAAGCCGGCATCATGAAGCTGACAGCCCAACGATCCTGAACACTTCGCTGTCCTACGGGTGCCGTCATCTGGATCTTCTGCCCCATGGGCTCTTGGGATACGGGAGCGGTCATCGCCACTTTGTCGCGAGACCGGTTGTCACCAGAGATATAGCGAAAAAGCCTCGTGAATGCCTTGTTGCCGGCCCCTTCAAAGTCTACTTCCACGACGGTTTCGGCAAGGATGTGGGGTGCATAATCACGGATTTCGAACCGGTTGTCTTTTTTCAATACTGTATACGCAGCTTCTTCGATCGCCATGGCAT
>JBFYVZ010000147.1:0-8201 GCA_041298995.1 Desulfobacteraceae bacterium
GTTTTCCGTATAAAAGGCGCTGATCCTTGAATCCCGACTGAAGGAATCCGCCGCCGCCGCCGCAACAGTAGTTGTTTGACCTGTTGGGCTGCATATCGATGAAGTTCTCTTCACCGACCACAGCTTTCACAACATACCTGAGATCCTCTGCGATAGGGTCGCCATAGCTCTTTCGGACGATCTGGCAGGGATCCTGCACTGTAAATTTGATTTTCAAATCCTTGTTCCAGTCTGAATTGACTTTCAGTTTTCCTTCACGGATCCATTTTGCATAATATTCGTAAATATTCTTAACCTCAAAATTATGCTCAAGGTTGAATTTTTTCAGTCCGGCCCGGACTGAGAAAGTAACGTGCCCTCACTCGGTGTTGAGAAATATTTTACACCCCAGCTTATTGGCCTGATTGACGGTTGTCCGGGTGATTTTTTCCCATGAATTATTATCCGCCAGAAACATGCAGTAGTTTTCACCGGCCCAGCCATGGCTGCCGTACGTCCAGTCCGCCCCGGCAAGATGGAGGATTTTCCACAAAGGGACCATTTCATTCGGCTCGGTCACCGGTTCTCTGGAATTCTGATTCAAAAAGAATTCGGCTCCCTGTTTGTCTATCGGCGCTTCCATCTCGGCAAACTCCGGCTGCGACTCCCTGAACTCCTCAAGCACGTCATTTACAACGAAGATGAAATCATCCGGTGCTGTTCCCATTGCGCTAGTGCTCTCGTTCCGAAGCGCCATATCGCATGATCCAAGTATGCCTTTCGGCCTCTTTTCCCTTGGCCGAAGTGTACGGGCATTGAATACTAGCTGCGGAATGTCTATCTTCATCGGGCACACATAGATGCACCGCTGGCACATCGTGCACATCCACGGCCAGTCTGATTTCGCGATCTCATCATCCATCCCCAGCGCCGCCATGCGAAGGAATTTTCGGGGATCCATTCCATCGAGTCCCGTGGCCGGACACCCGGATGAACAGGCCCCGCAGGTAAGACAAAGGTTAAGATTTCCTCCGTCAGGAATGATCTCCTTTACCTTGTCTATAAACATGCTTTTCTTCTTACCGCCCAGTTTGATCGGTTCTTCTGCCATAATCTACTCCTTGTTATTGGTTCTCAACCATTTCGTTACGGCTTATTATGCCGTTTTTTATATTCGGATAACTATTTTATTTTATTATAGCGGCTTAACGGGTTAGGTCCAAGTTTTTTTATATGTTCTGTCATCTCTTTTGCATAGGCCGCAAAGGTCGGTCCTTCGCCTGAAGAAAGGTTATACATCCTAACCCTGTCACCGTCAATCCCAACCTCTTCAAGCAAAGCACGGGCCTGTTCAACCCGCTGTCTGGCCTTGAAATTCCCCTCTTTGTAATGACAGGAACCTTCCAGACAGCCCACCACATATACGCCATCAGCACCTTTCTGAATCGAGCGCAGAAGGTACATCAAATCCACTTTTCCGGTACAGGGAACCCGAATTATTTTTATATTTGCCGGATAATCGAGTCGCATCGAACCTGCCAGGTCCGCGGCTGAATACCCTCAATAATCGCAGCAAAATGTGATAATAGTTGGTTCAAATTCGGACATTACATACCTCCCGCCAGCAAGGCGTCTATTTTACACATTATCTGGTCATCTTCATAATAGTTAAGCTGTATTGTCTGCCTCGGGCACACACCGGCGCATATCCCGCATCCATGGCATATGGCCTCATCAATTTCAATGACCTGTTTTTCGATATTAAAGACCGGCACATTGAAGGGACAGGACCTGACACAGGTCAGACATTTAACACAGTATTCGGTATCCACCTTGGCGGTAATGGCCGAAAGTTTAATTTCGGATTTGGATAAAAATGTCGTGGCCCTGGAAGCTGCGGCCTGGGCCTGGGCAATGGCTTCCGTGATAAGTTTGGGGCCATGAGCCGTTCCGCACAGAAATATGCCGTCTCCCGGCATATCCACCGGTCGCAGCTTGACATGGGCTTCGATGAAATAACCTTCGGGATTGCGGTTAAACTTCATGATCCCGCAAATCTCCGTAGTATCTTCAGCTACCATGCCGGCGCTGAGAACCACCAGATCCGCCCTGATCTCAAGATTTTTCTGAAGGATATGATCTTTTATCGTCACCATCATTCCTTCGGCGGCAGGCTCAACCTTGGGCTGATTTTCCGGTTCAAACCGGATAAAGATGACACCCAGGTTTCTGGCCTCCTTGTAAAAGTCTTCCATCAGGCCATAGGTCCGGATATCCCTGTACAGCACAAAAACATCGGCCCCGGGATTCTGCTTCTTGATGGTCAGGGCGTTTTTAACCGCATTCTGGCAGCAAATCCGGGAGCAGTTCTCATTTTCCTCATTTCTGGAGCCCACACACTGGATCATGACCACCGATGACAGATCTGCGGCGCCTTTTTCCTCCAGGATATCCCCGAGCTGAACCTGTGTCACTACCCGCGGGTCCTGATTAAAGCCGTATTCTTTCGGAGTATATTCCCTGGCGCCGGTAGCGACAATGATGATGCCGTGCTTGATGGTCCGCTTTTCATTTTCCGGGCCGACCAGAACAACCGTGGTGAAATTTCCCTTGTACCCGCTGAAGTCCGTAACCCGAGCCCCGGTAATCACCTCGATGTTTTCGTGGGCTGTGACTTCCGCAATCAGCTTTTTCAGATATGCCTGAATATCCCCGCCTTCAATGGTATGGTGCAACATTCGGGAGTAACCTCCCAGCAAGGCCTCTTTCTCGAGAAGCGCCACCTTGAACCCCTGCTTTCCCAGCCCTAAAGCCGCATTCATTCCCGCAACGCCGCCGCCGATGACCAGGGCCTGTTTGTTGACGGAAATGACTTTTTCCTTGAGCTGCTTCAGCATGGCAGACCGGGCCACTGCCATTCGGACCAGATCCTTGGCTTTCTGGGTGGCAATATCAGGCGTCTTGGAATGGATCCAGGAATTTTGATTACGGATATTGGCCATTTCGAAGAGATAGCGGTTCAGCCCGCAGGCCTCCAGGGTTTCCATGAACATCTGTTCATGGGTTTTGGGGCTGCAGGAGGCCACGACCACGCGGTTCAGTTTGTGCTCGATGATCTTTTCCTTGATCTTGTCCTGAGTGTCCTGAGAGCAGGTAAAAAGGTTCTGATCCGTGTAGGCAACATAAGGCAGGGTTGCAGCATATTCGGTAACGGCCGGAACATTAACGATGCCGCCGATGTTGATTCCGCAATTGCAGACAAAGACCCCGATCCTCGGCGTTTCATCCGCCACATCCTGCTGATCCGGCATCTCAATGGCCTTGGTATCTGTGCCGCGGGCCACGGCGAGATCCGAGCCTGCCTCGCAGGCAGCCGCGCTTGCCTCGGTGATGGAACCGGGAATGTCTTTAGGCCCCTGGAACACCCCGCAGGTATAAACCCCTTTCCTGGATGTGGCAACCGGGGTGAAGGGATCGGTTTGCACAAAATTATATTTATCGAGTTCAATCCCTAATTGCTGCGCCAGTATTTTTGAGGTTTCAGGCACCTGAAGACCGACGGAAAGAACTACCATGCTGAAGGTCTCTTCCAGGATCTCACCAGCCTCATTCACAAATCGAACAGTCAGGTCCCCGGTCTCCGGAATCTCGGTAACCGTATGGACTCTCGACTTGATAAAACGGACCCCGTCTTTGTCTTTGGCCCTCAGATAATATTTTTCATAATCCTTTCCGAAGGTGCGGATATCCATGTTAAAAATGGCGCAATCCAGATTACCATGCGCATGTTCCTTGGCAATCATGGCTTCCTTGACCGCATACATGCAGCATACCGAGGAACAGTAGCCGTTCCCGCATTTATTGGTGTCCCTGGATCCGATGCACTGTAGCCATGCGATTTTTTTGGGCTCTTCCCGGTCAAGAGGGCGGCAGAGGTGCCCACGGTAGGGACCTGAAGCGCTCAGGATGCGTTCAAATTCCTCGCTGGTAACCACATTGGTAAATTTTCCATACCCCAGGAAATCCAGCTTGGAGGGGTCATATCCCAGGCTGCCGGACGCCAGAATGATGGAGCCGACGGTCAGCGTGGATTCACGCTCGGTGTCATCATACCGGATGGCCTTGGCCACGCACATATTCTCGCAGAGTCCGCAGCCGATACAAGTGTCGGTATCGATGCCGAAAGCCAGGGGAACAGCCTGCGGGTATTCGATGAAAGTTGCCCTTCGGTCATCAAGCCCCATGTTGTAGCGGTTGACCGCGGTAACCGGGCAATGCCTGGCACATTCCCCGCAGCCCGTGCATTTTACCGGATCAATATACCGGGGGTGGTTAACCAGTGTGACGGTAAAATTCCCGGGTTCTCCTTCAACCGATTTAATTTCGCTGTTGGTGATGATATTTACATTCAGATGCCGGCCGACCTCGACCAGTTTGGGTGAGATCACTCACATGGCGCAGTCATTGGTCGGAAAGGTTTTATCCAGCCGGGCCATCATGCCTCCGACCGTCGGCAGCTTATCAACGAGATGAACGTAATAATCTGAATTGGCCAGATCAAGAGAGGCCTGCATACCGGCAATCCCGGCTCCCACGACCATCACTGATCCACTTGTCTTGCCACTAACCGATCCCATGAGAACTCCTCTATCGTAAACACTCATAAATAAACAGGCTCAAGGCAAACGATGCGAGACTTTCGCCTCATGCCTTTATCACAATGCCCCAAAAACAGGAACACACTCCGTATGGCCCTTGAACTCGATCATATTGGTCTTTTCCATATCCGCCAGCAGATAGGAAATCCGTTTCAGCCCCAGCCCGATTCGCTGGCTGATTGCCCGAACGGATGTAAAATCGGCTATGATGGCCTGGCGGATCAATTGTTTGTGGTATTCCCTTTCCAGAACTTCATCCAGAATCGCCTCAAACCGCGCCTTCTCCCACTTGCGGCCATACACATCGCCTTTGGCCAGAAGTTTAACTTCTTTTCCAACCATCCAGCGCAGTGTTTCGGCTTTCAATGTTTCCTCCGCGGCCGCCAGCTCCAGGGAAAACAACGCCGGATCGAATTTCCCCTGTGCCTTGACATTATCTATGACCGCTGTGGAAATATCGACAAACCGCTGGGCTTCGGCGGAAGAAAGCCATGCCAGATGGAGACGGCCTTCACCGATACCGGAGAGTTTCAGCAGTTTTTGGGCCATGAGAATCTTTTTTTCAGCTTGAATATTACCTTCCAGGTAATGGCAGTCGCCGAAATGTCAGCCGGCCACCAGAACCCCGTCACACCCGCTTTTCAATGCCTGAACAATAAAGAGGGGATCCACGCGCCCCGAACACATGACCCGGACGGTCCTCATGTTCGAAGGGTGCTGAAGCCTGGATACTCCTGCCAGGTCAGCCCCGGCATAGGCGCACCAGTTACAGAGAAACGCAACGATTTTGGGTTCAACTTGTTCCATATTTACACCTTTTGGATAGTGATTAATACTTCAACTCGTTAAACTGCCGCACAGACCGCCGCAACGATCTGATCATCCCGGAAATGCAGCATATCAATGGCCTTCTTCGGACAGGATGAGGCGCAAAGCCCGCATCCCTTACAGGAAGCGGAAATGTTTTTGGCTTTAAATCCCTTGCCATCCGCATCTTCCTGAATAATGGCGCCAAAGGGACAAACTTCGGTACACAGGCCGCAACCGATACACAGATCCCGGTTGACCTGAGAGACCAGCGGGGATATCTGAATGGAGGCCCTGGCCAAAACCGTGGCAGCCCGTCCTGCCGCTGCAATTGCCTGTGCAATGCTTTCATCCAGCGACTTGGGATAATGGGCCAGCCCGCAGACAAAAAGGCCGTCTGACGCAAAATCCACGGGCCGCAGCTTGGCATGGGCTTCCATGAAGAAATTTTCGGCATTGACCGGAACCTTGTAAAACGCTGCAATATCAGCATTCGGGGAAGGCTCGATGGCGGTTGCCAGATTCACCAGATCCGCATGGATATAAAGCTCTTTCTGGAGAATCGGGTCAAATACCCGGACCTCGAGTCCATCGGGGGTTTCCGTAACAACAGGTTTTTTCTCCAGGCTGTAGCGGACAAAGATCACGCCTTTCTCCCTGGCCTTTTTATACAGAACTTCCCGCTCGCCAAAGGTTCGGATATCCCGGTAAAGGACAAAGACATCGGTTCCCGGCTGTTTTTCCTTGATGGCAATGGCCTGGGATACGGACGCCGTGCAACAGATCCGGGAACAATAGGGCCGCTTTTCATCCCGTGAACCCACGCACTGAATAAAGACCACGCTTCCCGCGCCGGCCAGTTTTTCAGGATGGTTTTCCAGATCGTGCCACCGTGTTACAGCCGGGTGTTTGCCGTAAAGATATTCTTCGGTGCCGGCAGCCTGGCCGCCGGTTGCCACAATGGCAACACCGTGTTGAATTAAATGGGTTTTTTCGCCGGACCTGATCCGGGTCTCAAAATTTCCCACAAAACCGGAGGCCTCGATGACTTCAGCCTGAGCTAATACCGTGATCCCGGGATGACGGCTGACGCGTTCAATCAGATTTTTCAGAAACTGCTGAACATCTTCCCCTGACCATGTTTTATGCACATCCCGCGCAGATCCGCCCAGACCTGCGGATTTCTCAACAAGAGTCGCACTGAAGCCCTGGTCCGCAAGGCTGAGCGCTGCGGTCATGCCGGCAACACCACCTCCGATGACGAGGGCAGATTTATTGACATTTACCGACAGCGAAGGAATCGGCTCCAGCAGCTTTGCCCTGTTGATCGCCATCCTTACCAGATCCTTGGCCTTCTCGGTTGCCTTATCCTTCTCCCCCGAATGAACCCAGGTGCACTGATTCCGGATGTTGGCCATTTCGAACAGATAGGCGTTCAATCCCGCATTTTGAATAGTTTCCTGAAACAGAGGCTCGTGCGTTCTCGGCGTACAGGCCGCAACCACTATGCGGTTAAGTTTCTGCTCCCGGATGATCTCAACCATTTTATCCTGAGCATCCTGGCTGCAGGCGAAAAGAGGCTCTTCGGTAAAGACCACATTACCAAGCTCCCTGGCGTATGCAGCAACAGCCGGAACATCGGCAATGCCCCCGATATTGATGCCGCAGTTGCAGACAAATACTCCGATCCTCGGTTCTTCATCCTGGACGGACAGCTCATCGGGAAAGGTTTTATCCTTTACCAGAGAGCCTCTGGCCGCGGACAGACCAATCCCGGCTGAACAAGCCGCAGCGCTGGCTTCGACCACGGATTGCGGGATATCCTTGGGCCCCTGAAGCGCTCCGGCTACGTAAATGCCATCCCGTGAAGTTGAGACCGGGGCAAAATCGGAAGTCTTGACAAATTTATATGAATTCATCTCCACGCCGAGGATTTTGGCGGTCTCGACGGCCGATGCTGCCGGCTCCATGCCCACTGAAAGAACCACCATGTCAAAGTTTTCTGACATCCGCTCCCCGGAGTCTGTTGCGTAAACCAGGTTAAGGGTTCCTGTTTCATAGATTTAGGTAATGGTATGAACCCTGGAGAGAACAAAACGTACGCCCTGGGCTTTGGCACGTTCATAATATTTTTCAAAATCCTTGCCGTGGGTCCTCATATCCATGAAAAAGATGGCAGGCTCAAGCTCCGGTCCCAGGTGCTCCTTTGCAATCACCGATTCTTTGATGGCATACATGCAGCAGACAGATGAGCAATATTCATTGTCGCAGCGGTTGATATCGCGTGATCCAACGCACTGGAGCCATGCGATTTTTTTAGGCTCTTTCCCATCCGAGAGACGATGAATATGACCCCCGAAAGGCCCTCCTGCAGACAGAATCCGTTCGAACTCCATGCTGGTAACAACATTGGGGAATTTAGCGTGCTGGTAATTATCAAACCTCTCCGGATTAAAAGGAGAAAATCCGGCAGTTATTATGACCGAACCAACATTGAGGGTAATATCCTTTTCGACATCATCAAATTTAATGGCGTTTGTCGGACAGAATTTTTCACATGCCCGGCATTTGCCTTTCTTGAAATAAATACACCGGTCTTTATCAATGGCATACTTCAGCGGCACTGCCTGGGCATAGGGGACGTAAATGGCTTTTCGTTTTGCCAGCCCTTCATTAAAAGGGTCTGAGGTTTTTGCAGGACATTTTTCCGCGCAGGTTCCGCAGGCAATGCATTTTTCCATATCCACGAAACGAGGG
>JBFYVZ010000158.1:0-5462 GCA_041298995.1 Desulfobacteraceae bacterium
CGCCCGACTCCCAAGCAGTATCTCGATCTGGAGGGTATTCCTCTGCTTTCAAGGACTCTTCAGGCATTCGGCAGGTGCGCTTCCATAGAAAAAATCATCATGGTTGTTCCGGCCGGTGATATCGGGTTCTGCATTGAAAAAATAATCGGTCCGGCCGGTATTCAAAAAAAAATCACTCCTGTTGAAGGCGGCACGGAGCGTCAGGATTCGGTTTACAACGGCCTTCTGGCAGTTGATGAAAAACAGAGCATTGTCGTGATACATGACGGAGTCCGCCCATTCGTCAGTCCGGATCAAATTGAAGAATGCGCAAAGCAGGCTGTTTTGCATGGAGCCTGTATTCTCGGTTTGCCTGTTTCAGACACTTTAAAGTTTGTAAACGGTTCGGGATATATCGAAAAGACCATGAAAAGGGATGCCGTATGGCTTGCCCAGACTCCCCAGGCTTTTCATTACACTCTTATAAAAAAGGCCCATGACAGCGCAAGAGAAGATGGCTTCACAGGGACTGATGACGCATCCCTCGTGGAAAGACTGGGTGAGAAGGTAAAGGTCATAAACGGAAGCATAAATAACATCAAAATTACCACTCCGGCAGACCTTGCAATTGCAAGGTCGATATTCAGATCCGGTAATTTATAGCGATTTTGTTACTCACCGAACCCCAGAAGAAATCCGTCGCTCCCGCCTTTTCTTGTTATCCCTTTTGAAATAACAAGTTCCTTTCCAATATTTATTCCATCCTGAAGAATAGTTGCGCAGCAGCTTGAACCTTTTCGTGGAATCGATACAGTCCGTGGATACCTGTATTGTGCATATTCTTTCAGCAAGGGATCGCCGACTTTTATCAGAGCGCTCCCTGGAAGGGACTTGATTTTGAGATCGGATTTTAATTTTGAGGCAAAACCCCTTATTATGCCTGACGCGAAATCGGTCTTCCGGTAACGGTTCAGAAGGTTGAGACTGTTGTATTCGATCCAGCGGTTATCAATGTGGCGCCTGATGAAATCATAGACATAAGAGGCTATCGATATATTATCAGGCGTTCCGCTCAATTCAAGTACACGCCCCATCTTTTGTTTTTCGATTACGTACGCGGGAACCCATATGGTCCAGACAAAATAGAAATCCCTCAGAAGCTGGGCAAGAAAATATTCTTCGCGGGGATGCCTGAGTCCCGGAGTTCCCGCAAATACGCTTGTGAAATTCCGTTCGGTGTTTCTGGCAAGGATATCGATATTGTATTTTGCCGAAAGCTCATGAGCTTTTCTCATGGCGGATTCGGCTTCGTTCCGGTTACTGCTTTCCGCAAGGGCAAAAAGCTTCTTTATCCGCCCCATCATACCGGAGTTTCCGTCATCGGATATATATTCTTCAGATGCCTTATAATCGGCCCTTAAAAGATAACAGGCTTTCCGGAACAAAGGGCCATGAGGAGTTTCAGTTTGAGCTCCGAAAACCTGTCCGGCAAGCTGATGAGCCATTTCATGAAGCAATATTCGCCTCACAGAATCCCAGTCGCGCGATAATGCAAATTCCCGGTTTATGCAGATCTCATTTTTATCGCCCGACCAGTATCCCAGCCTTCTTTTCATATTTTTCAAGCTGAAGGCAGGTAACCGCATCAATCCGCGGTATTTTGAATCAAGAAGATAGAGGGCATTCTCCCATTCCAGGGCAAGGCCGTGAAGGATTTTTCTTTCAAGCTCAGTTCTAATCATTGCAGTGCGCATCCATCTGCATCCATCCAGGCCGGAAAGGATTTGCGGTATTCCTGCAAAACCTGGTATGAGAGCGAAGCCGTGTAAATCGATTCTTCATCCTGCTTTCGGAAGATTATGTTTCCGGCGGGATCGATCACGGATGAATCCCCGCTGTGATAGTAGCCGTTCCCGTCTTCTCCCACCCGGTTTAAGCCTACGACATAACACTGGTTTTCGATCGCTCTTGCTAAAAGAAGTGTTTTCCAGTGATAGGAGCGCTTTTCAGGCCAGTTTGCTACAAATACAGCAACGTCGTATGAATTGTTATGATTTCTTGTCCAGCACGGAAAGCGCAGATCGTAACAGATAAAGGGCCTGATCTTCCATCCTTTCAGTTCAACCGTGATATTTATATCGCCCTCGCTGTAAACTTTCTCTTCTCCGGTCATTCTGAAGAGATGCCTTTTGTCGTAATACAAAAGAGCGCCGTCAGGCTTTGCCCATAAGAGCCTGTTGAAATATTTTCCGTTCTCCCTGATGATCATGCTGCCTGTTATATCGGTATGTTTGCTGCGGGATTTTTCTCTCAACCATCCCACTGCCTTACCGTCCATCTCCTGGGCCAGTTTTGCCGCATTCATGCTGAATCCGGTTGTGAACATTTCAGGAAGAACTATAAGATCCGTTTCATCCCTTATGTTATCCATTTTTGCGTCAAAAGCGGCAAGGTTTGCATCGGCATCCTCCCAGAAGAGGGCTGTCTGTATGATAGTCATCCTTAAATTCCGCATAATTTTTCCGCTGCCTTTTCAAGTGTTTCATTTTTTTTCGCGAAACAGAAGCGAAGAACCCTGTGATCGTCATTTTCATGATAAAATATTGAAGGCGGAATGGAGGCGACCCCGTATTCGGTAGTCAATCGTTTTGCGAAGTGAGTGTCCGGTTCATTCGATATAGACGAATAATCGAGCATCTGGAAATATGTTCCCCTGCAAGGTACCGGATTGAACCGGGAGTTTTTTAACAGGGATATAAATTTATCCCTTTTTTTCTGGTAAAACCCGCCCAGTTCAAGATAAGCCTTTTCATTTTCAAGAAATTCGGCATACGCATGCTGGACTGGAGTGTTGGTTGAAAAAGTCAGGAACTGGTGCACCTTCTGAAATTCAGCAGAAAGGGTTTTCGGGGCAAGGCAGTATCCCACCTTCCATCCGGTCGTATGATACGTTTTGCCGAAAGAGCTTATCACAAAGCTCCGTGAGGCCAGATCGGAATACCCGGCCATGCTTTCGTGAGAGATGCCGTCAAAGATTATATGCTCATATACCTCGTCGCTGATAATTAATATGTCCGTTTCAAGGATGATTTCCCTGAGAGATGCGATATCTTCTTTCAGCAGGACTGAGCCCGTAGGATTATGCGGTGAGTTTAATATCATGAGCCTTGTTCTGTCAGATACCGCATCTTTAACTTCATCCCAGTCTATGATGTAATCGGGTGGTTTCATTTTGATATACTTTGGAATGCCGCCGCTCAAGAGTATGGCAGGAACGTAGGAATCAAAGGCCGGTTCAAAAACTATCACCTCGTCTCCCTTTTTCACGACCGACATTATTGCGGCAAAAAGGGCTTCGGTGGCTCCCGATGTAACCGTGATCTCGCTGTCCGGATCGTAGGGAGCTTTGTATAATTTGAGGGTCTTTTCGGCTATCCTTTCCCGCAGAAGCATTACTCCCTGCATCGGAGCGTACTGGTTGAAGCCCTTTTTCATATATTTATGCACAAGATCAATCAGTTCAGGATCCGCCTCAAAATCTGGGAATCCCTGCGAAAGATTTATGGCATTGTATTCGTTTGCAAGCGCAGTCATCTTTGTAAAAATTGTTACGCCGATATCGGGAAGTTTTGATTCAAGCTTCATTTTAATACCTTGTTAAACTGCGCCTATATTACTCCAGAGCTATTACAGGCCTCCCTTTCACTCGAACCCCATAGAATTACCAACTCTTTTTTGAATGATCACTATTTTACACCATATACTTTTTACATAATCATTTCAAACTGATTTTGACCGGTTGTCAGAAGCTTGAAAACTGTCCGGATCTGTAAGTATTGTTAATACTGATGACATATTGCTCTTTTCTATTCCCGGAAAGGGTATGAAATTTATTTCCTGGGTTCAGGCTCGGTGCTTAGGCCGTTGCCTGGAACCCGATGTTCGGTGCTCCGTCTTTTCGTATTTCAAGACTTTTCTCTTGCTGTTCTTGGTCGTGATTTTGGCAATGAGTAGGTTGTTTCGGCTTCCTTGTGAATAAGATCTAGCGACAGATCGAGCGACAGGCTCACGTTTGAACAAAATGGCTTGGTCGATGGACATTCCGTATCCGTCGCTCGACACGTCAAGCCAGAGACGCCAACGCCCCCTGCCGCCAATGTCAGAAAAGAGGACGTACCGCACATGGTTGCGTACATCGGCAACCCGACGTTTGAGTTCTCTCTTCCACTCCGGTGTGAGTTCCTCTACCTCTTGATGGATCTCTTCAAGTTTGCGCTCTTTTTTCATCATGAGGTCGCCACGGCCTGCTCGGTTCCTCTTAAGCGCATTGTTCGCTCTGGTCATCTTTATCCTCATAGTCACCATACTATACGTCGAAGAGTGGACATCACCTTGCTCAAGCCCAGGCAAAGCCAGGGGTTTGCCTAAAGAAAATTACCGCTCCATTTCAAGGATATAACCTTTTTCTCTTAAGCAATTATTCTAAACGTCTGTCTGATAAGAAGAAGTACATTCTGTTTTGCTTAGAGTCAGGCTTTCGTTCTTGCTTTCTTTGAAAAATGAAGTGGTTGTATCTCCATGCTCGGCACACCATTTCCGCGTATACTGTTTGCAATAACTTACATCTTTTTTATAATCTGCTTGAGGGAAGTCTGGTGGTAGCTTTACAACCCAACGCTCAACAGCACATCCAAATAACGTTACTACCAGCAGACCCAACAAAATTACCATTGACAACTTCTTCATAGCTTAATCTCCTCAACCCAACATTTTTGGGGTGCCATGAATTGTCCTCGCGCCCGCCTTGATGCGCTGAGAACCCAGCGTTAGAGCGGGGATTTAAGTCGCATCGGGAGCGTTGTTCGGACCTTATTTCGCCGAATTATAGCCTGAAGAGGGGCCATGATTTTCGGACGAGTCGGGCGGCAGACCTGAAGCCCTCTTTCGTCTCATCGCTTCCGCGAGCTTTGACCATTGGCCACATTCGCTTCATCTCCAGCCCAAGTTCTCCAATCATTTCTGTCCCGGTTGTCCAGGCCACATGATGGAGGAGTTCATCAAACCTGTTTGCCTGATCGGGCAGACCATCCTTCTTCAGGCAATTGACAATTGATTCGAATGGATCCGAAGGGGAATGTTCAATCCGTGAATTGGGATCGCCCTCCTTACCTGCGAGGAATTGCTCGCTCATCGTGTCAGTCCCTGTCAAGACCTTTACGCGCCTTTGTTCTAAAGTCGAGCGTAGAACTTCGACTGAAACCGAAGGAGCAACGCCGAAGTCCTCCCTGTCACCGTTCTTGAGCGCAACCACAAGCACGGGGATTGTCCTGCCCCCAACGGACGCGTTGAGGATTTCGCAGTAATCAATGGCCTCAAACTGGTAGGCCGTCGGAGTATCGCCCAACTCCCATACAATGGCCTTGTCGGTGATCTTCACATCGATCTGCATCAGACGGGTACAACCAAACAGCACAAGGCACAGG
>JBFYVZ010000176.1:0-3677 GCA_041298995.1 Desulfobacteraceae bacterium
TTGTGATTGACGACACATGGATAGAAGAAGTCAGAAACAGTCTTCCCGAACTTCCCGACCGGAAAAAGGAACGATTCATTTCGGAATACGGTTTGCCGGAATATGATGCCGGTGTTCTCACCTCTGCCATAGAGATTGCCGGCTATTTTGAAAACTGCGTTAAAGAATTTAATAATCCTAAACAGGTGAGCAACTGGGTGATGGGCGCTCTGCTGGGTCTTCTGAATGCGGAAGACAAAAGCATTGAAGAATCTCCGGTCTCTTCATCGAATCTCGCAAAATTATTATCTCTTATCGATCAGAATGTTATAAGCGGGAAAATCGCGAAAACGGTTTTTGAGGAGATGGCAAAAACAGGCAGATCACCTGAAGAAATCGTCAAAGAAAAAGACCTTGTACAGGTTACGGATGAATCCGCCATAGAAGAAATGATTACAAAACTCATCGGGAGTTGCCCAAAGGAAGTTGCAGATTACAAGGCAGGCAAAACAAAAGTGGTGGGGTTTTTTGTAGGTCGCATTATGAAGGAGACAAAAGGCAAAGCCAATCCTGAGATAGTGAACAGGATACTGAAGGAGAAGCTTGATAAGGCGTAAGGCGTGAGGCGAAAGGCGCGAGGTCTCAAAGAATAATGAATGAGAATAAAAACTGCCCACGGTCCGCCTTACAATGCGAGACCTTTGAAGAACGTCCAATTTTGGCCAAGTACAAGGAAGGCGATAATTTCAACCACAGGAATACATTGAGTATTTCGAGGATTGAAATTTGAGCCTGACGCAGTAATCGGGCAAAAGGGGGCGTTATGCAAAGGTCTCAATGCTTTTTGCTTGACATACGGCTTGCTGATTCATAATATACATCAAAAAGAGGTAAGGAGGGAGTCATGAATCAGATCACCGTACGAGGAATAGACCCTGAAATCGAACAGAAAATTCGAAAAATGGCCAGAGACAGTCGGCAATCCATAAATAATATTCTGGTTGGGATCATCCGACAAAAATTTCAAAACAAAAAACAGAGTCCTCCGGCCGAAACCCTTAAACATCTGGCAGGAGGATGGAGCCGTCAGGATGCTTTGACTTTTCTTAATTCCATCAGCCCCTGCGAACAGATTGATCAGGAAATGTGGAAATGAAGCTCATACTTGATACAAACGGATATGCAGGATTTAAAATGGGCAATCCCGAAATTGTCGAATTTCTGACGCGGGCGAATATCATTCTTATTTCTCCGATTGTATTGGGGGAATTGATGTTCGGATTTATCAATGGCGCCAGATTCCAACAAAATATGGATGAACTGGACCAGTTCCTCAACCATGAAGCTGTGGAGGAGATACAGATTGGGAAAATCACTGCTGATCGCTATTCAAGAATAGCAGCCCTACTCAAACGACAGGGCACACCAATTCCTGCCAACGATATATGGATTGCCGCTCAAGCCATGGAGCATGGCGCTGAACTGGTTACCATGGATCGGCATTTTGAAAAAATCAGCGGCCTGGTTTACCGGTATTTTCAGCTACTTTAACGCCCTTTCCCTTGATTTCTTACCGCGAAACCTGAAATTTCCTCATTTTCAATAACTTCAATTGCTGCTGGATACAAAATAAATTTGACTTTTGAGCAAATAGTTATACAATATATAAAATCGTTGAACTCAACAGGGAGATTTCCATGGAAACTGTAAAAGTGCTGAATAAAGGTCAAATTGTCATACCTGCCGGAATCAGGAAAAAATATAAGATTTTACCGGGCAATCACGTACAACTTTTTGAATATGGCAATCTTATTTATATAGTGCCCCCCGCTGAAGATCCGATCGGCGAGGCAATGGGATTTCTTCCCGGTGCGCCTTCATTGACCGGGGAATTACTTGCAGAAAGAAATAAGGATTTCAAGCAATGAAGCTTCGTTATCTTTTCGACAGCCATGCCCTGCTGGCATTTTTCCAAAAAGAAGAGGGAGCTCAAGTTGTTGCAGAAATACTTGGAAAAGCCATTCCACATGATATTGAACGGCTTGTTTGCGCCATCAACGTCGGAGAGATGTTGTATCTGACAAAGAGGCGTTTCGGAGATCAGATGAAACTCCAGCTCCTTGCAAAAATTCAGCAACTTGGGTTTCAAATTCTCTCCGTTCCGGATTCTCTTGTTTACCAGGCAGCCGAAATCAAAGCTGATTATCCCATTTCATATGCGGACTGCTTCGCGCTGGCCTGTGCCATAAACAGTTCGGCTGTACTGGTTACCGGAGACCCGGAATTTAAACTGGTATCTCATCTGGCCGAAATTCAATGGATACGGTAGTATTAACCGTCTGTCGTTTAACAGCGTAGCTACCGATTTTTGGTCAAGGTCTCAGATTTGCTCCGCCATACAGTTTGGCGGATGGCGGACTGAAATCGATAACTATTTCTTGCCCGGAAGCAATGCACATTCCTGCTCAAAGTGACCCGGATTGTATATAAAGTTTTTTATGATTGTGTTCTTGACATTCTCCCGGCTGGCACATAAAATAAGGAATCATTAATTCCATAAATGGACTTATAATGGAAAAAGTAAGCAGATTTTTCGAATCCGAACAACAGAGCTTTTTTCTCCTCGGTCCGCGCGGTACGGGGAAATCAACTACTATAAAAGACCTTTATCCTGATGCGTTGTATATAGATCTGCTCCTTCCCGACGTCCACCGGTTTTATCTTGCCCGTCCTGAACGACTTCGTGAAACGGTTCTTGCCGAAAAAGACAAAAAAGTGATCGTTCTGGACGAGATACAAAAAGCGCCTCAGCTTCTGGAGGTCGTGCATAGCCTCATGGAGGAGAAAAAAGGCCGGCAGTTCATTCTTACCGGTTCGAGCGCCAGAAAATTGAAAAAAACAGGCGCCGATCTGCTTGCAGGCAGGGCGCTCATGAAACATATGCATCCATTCATCGCAGCGGAACTCAAAAACGAATTTGACATGGAAAAGGCGTTAAAGCACGGCACAATCCCTGTGGTATTGGACAGCAATAATCCGTCGGCCTCTCTGCAGGCATATATAGACCTTTATATCAGGGAAGAAGTGCAGATGGAAGGTCTGACGAGAAATGTCGGAAATTTTGCGCGCTTTCTGGAGTCCGTGAGTTTTTCTCACGGCTGCGTCCTGACCATCAGCAATATTGCACGGGAATGCGGAGTGGAAAGAAAGACTGTAGAAGGATACCTGCATATTCTTGAAGATCTGCTCCTGGCATACAGACTGCCGGTATTTACAAAGCGGGCGAAACGCGCAACCGTGCAGCACTCGAAATTTTACTTTTTCGACACCGGGATTTACACCGCACTCAGGCCCTCAGGACCGCTTGACAGGCCGGAAGAAAAGGCCGGGCCTGCGCTTGAAGGGCTTGTTGCTCAGCATCTTAAGGCATGGATCGATTATCGGCATCCGGAGTCCGGGCTGTTCTACTGGCGTACCAGCGCCGGCAGCGAGGTGGATTTTGTCGTTTACGGTAAAGATTTATTCCGGGCGATCGAAGTAAAGCATGCCGATACGATACATCCTAAGGATTTGCATGGGCTTAAAGCGTTTGGCGAAGACTATCCCGAGGCTGAGAGAATTCTGCTCTATCAGGGGCGGGAAAAGTTGCTCCGTGACGGGATTATGATAGAACCATGTAAAAACTTTCTTGAGAAGCT
>JBFYVZ010000179.1:0-6165 GCA_041298995.1 Desulfobacteraceae bacterium
CCCTAAAATCCCCCCTATCCCTCAATGACCGCTTTCAGTTTGTTCCGTGTCTCATCCAGCACCGCCTGAGATACCTTCCCCTTCTTTTTTGCGCACCGGGTTCTCCAATCCAGGCATTTCACTTGGTCGGCAAGCACTACGCCGCTTACCTTCGGGTTGTCCTCGATGACAACTTCAAAGGGGTAGCCCTTTGCCTGGCCGGTTATGGGACAGCACAGCATAAGCCCGACTTTGCCGTTATAAGATGCGGGGGAAAGAACCAAAACGGGACGATGGCCGGATTGTTCTTGCCCTGCCTGCGGATCAAGGTTTATCCATACTACATCCCCACGATCAGGAATGTATGCCATTACAGCAACTCCTTGCCGACTGGCCGTCCTGGGCTTACTTCAGCATGGGTATTTTCCTGGGTCACTCCAGCTAAAAGTTCTTCCAGGAAATATTGCTTTCGTACCGGCATGATAATGAGTTTGTTCTGTTCGACACGGATATCGACAGGGGTATTTTCCTCAATTCCACATTCCCTCGAGAGGGGTTTCGGTATCCTCAATGCCAGGCTGTTTCCCCACTTCAAAGCCTTTGCCAACATGAATAATCCTCCTGTGCCATTTTGAGTGAATTGTAACACAGTATAAACAATGTGTCTACATAAATAATCAACACAAAAATAATCAATTGGAAATCAATGACGAATCAAGGGGGCAAATCTATTGATTTTATTGCCGCTCTCCGTGGAATACGGAAGACCGGTCATCCGCATTTTCAGCCAGCCGCCTTATAAATATTTGCTTTTTGATGAATAAGTTTAAAATATGGGATGTCCCCTATTCCCCCTCTGAAAGGATAGAAATGCATAATTTCATGGGCGTCCCCATATATCTCTTAATTCTTAATTGCCCGCACTTGGCGCATTGATGAGCTTCTGGGCTATGGTGCAGGCTTTAATAAGCAGATCATTATCCATCTCGCCGATCCTTCTGGTTAATCTTCGCTTATCAACGCTGCGTATTTGATCCAGCATGATCTTGGAATCCTTTTCGAGGCCGCCTGCTGTAGCCTGCCGGCCGGCAAGCAATAACTCGAAGGGGTAAATCTTTCCTACCGAGGATGTTATCGGAGCAATGATCAACCTGGGTGAATTGAGGTTCATGGAGTTGACGGAGAGGATCAACCCAGGCCGGGTCTTGCCGATTTCGGAATGGATGGACGGGTCCAGGTTAATCAGATAGATTTCGCCCTGATTCATGATTTTTCTCTCCAATCTTCCAGATCGAGAGATTCCCATTCCTTAATTGCCAACTGACGCTCCCGGTCTTCCGATGCCTCACGAAAGGCGGCACTCAAGGTCTGTTCCTCCTGTTGACGCTTAATTCTTTCAACCTCTTCTTTCAACAATTTATTGATAATCATGCTCTTTTTCCGCTTTGGGACCATGCGTTTGAACGCTCCCCATACGGTTTCATCAAGCGTCAAATTTACTCTGACCTGATCCATCACGATCCCCCTTTACGTCATTATATAGCACATAGTAATACAGGTAATATGGTGCGTCAAGAAGTTTAAATGCGGAGGTTATGTATCACATCTTGCATCTCATCATTCAATAAATTGCCACCGGAAAAAATTTGCTATTGCACCCAACATATATTATAATGCTTTCAAATATGTGGAAATGCCCTTATCCGCATAGCGGAATAGCGGGTTTGCGTGAAATACATCCCACTCCGATAGGGAAATCAGTCGTGACTGAAATTGAGAAAATCGTCCTTGACAGATTCAAAGCTCTTCTTTCCGAACAGATGGAATTGTACAGGCTAATTCTATTCGGATCGAGGGCCAGAGGTGATGCCGATCCTGACTCCGACCTGGATGTCCTCGTGGTTCTGGACAGCCAAACAACAGATAGTAGAAAGGATTTAGTCAGCGATTGTGCCTGGAAAGCAGGATTTGAGTATGGGCTTGTCGTCGTTCCTATTGTCTTTGCCAGACAAGAGTGGGAAGAGGGTCCGGAACGCTATTCACTCCTCATCCAGGCCGTCCAGGCTGAAGGAATTTCAATATGAAGAAAGAAGAAATCGCCACTCTGGTAAAATACCGGCTGGAACAGGCGCAGATTACCCTTTGCGGATGCCCGGTTTCTATTGGATGGAAACCGTAGCCCACAAAGTGTCGTGAACTGTTCATATTATGCTATGTTCTATGCAGCCCTTGCTCTTATGCAAAATATCGGCAAGGTGCCATCCAAGCACGTTGGCGTCATCAGCCTTTTCGATACGGAATTCGTAAGCAAGGAAATTTTTCCAAAGGAGCTTTCCAAAGATTTTCATAAAGCTTTTGAATTGCGTCAGACTGCCGATTACAAGATCATCGAATCGGTGTCACCTGAAAAAGCGAAAGAGAGCCTTGCGAAGGCATATTCTTTTGTCGAAGCTGTTCAGAAATACATACTGAGTCTTTAGTCCCGGCATAATCACAGACTGCAATCCTCTATGCCGCTGTCAACTTATATTCTGATGTGACCTAAATACCCCTGTTTCCCGCCTTTCGCCTTACGCCTTCCGCCTTATAACTACTTGCTTTTTGATGATTAAGTTTAAAAATTTAAGGATATCAAACAAATATATCCACACTCCGTTTTTTGATTGACAGGTATATCGTCATATAGTATCACAAATGACAAATAATACGTCAAGGTGATCATCATGGAACAAACATGGGTTGAGAGGCAGCTCGATATTAAAAGCCTGCTGGAGAAACGATCTTGCTTTCTGCTGGGCCCCCGGCAGACAGGGAAAACGTCGCTCATCCGGCATCACCTGCCCGATGTCTGTTACTATGATCTTTTGGACAGTGCAACCTATCTGACCTTGAGCCGCGCTCCCACCCGCCTGGCAGAAGAGATCGGCTCTTCAGTGAAGCGCGTCGTCATTGATGAAATCCAGCGCCTTCCCTCGCTTCTCAACGAGGTTCACCGCCTGATCGAGACGCAGGGCGTGCATTTTCTCCTGACGGGCTCGAGCGCCCGAAAGCTTCGGCGCGGCGGCGTAAATCTATTGGGCGGTCGCGCCAGAATCAAGAATCTGCATCCCTTGAATTACCGGGAACTTGGTGACAGTTTCGATCTTCACCGGGCTATGGAGCGGGGCCTTCTGCCTGCGATCTACTTTTCCGAAGATCCCGGGGCTGATCTTCAGGCCTATGCCGGTTTCTACCTGCAGCAGGAGATAATGGCGGAAGGGGCAACCCGTAATATTCCAGCCTTCAGCCGTTTCCTCAAAATCGCCGCCCACAGCAACGGCGGGATCGTCAACTTCACGAACATCGCCAGCGATGCTCAGGTAGCCCGAACCACGGTGTATGAATACTACGATATCCTTAAAGACACCCTCATCCTCCGCGAACTGCCGCCATGGCGAAAGACGGTGAAGAGAAAGCCCCTGGCATCCTCGAAATACTATTTTTTCGACGTGGGCATCGTATCGGCCTTACAGGGTAGGCCTTTCCTTCCCGGCACGCCGGAATTCGGCGAAGCCTTTGAAACATTTCTGATGCATGAGTTGGCCTGCCGCAGCGATTACGTTTCGGGTGCGCCGCTGACTTTTTGGCGGTCAACAAGCGGCTTCGAGGTGGATTTCATCATCAGCGATCATACGGCGATAGAAGTAAAAGCCAAACAAAACGTCTCCCCGCAGGATCTCAAATCCCTGCGCGCTCTTAGCGAGGAAAAACAATTCAAGCGGTATCTGTGCGTCTGTATGGAAACGCGATGCCGGGAGGTGGACGGCATTCAAATCCTTCCCTACGGCCAATTTCTCTCCGCTCTCTGGGAAGGCGAATATGAATGACGACCCCTTCGTCTCTTTTCTTATGCTTTCCCTCAGCGCTCAACGCTTTTCCCTTTCGCCTCACGCCTTCCGCCTTCAACCATATAAATACTTGCTTTTTGATGAATAAGTTTAAAAGTTTAGGACGTCCCCTATTCTCCCTGAAGAAAAACAGGCAGCCTGAAATAGAGGCTGACTGAAAATATAAAACTGCTTGAATTAAGATCTTCCCGCCGGGCCTTGCTTTTTGGGGACTATGCATGCGGAAAACGCAGCGCAACAGTAGTGATGTTTCAAGGCCGGCGGGTTGACCCAAACTCAATCTTCTGCAGAGGTCATTGAAGATAGGGGTAGAGCTAACCTTGTCAGGCCTTGTGGCAGCAAATGGATGTCTGGTCGCATGATCATCGATCAAAGCGGACCATAAAGTGAAGAAGAAAAAGATCGATTTGTGGCAGGTTGATGTAAAAAGCCGCCGGGAGTCCTTTATTCCGGAAGGTCAGGGGAAATCTCCATTTTCCCCTTGACATTACTTATCATGGATGTTCCCTAAATACACCGAACGTCCCCTAAATACACTCCTTGGCGATTAACAGAGCGTTGTCTGGCAAAAGGTCAAGGCCGCAGTCTGGATCAACTACAGTGCACAGCCTCGGCCAAAACATGAGCGGCCCACTGGTTGAGGCTTTTGCCCTCGCTTTCGGCCACCATTATTGCTGCGGAATGAATTTCCGGCGGCACTCGCAGCAATATCTTGCCAGAGACCGGTTTGTTGGGTTGTTGTCCAAGTTTGGCGCAAGCGGCAAGATAATTGTCAACCGCCTCATGGAATGCGGTTTCAAGTTCTTCAACAGATTCCCCGTGAAACCCCACAATGTCACGTACACCGGCCAGATGACCGACAAATATCCGGTCGTGGGCGTCATACTCGATACGTGCAGCATATCCGTTATACTTCATGGCGTTCATGGCTTCACTCCTATAGATTCAAGAAAATGTCTGGCGTCTGTCACCCTGTACCGTAACGAATCCTTTCGAGGATGAGGACGATGGAAGTAGGCCCGTTTCCCATTTTTCTCAAAGGTAACGGAAGAACCGGAACCTTCCACCACAACACACCCCACAGCAACGAACAACGCTTCTATCCTCGACCATTCAATGTTTCCCTTGACGGGGTTGGTAAATATGGCTTCAAGGATTTTCCTGTGTTTGCCAATCATAGACGAATGATAACACAATCTGATATCATGTCAACGCTTTTTTAAAAATGGTCTCTGACCCCGAGGAAACAGGCATCACCTTGCCTTTGGCGGAAATGCCCGTGTTGATGACTTCCATGCGTTATCATTTAAAAGTGTACCACCCAACACCTGTCCAGTTTGCCCAGACCAGCTCTACAAGCACGCTCTGCACGAACGTCCCCTAAATACCTTACTCAAGAATGCTTGCTTTTTTCACTTATTGTGTTATTGTACTCAAACTTACATAGATATGGGGGTGTGTCGTGCAAAAGCAGACTTTGATTTATGGTTCTCCCGTAGATGCTTTGGTGGCAATAGCCAAACGCATGAGCATTTTAGAGGAACGCTACTGTATGCCCTCTGAGGATTTTTTTCATAAATACTCTGCTGGGCAGATGGGGGATTCAGTCGATTTTGTGGAGTGGTCGAATGATTATGAACACTTTATGTCTATCCGGGAAAAGATAGAAAAAAAGCTCAGACATGCTGCATGAGGCCATTTCCCATTATCTCAGGGAGGTTGAGGCAACCCTTGGAGAAATTGAAGGTGCTTATGCCGAACTTTACGAAGAAGAGATTTTAGCCTCTGACCGTGTTAACCTGCGCATCAGGCTGCGTTTTTATAACGGATATCTTCTCGAGCTGAATGAATCAATAACGTTCGAAGGCGAAGTCAGGCACCTGGGGTATAGATACCATTTCCAGGATAAGGAAAAGAATCTCATCTTCCGATATGATAATACTCCGCATTTCCCAAATTTGAAAAGCTTTCCGCACCACAAACATCTCAAAAATGAAGTGATCGCCACGAATAAACCGCCACTTGTTCGCGTTATTGATGAATCCAGGCAACAAGCAAAGTAATCCTGAGACTATCGCTTTGAGCGTCACACTGATTTCATCTGTTGTCTGTCATTTGACTTTCTGCCCAGATGCCTGTTTGATAATTCTGTCAGAAAGATTAGGAAACGCATAATTTCATGGGCGTTATATATTAAAACAGATAGAGTAAATACTCCCCCAGATACTATAAACAGAGAATTCCGTCACATTGCAATAAAAATAACCTCCTGATAACATAGGGATACCCAAACCATAAA
>JBFYVZ010000210.1:0-3040 GCA_041298995.1 Desulfobacteraceae bacterium
TTATCAACGATAACAGGATAATATCCCGCAGCGCTGAGGGCAACAACGGCATGGCTCCCGATGTAGCCGGTTCCGCCGGTCACAAGAATCACTGGTTTACCTGAATCTCTTTCCATTATCATGAGTAATTATTGAAGGTTAATGCTTATAACTACGTTATTCCGGCTGAAGTGTCAAGTCATTAGAGCTAACAGTAATTAGTGTCCATCCGTAAACAAAATATGGACACATATATTGCAACTTTAACGTTGTGCATCGCAAGTACAAAATCGTGGCCTCCTGTACTCAACGACGGTGGTGCAATAATAGCGGGCGTTTGCGGACTTATTAAGCTGTGGCTTTCATCGGCCGGGCAATTCACCCTAAATTTTTCAGTTTTTCTTTCGGGGCAATTTCGATCGATACACTCATCGCACAAGTTCTTGTTTTTTTTCATTTTGATTTCTCCTTCTTTTTTCTTTTTTTCGGCATAGAAGCATCGACATCATTGAGTTCGATAAATCTAATTGTGCTTCTCGGATTAATAATGATAACAGCAATAAAAATGAATTTCTTTCGACAAGATACCGTAAAATGAATGCGGTGGGGAATTATCCCCTATAATGATGGGTAAAACTATAAATATGGTCAAATATTTTTCAATTGAGCGACTGACAGCTTCTTTCTTAAAACTTCCTGAAATCTATGTTTGACATGCTTTTCCGCAAGGTGTAGCTTTCAAAGCATATTCACCAATAAAACAGGTTATTATAAGGGGCAACATATGGATATAAATGAAGCCGTTAAAAACAGGAGGAGCATAAGAAGCTTTCTTCCGGAGAGGGTTCCTGAAGATACAATCCGGGAACTTATCAGCGATGCTCTATGGGTTCCATCGTGGGGGAATACGCAGCAGTATGAATTCGTGGTGGCCACCGGTGACGCCCTTGAGCGCTTTAAAAAGGAAAACAGGGAGGCCATCATGTCCGGGGAAAAACCGGAACCGGATATACCCATGCCGGAAAAATGGCCGGAAGTGTTGAAAAGAAGGTATGTGGATGTTGGTAAAAGCGTTCTTACATCCCTTTCGATTCCGAGGGAAGATAAAACCGGAAGGATGAATTACTATGGAGACATGTTCTCCCTCTTTAATGCTACTGCTCTTCTGATTGTAATAGTGGACAAGGATATCCTTCTTGAATACGCCATGCTTGATGTGGGCATTTTCATACAGACATTTAAGCTATTGGCTCATGCAAGGGGCCTTGGCACCATTTCTCTTGCCGCATCCGTATCCTATCCGCAAATTATTCGCAGAATTTTTAATGTCCCTGAAAGCAGGAAGATTATTATAGGAACTGCCCTGGGATGGCCGGATAATGATTCACCGGTAAACAACTTTGAAAGAAAGCGCGATCCCGTCGAAATGTTTGTGCGATGGGTGAGTTAAGGTGCAGCACAAAATACTTTTTTTTCAAACCATAATCTTTAACTTCTATAATTAAAAATATGACTTCTGACAAATGGAGGAAAGTATGCCTTTTTTTGAATGGGATGCAACACTATCAGTAAATATTGATGAGATAGATCAGCAGCATAAAAATTTAATTGAGATGATAAATGTTCTCCACGAAAGCGCGAAAAAAGAGGATCGCAATAAAGTCGTATCTGAGGTTTTGATAAAACTTAAAAACTATATCAATGTTCATTTCGGGACGGAAGAAAAGTACATGCTCATGTATGATTATCCGGAGTCCCAATCCCATAAAACTGAACATAATAATTTCATCAAGGAGGTATTGGACTTTGAAGTTGCCTGTTCCGGCAGCTATGCCCCCTATGTTTCTCTGCTGGATTTTCTCAAGAACTGGTTAAGCCGGCACATTAAAATGACGGATATTAATTTGGGGATCTTTCTTTCCGGAAAGATTGAGCCCTAATTTTTATGCATCGCAAGTAGGCCGTATGGCAGACGATAAGCGATTCCTGCAATCTGGAAATTGAGTGAATTGGGGCAGGCTAACAGCGCGCTTCAACGGGCCGGGGGGGCTCTCACTTGCTGGGCGCGGGCGTCATGCTCCCTTACAACCCGTAATTTGCACACATCAAGATGTTCCAATAACGTTTGTTTGTAGATGAAAAAATGCTCTGCTTCTTCCTGAAATCAGTAAAATGTCAACCTCGAAGAAAATGCATGACTTCAAGTGGTAAGCATTTTCTGATGATGAATTATTTCTTGACTTTCAAATAATATAGAATTAAACATAATGAAAATATTGATCAATTTAATCCGACTTAACTTCATATCTTAAACGACTGGGGAGTATTGTCTGAAGGCATGCGTACCCCATTTCTCAATTGAGGCTGGGGTTTTGTTCTTATTCCATCTCTACTCCATCTCGTAATTATTTCTACTTGCTATTGCATCGCATCTGAAACGCATATCTAATCAACGCGGTTCCACTAAGGGCTATTAATGAAGGACATAAAGCCCATGATTCATCTTCGTGAATTGGTTTTAGCTCAAGACATACTGGATATCGCCCAGTGGGAGATGGCATACCAGGGAGCCATTAAACTGAAAACCGTTCGTGTGGTAGTTGGAGAAACCACGGCTGTGGTCCCCGAACACCTGACCTTCTGTTTCGAGCTCCTCACTAAGGAATTATTCCCTCCGGATGGGATAAAGCTGACAGTAGCACGGATACCACATGCTGGTAGATGCAGTTCCTGCTACGAGACCTTTTTTATCCTGGAAGCTGGGTTTGTTTGCCCGAAGTGCCGATCAAAAAATGTCGAGGCCATTTCTGGAAATGAATTGTTTATTAAAGAAATTGAGGTGGAATAAATACAGCTCAAATTCTAATCTGCTCTTTTATTACTGTCTGTTAAGTAAGAAATTGCGAGCTTTCAACTGGTCCCCTTCTGAAGAGGGGCAGTGCCTCGAATATGAAGCTATTGACAGCATTACCAGTATTTCGGCAACCTCTTTCGAGATTGTAATGAAAGGGATTATGTCTTTCTGAGGTCGTCAAGTTTTGTACCTTAGACTGTTGCATGG
>JBFYVZ010000221.1:0-9627 GCA_041298995.1 Desulfobacteraceae bacterium
TTGCAGTTTCATGATATCAGAAAGCTCATTGAGATTTACACGTCCTGCAAGGACAGCAACAGTATGCCCATGTTTATCTTTAATGGGCGTACTCACTATCATCGAAGGCTGCTCAAGCGTAGGCGAGTAAAAACTCCCCTCGACATAAGTGCGGCTTTGACCTTCTATAAAATACCTGCGATTATTCCTGTATTTTCCATCCTGCCTCAGATCAGTTGAAGCGGATATATGTCCTATCGGATAACACATCACAAACAGCTCTTTAAAAATTCCGTATCTCAGGCGGGGGTTAAAGTGATCCTTGATAATGTTTTTATGAGCTTCCCGATATGATGAAACCTGAATCTCATGGGACGCAGCCATCACCGAAGCGTATTGAACAACCTGTGGCCTCTGGGCCAGTTCTTCTATGCTTGTTTTGCTGTTTTGAATCCATCGGTAAAGTTCCCTGCTCTTTGAGTTGTTGATGCTGACGAGATGTTCTTCTGTTTCCCTGATTATAGTTTGCTTTCCAATATCGTAACCTATGTATCCTATAATCGCCGTAGGGAGAACAGCCATAATAAAGAAGAGGATGGTCAGCCTGTATGTAAGTTTCATCTGACTTTCCCTCCGTAGATTTCCTCAATAAATTTGGTGGTGTATGCTTTATTAACATCAAAAGACTTTTCAAGCAGACCCTGTTCCAGGAGTGTTTCATACATTTCATTCCAGACATCAGATTTCATCCATCCTACATGGTCCTCCCCGGTGTGCACAAGCGGAAGCATGGCTTCCATCATCGCCGTTTGCATCTCTGCATCCTTGATACGGGCATATTTCAAGCTAACAGTAACAGCCTGTTTGTAATCCCCGATTACGTCCCGCCAGCCTTTTAATGAGGCTCGTGTGAATCGAGAGACCAGATCAGGGTTATCTGAAATCACCTTATCTGTGGTCACCAGAGTATCGGAATAAAAATTGATGCCGTAGTCTTCCGGCCAGATAAGGTTGAGTTTGATCCCCTTTTTTCTCATTCTTATGAGTCCGTATATAGAATAGGTTGCCGCAATATCGGTCTCATTCCTGTAAAAGGTTTCATAGCTCGGATCAAAGGGGACAACTTTGACTTTTGAAAGATTCAGCCCCAGTTTTTTCATCATTGCCTTGAATTGAATCTCCGCCTCTGCAAAACCTTTACTGCTCACAGCAACTGTTTTGCCTGTAAAATCTGATGGACGAATTATACCGGAATCATCTTTTGCCACAAAAACCGTAGCGCTGCGCCTGTATATCGCCGCCAGGGCGGTAAGCGGCTCACCTCTGCTGCGATCAATCAGAACCGCCTCCGGAGTCATTACGCCGAAATCGGCTTTTCCTGAGATAACGCTTTCCGCAATATTTACGTCCATTCCTCCTTCAAGGAAAGTGACTTTAATATTCTCTTTTTCATAATAGCCCTTCTTCTGCGCCATGTAGAAACCGGCAAACTGGGCCTGATGATGCCATTTCAACTGCAGCTTAACTTCGTCGGGGGCTTTTGGAGGCTTAGATTCGCTGCATCCGAATATCATGATGCAGGATATGATGATTATTCCGGAGATTCTTGCTGTGTTTTTCATATAACCTCCTTGTTCGAATATCGAATATCGGACTTCGAATATCGTCGTTCGAATCACGATCTACGATTCACGATCTACGATCTACTATTTACGCCTTCCGCCTTCCGCCTTCCGCCTCACGCCTTCCGCCTCTCGCCTCATTAAAACTTATAACCTTTTTCCCGGAACAGACGCAGGCATGCATCCACGGCTGCCGGATCATAGAAAATCCCTTTATTCTGAGATATTTCTCCGAGAGCTATTTCCGTTCCGAGGGCGGGACGGTATGGCCGGTACGAAGCAATCGCTTCAACAACATCGGCCACCGCTATTATGCGGGCTTCCATGAGAATCTCTTCACCCTTTAATCCGGCGGGATATCCTGAACCATTTAACCTTTCATGGTGTTGTAATACAATCTGAGCAATGGGCCAGGGAAATTCAATATCTTTAAGTATGTCATATCCGGCCCGGGAATGGGTCTTTATCAGTTTATATTCAATTTCACTCAACCTTGAAGGCTTGCTTAATATCTCAGCCGGAATCGCCATCTTGCCGAGATCATGAATCACTCCGGCCATACGGATGCCGTCTGTCCGGTTGAAATCAAGACCCATTTCCGTGGCTATGGCGCGGGAGAGATCCGCCACCCTCTTCTGATGCCCTGCCGTATAAGGGTCTCTCGTTTCAACAGCAACCGCAAGAGCCTGGATTGTTCCTCCCAATGCCACCCTTAACCGCTTGAAACTATTATCTAATTCTGCTTCAGACTTCTTGCGCTCCGTTACATCTCTTGCGATTCCACTGAATCCTTTTTTAACGTTATTCGAATCAGTTATCAGAGACACGCCCGTTTCAACAAAACATTTTGAACCGTCTTTCCTGATAAGTTCCCAGTCAAATGCTTTGATGGGTATTCCTGTTCGATATACCTCATTATAGACCTTGAAAATTTTTTTAGCATTTTCATCATCCACATATTCGCGGTTATTCTTATCCATCAACTCATCCGCGGAATATCCAAGCATCCTGCACGTTGAATAGTTAAAAAAAGTGAAATTGCCGGCAGTATCAACTTCATAATAACCATCTTCAATATTCTCCAGGATGTTTCTGTATTTATTTTCACTTTCGATAAGCGCTTCCTCTGCCCGCTTACGCTCGGTGATGTCGCGTCCTTCCGGCACAAGAAAGATAACCTTGCCTGCGTCGTCAAGTACCGGACGAAGAGAGAAATCAACATGACGGATGCCGCCGTCAGGCTCCGGATGGGTCGCATCAAAACGCACAAACTCACCTTCGGAAGCTTTCTTAACCGCAAGACGCAGCTTCTCCTGAAGATCACGTGAATGTGACCACCACGGCGCTTTCCAAAAAAGTTTTCCTATTACATCTTCCTCCCTTACCCCACTAAACATCAATGCGGCTTTATTGGCTGAAAGAAGGATTCCATCTATGGTCATCATACCGACCAGTTGGTATGCCTGTTCAAAAATAGCCCGGAATTTCTGCTCGTTTTCCCTGATCTTTTCTGCCGACCTAGTAGTGTTGTAATTAATTATAAGCAGGACCACTATCAGTGAACAAATCAATACGATGATAACTATGCCGGTCAGCTTGTATAAAATAATCCTATCCGTTGTCGTCATAAGGACGATCGACCATCCTTCAGGATTTAAAACCTTGCGGGAGACAAGATAGTCTCTTCCTTCAAATTCAATTTCCATCCCGTTTTCAACTTCATGCGGCAAAACAGCGGTAAATTCCTTATCGCCAAACTGTTTGGATTTAAGCAGGGCAAGCTGTGTTTCCCTGCTGACCGGCCACAGGCTCTTAAATTTCATCTCATTCACGCCGGACAGAAATATAATGCCGTTCGGATCAACGACAAAGCAATACGGATATTTGGCAAGATGAGATTCATCAGCGTCAAGATCCTGCTTAATCACTGCAACTCCGATAACCTCGCCTTTACTTTTTCTGACAGGATAACTTGCATAGAAACCTCTTTTCAAAGAAGTGGCGCCGAGGGCAAAATACCTGCCCGAAGCGCCTTTTATCGCCTGCATGAAGTAGGGGCGGAATTGATAAGATTTGCCTACAAAGCTGTCGAAATCATTTCGGTTGGAGGAGGCAACAGTCTTTCCATTGCTGTTCATGATATAACTGACAGAACTATTCATGCTAAAATTGTACCTGTCAAGCACTGAGTTGGCATTTTCGATATCCTGTTCTTTCCCGGAAACAAGCGCAGGCAAAATCGAGGGAGACCCTGACAGCAGCCTGGCTGCTCTGACAGTTTTTTCAAATTCACCCTTCAAATGAGAAGCATGCAATGATATCTCGGACTCGTTATAGTCCAGTATTTCCTGCCTTGCCTTATCGCCCAGATATCCGGTTACAAACCACCCCGCAACTACGACAATAAGCAGAAGCACCAAATATAATGTGAGCCATCTGTTCATGAATATCTTTTTTTTCTTATTGGCTGTAGCCATCAATTAAATCTCCATTTTGAATCAGAATATCGAATTTCGTACATCGCTGAAATATAGGGTTCAAGGAGTCAAGGATTCGAGGGTTCAAGTAAGCAGTTCTCAGTTATCAGGATTCAGTTGACCCCTGACCCCCGACCACGGCCTCTTGCCTTTCCTGATCACTGACCACTGATCACTGATTACTGATCACTTTCTTCCGCCTCTCGCCTCCTATAATTGAATCCAGCCGGTTTACGGTCAAGGCTTTCACCCCGCGTTTCAAAACAGTTGACTGAAAATCGCCTTTATTTTCACGATGAATAATAATCTTATCTATCGCGTATCGCGATTCGGTTCCGGCCAGCCGCTCAAGGGGACCGGCCATTCCTGGAACAACTGTCCTTGAAGCTTTCGCTTCGATAAACAGAAGTTGCCGATTACCGGATGGGACGATAAAATCGACCTCCAGCCCTTGCTGGTCGCGAAAATAATAAAGAGCCTTGGGCCGGCCTGAACCGAGCTGGAGTTTGATAATCTCTGACGCCACAAACCCTTCAAACAGAGGCCCAAGAAAAGGTGACCCGTTTAACATCTTTTCCGATTCCACACCCAGCAGGTGGCATGCCAGGCCTGAATCGACAAAATATATTTTGGGTGATTTGATAAGCCTTTTCCCAAAATTTTCATAAAAAGGCGGGATTAAGATAATCTGGCCTGTTATTTCCATTATGTTCAACCATTCTGAAATCGTCGGCACAGAAACTCCTAAAGGGGCCGCCAGATCGGTACGGTTTAAAATCTGCCCGCAACGTCCGGCCATAAGAGACAAAAAACGGCGGAAAGTCGAAAGGTCTCTGATTGAACTGACTGACCGGACATCTCTTTCGAGATAAGTCTGAACATAAGAGCGAAACCATATAGATCCTGCGGAAGGCCGGGCCAGAACTTCCGGGAATCCTCCTTTGAGTATCGAAACCTTCGGGGTTTCCTGTTGGGAAAGAGGCAGAAGGTTAAAAATGGCGGCTCTGCCGGCCAGTGATTCCGTAACATTTTTCATCAGCGGCGCTTCCTGTGACCCGGTCAGCAGCCACTCTCCTTTTTTACCTGGAACGCGATCAATGCAGGCCCTGACATAGTTGAGAATTTCGGGAACATTCTGGATCTCATCCAAGATCGCTGGGCATCGGACGTCCTCAAGGAACGAACGCGGGTCTGAGCGGAGCCGTGCTATCACATCAGGCTCCTCGATCAGGTAATATTCGGCCTTTGGAAAAAGTTTCTTAAGCAGTGTCGTCTTTCCAGCCCGTCGGGGCCCGGTAAGGATTACCGCTGAAAAGCTTTTTGAAGCTTTTTTTATTTCGGTTTCAATCAGTCTATTGATATATTTCATAATGAGAATTATAAACCGTTACTTTAAAATACTCAAGATCAATAATATAAGTGAATAAAGGATTCAAGGGGCCAAGGATTCGAGGGTTCAAGTGGTTAAGTTAAAGGTAATAGACTGAAGGTGTTTAGACAGAAGACTTTTAGTAGCTTCAGCCTTCGGACTTCAGCCTTTTTTCATGCCCCTTTTATCTTTCGTCTCGTGCCTTACTCGTACTTCGAATATCGTACTTCGTACTTCGCTTTTCGATATTCGATGTACTGCTTTTTGTTTTCGATATTCTACATTCGATGTCCGATATTCGATCCCTTTAACACCTCATTCAGCGCCTTGCCCAATGTATTCAAATCAAACGGCTTCGCCATCATGCCTTTAAAACCGTATTCACGGTAGCTTGACATGACGGGACTATCGGAGTAACCGCTGAAAACAATGGCCTTTAGATCAGGATCAATCTCAAGCAGTATCTTTATGGCTTCCTTTCCTCCCATACCCCCCGGTATGCTGAGATCCAGGATAACTGCATCATACGGCTTTTCGGATTCCTTTGCTTTCCGGTACATCTCAATCGCTTCAGTGCCATCTTCCGCTAACTCCGCTTCATAACCGAGCACCTCCAGCATATCCACCGCCATCTCTCTCAGCATCATGTCATCATCCATCAAAAGAATCTTTCCGGCGCCTTTTAAAAGGTCAGCCCCTTTTATTTTCGGAATAGCTTTATCTGAAGCAGGCAGATAGATATCAAACGTGGTTCCGGCGCCCAACAGGGAATTAACGGTAATATGCCCGTTGTGCTTTTTGATGATGGAATAGGCTGCTGCGAGCCCGAGACCGCTTCCCTCCTTTTTTGTCGTAAAATAAGGATCAAATATCTTTGAAAGATCTTTCTCTGCTATGCCCACTCCCTGGTCTTTTATGGATATATGTACGTATCTTCCAGATTTGACCTGTGTTCCAGCTCCTTCTTCCAAAACCAGGTTATCAGCCTCAATCCTGATAATTCCTCCATCCGGCATCGCCTGTTTTGCATTTATTAAAATGTTGCTGATGGCCTGTCTTAACTGACTCACATCGGCATCAACAGGCCAGAAATCTTCTGCAATCGAAAACTCGCATACTGATTTTGAGCCCTGCAAGACAAAGAGAGACAATTCTTCAATCAGCCTTGAGACTGAAGCGGTCTCTTTTACCGGTGTGCCGCCCCGCGCAAATGTCAGCAACTGGCCGGTAAGCGCGCTTGCTCTTATCGAGGCTGTTTCTGCTGAGTTTAATAATTCGAAGACCTTGCTTCCGTGTTTTACATGCATCCTTGCAAGAGAAATATTTCCAAGAATAGCAGTCAGAATATTGTTGAAATCATGGGCGATGCCTCCTGCGAGAATCCCGACCGATTCAAGTTTGTCGGCCTTCAAAAGTTCATCTTCAATTCTCCTGCGGTCGGTGATGTCTCGTGTGATTGAGATGATATGCGGTATGCCGCTCAGGGAAATGACTCCGGCCGACATCAGGCCGGTCCCGATACTGCCGTCTTTTCTTCGGAAGCGAGCTTCAAGATTTTCATAATAGCCCTTTTCCCGCAGCCCCTGAACCAGCTTTTGCCGGTCGGCAGGATCATCCCATATGTTGATTTCAAGCGATGTCCTGCCAATAGCATCTTCACGGGTAAAACCGGTCAATTTCGTGAATCCATCGTTGATATCCAAGTAGAGACCGTCTTCCAGACGATTGATGTTCACCGAATCCGGACTTGTGTTAAACATCAGACGGTATTTCGCTTCACTCTCCCGCAGCGCCTCCTCGATCCGCTTTCGCTCGGTGATGTCGTGAACAATTGAGTAAAGGAGGGTTTTGCCCTTCAATGTTAATGGCCCGCTGTAAACTTCCACATCGCGGATTGTTTCGTCTGCCAGGCGGTGTTTGAAGAAAAAGTGATTGCGCCTTTCAGAGCGCGCTAACTGCATCTCTGCCATGACTTCTTCGCCTGTCAGTGTGTTGATCTCGTCAATTCTCCGTTTCTTCAGCTCTTCGCGACTCCAGCCATAATAAACGCTCGCGGCTGGATTGGCGTCTATTATGGCGGCATTATCAGGGTCGATAAGCAGCATGATTGCATGATTGTTTTCAAACAAGCTCCTATATAGTACCTCGCTTTCGCGCAGGGCATTATTCGTCTGCTTGTGTAATGTCTCATCCGGCCCCGTTAAATTGTTGGCTAAATCGTTCTGTTCGGTTTTTTTTGTGGTCATTATGTACATCCTTCACATGCCGCAGTAGTTATCAAAAACTCCAGTATTAAATAGTTTCCATCTGGAAATGGCCCTTTTGTGCGATCTCGGCGTCAATCTTCGGGATTGCTTGTGCGACATACATCGCGTATGTCTCCGCACAATCCCTTGATTTTCTTGAGCTTGCCCAAAATTGCCGATTTCCGAATTGGAAACTCATCTGTGCTCAACTTTGTTTCCAGATGAACACTAAATCATATTCAGAAAAAATTTTATAATCAGGATTTTTAAACTATTATTTTGAAATACTCAAGTAATAATATGTGAATAAAGGGGGCGGGGACCAGAACAAATTCTTTCCGTTTTTTCTTATTTGGGCTATAAGTCGAACATCGAACTTCGAAGTATAAAAAACTGGAAAATATGGATCAATATATGTTTTCAGATGAATGTCTGCTTTTTTATGTCAAATGGCCTGAACCGGGCAAGGTGAAAACCAGGCTGGCGCTCCATTGTGGTAACGATCATGCCGTCGGATTATACCGCTGTTTCGTCCTCGACATGCTCGACTCGCTGGCGCATAACCCTCAACCTGTCTGCATCTGTTATACCCCGGAAGAGGCTTTACCCGATTTCAAATCCTGGCTGAAAGAGACATATTTCTATCTACCGCAACACGGTCAAGACCTGGGGGAGAGAATGTGCCGTTCTTTTCAGGATGCCTTCCGGCTTGGATTTAAGTCCGTCTGTCTTATCGGAAGCGATCTGCCAGATTTGCCGCCAGACTATATAAGGGAAGCGTTTGAACATTTGTCGGTTTATGAAAGTGTAATCGGCCCATCGATAGAAGGCGGCTATTACCTTATCGGTTTCCGGGAAGAGACTTTTTTCCCCGAATTGTTCCGGAATGTACAATGGAGCATTTCCAGTGTATACAGAGAGACAGTCGTCAGATACGAACAGCGTGGAACAAAGTTTTTTGTCCTGTCTCCCTGGAACGATATTGACGACCTGCAGGATCTGCGGCAATGGTACGGGAAAAATAGAAACGGCAGTACACGCGCAGCGCGTACACTGGAATACTTGAAGGGAATGGAAAAATTATTAGGAGAGGAAAAACTAACTGCTTAAAATGAAAAAGAGCAATAATATCAATAAAACATCTTATGACAAGGGAGCAAAAAAAGGGGGGCTCGTGCAGAAGATACTCATTGTCTGCGCGATCATCATCCTGATTGCTCTGTTTTATGCCTTTGATGCGGGAAGATATTTTTCACTCGGCTATATCAAAGCTTCTCAGGAACGATTTGCCCTGCTGTATAAAGAGCACAAGATAGCAGTGATTGCCACGTACATGGGAACATATATTATCATGTCGGCGCTGTCGCTCCCCGGAGCTGCGGTTATGACCCTCCTCGGAGGAGCATTGTTCGGATTTGTGATTGGAACTATCACGGTCTCTTTTGCCAGCACCATCGGGGCAACCCTGGCCTGCCTTGTCGCCCGCTTTTTATTAAGGGACTGGGTACAGGAAAAAGTGGGCGGAAAACTGAAAGCTATAAATGAAGGAGTTGAAAAAGAGGGCGCATTGTATCTCTTTACAATGCGATTAATTCCTGCGTTCCCTTTCTGGCTGGTCAATCTGGCAATGGGGCTGACCCGGATTCCGCTTCCCACATTCTATTGGGTCTCGCAAATCGGGATGTTGCCCGCAACAATGGTGTTTGTGTTCGCGGGAAGGGAGCTGGGGCAGGTTGAGTCACTCTCCGGAATTTTATCCCCCGGATTAATTGTTGCCTTCGTCCTTCTCGGAATATTTCCGATTGTGGTAAAAAAATTAGTTAGAACATATAAGGGTTCAAGGGTTCGAGGAGTCAAGGATTCCAGTGAAAAAGAATAGGTTCAAGTCAAGAATCGAAGTGATCAAATTAAATATTCCGTAATTGCAAATGTTT
>JBFYVZ010000246.1:0-9947 GCA_041298995.1 Desulfobacteraceae bacterium
TCGGCGGATGCGGACGGAACTATCGTGGTGGACCTTCCGCCGGAAGAATCGGATGAAATGACATTCAGGTGGCCGGGAAACGAACTTGCGCTCATCCGCCTTGTGGCTCCGACGACACCTCCCGATAGGATGAAAAAAATCTCCTCATCGGCATCAGGATTCATATATCTTGTTTCTAAAACGGGAGTAACCGGAAGCGACGGATTGGATACGGATGATATCGCCGTTCATGCGAAGCTTCTACGCTCAGTCACAAAGCTGCCGGTATGCGTCGGCTTTGGAATCAGCACGCCTGAAGATGTAAAAAGAATTGCGCCGCATGCGGACGGAATAGTTATCGGAAGCGCCTTTGAGCGCATAATCGAAGAAAACCCCGGCAATCCCGGCATAGCAAAGATTCTGGGAAAAGAAGTAAAAAGGCTTAAAACAGCAACTACTTCTTCCAGCCGCCGATAAGGTGCATGTGAAGATGGAATATGACCTGACCGCCTCCTTTTTCAACATTGAAAAGAAGTTTATAGCCGGATTGTGAAATACCCTCTTTTTCAGCCATCATCTTCCCGGCCATTATCATGTCCGATACGATTTTTGAATCTTCTCCGGTCAGGTCGTTTACGCTTCTGATGTGCCTTGTCGGAACAATCAGAATGTGAACCGGCGCGTGGGGATTGATGTCCCTGAAAGCTACGAGGTCATCATTCTTATAAAGGAATGTGCTAGGAATCTCTCCTTTTACAATCTTGCAGAAAATACAGTCATTTTCCATTCCTGGCTCCTCTGTTAATAAACAGTTATATCAGCCGATTATTTGTTACCGGCTTATCCGGAACGATTATCTTTGTCAAGTCTGTCTATCATAGCCCCGCAATTCTCCGTTAAAAAAGACAAATCATTCTTCGCTTTTTCGTGCAGGCAACGTCCGGAGGGCAAGAGTCACCCCCGGTTGATCAGCAGCGCCAGGCTCAGCCTGCTGCCTGTTTTCGTCTTTTCGTAGATGGAGGTTAGATGTGCTTTGACCGTTCGTTCGGAGATCTTGAGATTGAACGCAATTTCAAGATTGGACTGGCCCTGGGCCACCAGTTCGGCAACCTTGTGCTCTGCCGGGGTCAAACCGGCTAATTTTTGCCCGGATTCCGGAGCGCCCTGTTCCTTTAATTTGGAATAGGATTCCAGAATCAATTGCTGTATGACCTTCTGTCCCAGCCAGACGGCGCCGCCTGAAATTACACGCAACGCCTCGAGAAGCCGTGCCTGAGAGATGTAGGTATTCCCATATCCCACAATCCCCATCTTCAGGAAAGCGAGCCCCTCTTCTTCATTCGGCTGATCGGATAGGAGAAAAATTTTGCTCTGGGGGGCCGCCATACGAAGCTCAGAGAATGAAGCCATGTCAATAAGGGAGCGATGCAAAAGAATCAGATCAAACTTTTTTTCCGTGCATCGAACCTTCAATTCCCTCAGCAATGTTATCCGTTCAAGCAGGTATTTACCGCTGAGCATGTTTTCCCACCTCTCGATGACGGACTTGTTCGCGCTGCATAACAAAAGCACCATGGGATCACCTCTCTCTTAATGCCATATATTTGGCTCTGAGTACGGGTTTCACAAGGTAGGAGAGCACCGTTTTCTTGCCGGTCAGGATATCGACGGATGCGATCATACCCGGAATAATGGGTAACGGATTGGTTTGAGGGCCGAGATAGTTCTTGTCGGTCCGCAGTCTAACGAGATAAAAGCTGTTGCCCTTTTCATCCGTAATGCTGTCCGCACTGATCTGTTCCAATTTCGCTTTCAGGCCGCCGAAGATTGTAAAATCATAGGCTGTGAATTTGACCAGTGCGTCCTGGTTAGGCCTCAGGAATGCTATGTCGGAAGGCTTGATCATGGCCTCGACCAGCAGAGTGCCTTCCAGGGGAACGATCTCGACTAGGTTCATACCGGGTTGAATGACGCCGCCGACCGTATTAATAAAGAGACGATTGATCGTACCGTTGACGGGGGATTTCACAAGGGTTCGATCAAGCCTGTCCTGCAGGGCAACGGATGTGGCGGAATCCTCTCCGAGCTGCGCAAGTACTTCGTTCAATTCCGACTTGGCCTTGTTGATGAAGGCAAGCCGCAACTCTTTCATGGCCACCTGGCTCTCATCGATTCTTGATTGCGCCCTGGGAATCGCCTGCTTTGTCTGTTCAATCTCACCCTGCATTTCGCTTGCCTGGCGTTCAAGACGGAGGACCTCCATCTCCGAAACGGCGCCCTTGGCCACAAGAGGCTTGGTCAATTTCAGCTCTTCCTGAAAAAGGAGATAGGTCTTGTTGAGCTCCGCGAGCTTGGAATTGAGCTCTCTCAATTCATGGTTGCGTTGATTGTATTGCTGCTGTTTTATTTCAAGACTTGATTGGAGCTCCTTTTTCCTTGATTCATAGAGCTCCTGTTCGCGAATGCCGATCTCCGGTTGTTCGGCCATCACATCACGGGGAACGCTGAAAGGCGCGCCGCTTGTTTCCGCCTGCAGGCGGGCCGCCTTTGCTCTGTTGGAAAGGTATTTGGCCTGATTCTGCTGAACCGATGAAGAAAAACGGGTTTGATCAATCTTGAGCAGCAACTGGTCCTTTTTTACGGTGTCACCCACATTAACAAGGATCTCAGAAAGAATGCCGCCCTCCAGATTCTGGATAACCTGTATCTGGCTTGCCGGAATAACCTTGCCCTGTCCCCTGGTCACCTCTTCAACTTCCGAAACGGAAGCCCATAAGATGGCAATGGCGGAGAGAATCAGAACCGCCCATAGAATTGCCCTGCCTCCTTTTGGAGACTGGGCCATGACTGAAGACCGGATATCCGTGACAAGATCGATATCCTCAGATGGCATGCGATAAAACAACTCGTTTGATTTCGGCTTTTTTTCAGACTCAGACAATTGTATTCTCCTGCCTACACGTTAACTCTACCCTTTTTCAACGCCTCCATTACAGAAGCCTTGGGCCCATCCGCGACGATAACACCGTTATCAATGACGATAAGACGGTCAACCATTTCAAGGAGTGAGGCCCGGTGCGTTATCAATATCAGGGTTTTATCTTTGATTACTTTGGATAATTTGTCTTTCAAACGGATTTCAGTCCGGTTATCCATGTTGCTCGTAGGTTCGTCTAAAACAATCACGGGCGGATCCATCAGCAGGGCTCTTGCCAGAACTACGCATTGCCTTTGTCCTCCGGAGAGTCCCCTGCCCAGTTCTCCGACTTCCATGTCAAAACCAAGGGAATGCTTCTTGACAAATTCATCGACGCCGGTAAGCTCCGCCGCGCGCATAATGGTGGTGTCATCAACATCATGGGTACCCATGGTTATATTGTTCCGGACAGTTCCGCGAAAGAGTATGAGATCCTGGGGGACATGGCCTATAAAACTGCGCAGTTCCGCAGGATCGATCTGCCGTATATCGGTTCCGTCCATCGTAACCATGCCGCTGATCGGCTCATACAGGCCGAGGAGCAATTTGCCGAGCGTGGTTTTGCCCGAACCAACCGGGCCTATGATGCCGACCTTCTCACCGGCGGAAATTTCCATGGTGATATTGTTCAGGACTTTTATTGTCTGCCCCGGATAGGAAAAAGTAAGATTCTTCACTCCTATGGCGCCCTGAAAGCGGGTTCTGAGTAAAAAAGACTTGCCGACAGGTCTCTCGACGGGAAGAGCCATGATATCATTCAGTGTTTTAAGTGCTTCCTTGGCGCGTTGGAAACGGGTGGCAAGACTGACGACTTGTCCCATGGGTGCGATAACCTGCCGCGACAGGATGACCAGGGCGATCAGACCGCCCTGCGTGAGAGTTCCTTCTGAAATCATATATACGCCGGCTATGACGGCCACCACTACCACCCCGCTTTGCACAAAAAAAGCAAAGTGATTGACGGATGATGAGAGTAATCTCGACACGGAACTCCATTTTGCGATGTAGCCGACCGATTCTTCCCATGCACGCTGGATCTGGCTTTCCGCGCCGAGCATCTTGATGGTCTCAAGTCCCGATAATCCTTCAATCAAAATGGAATTTTTCTGAGATGAGGCCTTGAATGTCTTTTCAACAGCTTTTTGCAGGGGAACCTGGATCAGGACGGCATAGATCAGCATCAATGCGATAGCGGCAACAAATATCCAGACTATACTGCCCCCGATATACCAGACAACAAACAGGCCCAATGCCATGAAGGGGAGATCGATCAGAGAGGTAATGGAAAATGAGGTGACAAAATCGCGGATACCCTCGAATTCCTGCAAGTTCTTGGAAAAAGAGCCGATAGATTGAGGACGGACTTCCAGCTTCAGTCCCAGAACTTTCTGAAGAAGCATCGCAGACATTTTCAGGTCGGCCCTCCTCCCCGCCTCATCCACAAAATAACCGCGCAATGCGCGCATTGCCACGGCAAACAGATAGATAACCATAATGCCGATTGCGAGGACCCAAAGGGTCTCCACTGCATTGTTGGGTATAACCCGGTCATAGACGATGAGAACAAAAAATGGACTGGCCAGACCAAAAACATTGATCAGGAAGGAAGCAATAAGGACATCACGATAGATGCGCCATGAATTAAATATTGTTCCCCAAAACCAGTGTTTTCCGGCACCCGGGCTGAGATCGTCAAGGGCCTCCTTTTCCATCCGGAATTTCGGACGGACGAAAATGGCGTACCCCGAATAAAGTTTTTCCAATTCCTCCAGCAAAATGATTTTTTCTCCCATGCCTGTTTCAGGCATCAGAATCTTTAATTTTCCTCCGGACATATTTTCAACGAGGACACATGCCTGTCGTTCATTGAGAAGCAATATTGCGGGAAGTTGCATGTAGGAAATTTTTGCAAGAGGTTTTTTCAAAATACGGGTAGCCAGATCGGCCCGGGCGGCAGCCCTAGAAAACAGCTCTACCGTGAGGCGATTATGGACGAGCGGAAGACCGGAACTTAATCCGGCGCTGGAAGAGGGACGTCCATGCAGCTTCGTAAGCTGTATCAGGCAATCCAGAAGCGGGTCATCATGTCTATCCGCGTCCTCTCTGAGATTCCATTCCCCAGGAGGGTCTTCTACATTAATTTCTGACATAAATATTTTCTTTCGATTGGGAAAAAATAAACATCGATAACTTCAATTCCACATCATATATTATAACATTTTATCCTCTTTGTCGAGACTGATTTAGTTTTCACTTGAAAATGTCCCTTTTGTGCGATCTCGGCGTCAATCTGCTGGATTTCTTGTGCGGCATACATCGTGTATGCCTCCGCGCAATTCCTTAATTTCCTTGAGCTTGTCCAAAATTGCCGATTTCCGAATTGAAAACACCATAGTATCTTTAATTTGTTTCCGGATGTACACGATTTAGAAAATGTTTCCCAAAAAATCATATTAAGTATATATTATATATTAAAATAATGCTATCCTTATATCTAAAGAAGAGCTGAAACTTTTTTCACCTTGAGAACGATTAATATTTAGGAGAAAAGCCATGCTTTATGTTGAAAGGGCCGGAGATGGAAAAATCACCGCATTGTACAGCAGCCCCCGTCCGGATGCGGTTGAACAGAAAACCGTAATGGATGAAGAAATTCTCGATTTTCTTCATAAAACCATCAGCGCGGATACCCGGAAGATGCTGCTGGCGTTATCGGATATGGGTATCATCCGCCTGCTTGAAGACCTTATTGATCTTCTCATCCAGAAAAACGTTATTATTTTTACGGAGCTTCCGGAACAGGCCCAGGAAAGAATCACGGAGAGGAAGAGGCTTCGGGAGACGGTCGCTTCACAGGACCTGATGGTTGACGATATTTTATAACCCTTGCCCTTGACGCTCTCGTGAGATCTTTGCATAATATCGCCATGTCGGGATATGGGTGCGCATGCGATACACGTGCGTACCCATATCCCGCAACATGGCGAGCGTCAGTTATTCAAAGCTCTCCTTGTGCAAATAGAGTGTTTTCAGATTTTCATCATACCCTTGATAGGCTTTGGCTTGTCAACGATATATCCCTGAATTGCATCAAGATTCAGATCCCTTAGAATCTGCCATTGCTGTTCTGTTTCCACCCCTTCCGCGATAACCTTGATATCTATGCTGTGGGCTACGCTGCACAGCGAGCCTATGAAGAAGCGGCTGTCATTCTCCTCATTCTTGAGTTCCCCGGTGTAGGCCCGGTCGATCTTTACATAGTCGGGACGAATTGATTTGAGGTACCGCAAATTGGAGAAACTCTGGCCGTAATGATCGAGTCCCATGGCGTGCCCGTGTTCACGTACGAAAATGCCGAAATCACTTACTAAATTCTGATTCTGAACTGCGCTGAGTTCGGAAAATTCAAAGATGATCCGGGGCGCCGTCCGGGGCAGAGTCTTCAGAGAGGATTGCAGCCATTGCCTGAATGCGTCATCCTTCAGAGAGGCTGGAGACAGGTTCACCGCGATGTTTCCAACACTGAGCCGACTGCTGTCGAGCTGCATAACCTCTTCGATAACGATTCGGTCTATGGAAGAAACGAGATTCAGGCGCTCGGCAAGGGGCATAAACACGCCAGCGCTTAAAAATTTGCCGTCTTCCTGAATGATCCGGGAAAAAATCTCCAGATGGAGGAGTTGGTTCCTGTCGGTCGTCTTAACGACCGGCTGGGCATCGAGGCTGATTCTGCGCTCTCCGAGGGCCTTTTCAAGCATATCCTTCCATTGCTGCTTCCCCAGCGGTGCCCTGTCCGTTTCTTCGGTAATCGCACGGACAATCCATCCGTTGGGTACCGTCTGCATGGCGGAGGTCAGCGCCAGATCGGCTTCCGAGATCAGGCGGCCGAGCGTGGTGGTTGCTTCATAGGTCGCGGCCCCCACATAGCCGATGTTGTCCGTAAACGCGAGCTGCTCAGAGGCAATCTGGCTCAGATTGTTGGCCACGCTGCTTGCGATCGTCTCAGCATCCCATGGCGGAGCATCGGGAAGAAAGATTCCGAAGTCGCCTCCCGTAAGACGGGCAAGGGCGCAGCTCGGGTACTGTCTGGTGGCTTCCGAGAGCAGCGTCGCCACTCTTTTCAGAAATTCGTCACCGGACTGAAAGCCCTTCGTCTGGTTAAGTTTATCCAGATCGTTCAGCTTGATCAGCAGCAGAATGCCCTTTGTGACGCTGTCGCGGCGATCAAGCCGCGCGGTAATCTGGGTATCGAAATAGCGGCGGTTTCCCAAACCGGTCACAGGGTCGTGATAGGAGCGTTCCCGGAGACCTTCGGCCTGGGTTACCTGCTCTTCGAACATCTCCTTCACTTTATTGGTCATGCGGTTCATGGCCTCTACCACGCGCCTTAGCTCCTTTGTCCAGGGCACGCGTTCCTGAATCTCATACTCCTTTCTGCATAAGGCGTCGGCCTGACGCTCCACAAGTACCAGCGGTCTGAGCAGAAAGCGCAGCCCGAATCCTCCGGCAATGAGTACGAAAATACCGCAGGCGATAAACCACCGGGTCGTGCTGACCATATCTTCCCAGAGCGTCTTGTAAGCAAAGCCGGGATGGCTTTTCACCACAATCGTGCCGGCCTGAATCCAGCCGGACATCACATTTGCACTTGCTTCGGGGGTCTCCAGGGGAATCCAGCGGATGAACCACGGAGGTACATTTTCGATTTTCACGCTGAGGACGCGCTCGATCACAACCTTTTCCCTGGCATCGACCAGTTTTATGATCTCGTAATATCCGCGATCGAATACTGCGTTGATCATGCTTTCAACCGACGGCATATCATTTTTAATTACATGCTGGGAGACGGAAAGGCCAAGGGATGTTGCCGTATCCTGAGCATGTGATTCCAGCTGATCTACCAGGAATGAACGGGTGCTGTCTAACTTTGCATACCAAGTCCCGGCAAAGAGAATAAAAAACAGAACCAGCGTGAAAATAATGAGTTGGCGGTATAGTGTCATTGTATAACCCCCCTCTTTACAGTTTGTTCTCCGACATCTTCTGCATGAGACCCTGCCAGGGTTTGAGCCTGTCGCTGCTGCCGGCCAGCTTGCCTTCTCCGCGCTGTTTGGCCGTCCAGAGTCCCAGGCCGTTAAAACTGAATACGGGCATTAAATCGGTTCGTCTTGATGCTGGATCGATGGAGTCTACAAGGTTATCAAGAACGAGTGGTTCGGCTCCGGGTTGGCTGTAATAAGTCAGCACCATGTGAGCTATATTATATTGCAGTGCCTTGACATACGCGATATTTAATTTTTCTTCGGCTACGCCCATCGCCTTAAGGGTAAAATATTTGGCAATTGCAAAATCCTCACAATCACCTGCTTTTTTACAGAGAAATTCAAGTGGCGTCGCCCAGTAATCCTTGACACCCCAGAGGTCAATGTCGTTTACAAACAGAATTCTGCTGTTAAAAAACTTGTTGACTTTTTCGAGTTTTTCCCGGTCGGATGGGCTTTTATCATTGTAAATCAGCTCTTCCCACGCACTGAACCGAGCCGGCGCCTCTTTACCGCACTTCTCTTCTGCTTTCTTCAGAAAAATATTATCGAAGCGAAAGATTGTTCCTGTGATGACCGGCGCTGCGATTAACAGGCATACGAAAACAGTAAAAAGCGACAGGATTGTTTTGTTTTTTTTCAAATGCATTGCCACTGTCGTTGGAGTTGACCCATCCTGTTGAGTACGTTGTTCGGAAGGGAGAAGCACATGTACATTACCCTGGCATTGCGAGGAGAAAACCCGGCATCATACCACCATTCACATCCGGAATATGCGCATGGTGCTTTAAATAAAGCTCCCCGCTGCAAGCAGCGGGGAATGAGTTAACTGTTTCGGTTCAACTGTACGGCTAAGTCCCGGAATTTTAATTCATCGGTTTATCCCATTCCGGCGGCAGGGGGATCAGTTCCGTCAGTTTAGCCTCAACGAGACTTTCGTCAGGCAATTTCAGGCCCAGGGTATCTATCAGCCTGCCCATACCGCTTAAAACCCTGTATTCAGAGTACAATTTGTCGTAGTTGGCTTTTACGAGGTCGGACTTGGCGGTGATATATTCAGCCTGGGTATCGAGGACGTCGAACATTGTGCGTCTTCCGATATTCCACTGAGCAGCAAAGGCTTCCGCCGTTGCTCCGGTTGACTTGACATATTCCTCAAGATGCGTCACTCTTTCCTTTGCCGCTGTACAAGCCTCCCAGGAAAGTCGAACCGACTGAAGGACCTGACGCTGAGAGCTGTTGAGTATTTCCCTTGCTTCATTGATCAGATGCAATGTTTCGGCTATCCGAGCCTTGTTCCGGAAACCATTAAAAATATTGAACCTAACGACGGCGCTTGCCAGGAGCTCCTCATAGTGGTTCGGATGTTCAACGTCCGTTTGCCATTTGTAATCCGCAGCAAGGTCAAGGCTCGGATAATTAAGCCGCTTTGCCGTCTGATACTGCGCCCGCCTTGATTCAAGATCGGCTTGAGCAGACTTGAGAATCGGATGGTTTTTCATGGCCACCTGTTCCGCTTCGTCCATAGTTGCAGGAATGGCGGAATCCATGGGGGCGCTCTTTACAAGGTTTTCCGGAAGATGGCCGATTACAGCCTGGTAATCTGTTTTTCCGTCGGTAATATTTGCTGTGGTTATGACCATGTTGGACTGCGCCAACGCAAGACGCCCCATAACCTGGTCGAGATCGGCTTTGCGATCAACTCCCGATGTGCTCCGCAACTTCATCTGGTCGGCAATCCGTTCATGATTGAGCAGGTTTTCTTTAGCAAGCTCGGACAGTTCCATGTTACGAAGCAGATTCAGGTAAACCCTGGACGCCTGCAGTGCGACGTTTTCCGATGTTCCCTGCAACAGATAAGCTTCAGACTGGACGCGGGCCTCCTGCCTTCTTACCTCGGATTGGGTCGCGCCGAAATGAAACAAATTATGGCGGAGACTCAAGACGGT
>JBFYVZ010000285.1:0-2978 GCA_041298995.1 Desulfobacteraceae bacterium
ATGAGCAAATACATGCAACTGACAGTCACCGTCCGTCCTTATTATCAAAAAGACATGCAGGAGACATACCCCAAACTGGCTCGCAATTTAGGATATCTGGATTCGAGTCTTCCAACCCGGAATCCTTCCCTTTACGAATTGGCAGGGCAGTTGGATCAGCTTCTTTATCGCCATGATGGAACGCAGCTCAGAGAGGCACTTCTCAGACATGCTGAGAAGCTCAGGAACTATCATAAGATCATTCAAGAAAATATTGCCGATTGGAAACTCGCCCAGGCGGACAAACTTCTATATAGCATCGAGGATACATTCGACGACATAGAATCGGAATTGGATTAGCCATTGGTGATAGCTTCGTAAAAAGTCCAATATCCGTATTTAGCCTTATCTTTAGCTTTTTAGTTTGCCATCATCGATGCTCCCATCAGATAAAGCCATAAACAGGAAATAAATTACGGTCTATATATAAGCTGTGTGCAACATTCAAAAGAGTTAAAAGAATAATTCGAGCAAAAACAGAAATCACACACAAGTAGGATTATGAAATCAGGGGGGGAGTATTCGTCCATAAACATATAAATACAGCCTGAACAAACTGAAATAATAGCAATATCCTTGATCATCATTGATAGAGGTGTGAGATATTGGCCGGTTCATTCTGTTCTAAAATATATTGACAAATAGTATTATCGGTTTAAAAAGTAAATCAACATAGGCACAGTGCGCACGATGGTGTGAGCTTTCTGCATTAGGCGTCAACGGGCAGCCACCCTTTTCACAAGGAGAAATTGATGATTACCGTAATTGCCGAATTCAAATTACCGCAACCGATGTCGATCAAGCAGGCCCGGGAGACCTTTCTAAACACAGCTCCAAAATACAAAGGCATGTCCGGCTTAATTCGGAAGTATTACTTTCTATCCCCTGATGGCAATAAAGCCGGTGGAATCTACCTATGGAAATCACGCGAAGATGCAGATCGTTTATTTACACAAGAATGGAAGGCGTTTGTACGCGGAAAATATGGTTCAGATGATCCCACCTTGACTTACATCGAGACCCCTGTTGTTGTGGACAATGTCTTGAATGAAATCATCTCGACCCCGTGACTCACAACCCGAATTGAAGCTCCCCGGGGCAAACTACGGGGAATGCGCGCGCTATTGCGGTTCAATTTGTGCGAAGAGAAATGATGCATAGCACTTTCGTCAATCGGGCCTGCGATAAATCAATACAGATTGTCATTAAGATCAAAAGTAAATACTATGATTAAAATTCGGTCATATCTCCGGAAAACCAGTGAGTTCAAAAGTGACGATTTGGTTTGCTACTGCTTTGGATATACAAAGAAAGATATTGAAAAAGATTATCTGGATAACGGCCGTTCAGTGATCTTTGAAAAAATTGCATTTGAAAAAAAGTCCGGGGGCTGTAACTGCGCTGTGAAAAACCCTAAGGGACGCTGATGTTTGCCCGATTTATTTAAAGACTTGGTTTCTGGTCTCTGGTCTCTGGTTTGTAGTTTCTGGTTGTTTCTTTTAACCAGGAACCATGGACTGTGAACCAGGAACTTAAGCCTTTATTCTCGCCTTCCTTGAACTTGGGCAAAATTCAATGTTCTTCAAAGGTCTCTAACAGTGATGTTCGTGCAGAGCATTATCTCCACTCTGCACGAATTTTATCAATTATATCAAGGTCTATCGATGTCTATCTCCACCCGGCCTGCCGCCTCCACCGGGTCTTCTGTCTCCACCGGGTCGCCTGCCTCCACCACCCGGTCTGCCTCCGCGACCACCACGGTCATCTGCGCGCGGGCGCGCTTCGTTGACATTGAGTGCCCGACCCATGAATTCCTTGCCGTTGAGTTCGGTAATAGCGGTCTGAGCCGCTGCTTTTGCGGGCATTTCGACAAATCCAAAGCCTCTCGGCTGACCGCCGAACTTTTCTTTGATAACATTAGCCGATGTAACTTCTCCGAAGGCTTCAAAAAGTTTTCTTAAATCTTCATCCGTAGCCTCACGTGACAAATTTCCTATAAAGATGTTCATTTCGATTTCCTTGTATTTGAACGTTAATGCCAATAAAACCCGACGGCTTCGTAAAAAGTCAATTTTTAACACGAAGGCACAAAAACACAAAGAAGGGCCTTGTGTGAGAACGACTCCTTGCGAGTCCATCATAAATAGTGAAAATAATTTTAAAATTAATTACTTTTGTTTATATGCTCCGGATGCAGGATTGTCAACATTTATGAATCTGTTTCAGGAGGAGCAGGAATAGGAACCTTGAAAAACTGAACTCCTTCTTCTTTCAGTGTTTTTTCTTCCAAAATAGTGCTTACACCTCGAATATTCCGGGGTTCGGATACGCCATAGTGAATTTTAAGGGCTTCAGTCGCAAATTCCGTTCCGACATTATCAAAATTATTTTCAACGAAATCGGCGACTTTTTTTGTTATTTCTGCAAGGGCTATCTCTTTGCCGGAAGAAGTTGTTCCATTGCCTGATGATTTTATGGCAAATTTAGTAGGAACTTTGAATACAGAAGTATCGTTACATACCGGACAGGAAATCAGATTCTTTTTTTTCTGACCCTCAAAAGCCCGGCTGTCTTCAAACCAACCTTCAAAAACATGCCCGCTTGAACAACGTAAGTCAAAGACAATCATATAATAATCCTGAGAAAAATTAATATTTTGTCATAAATGTTGCGTAAAAATAAAGATACATATAGTTATTTAGTTTCCATCCGGAAATGGCTCTTTTGTGCGATCTCAGTGTCAATCTGCGGGATTTCTTGTGCGACATACAAAGCGTATGTCTCCGCGCAATCCCTTGATTTCCTTGAGCTTGCCCAAAATTGCCTATTTCCGAATTGGAAACTCACATGTGTCCAAATTTGGTTTCCGGATGGATACTGTTTAGTTATCATGGATCGCTGATTTTTAAAAGAATTTATTGACAGGCTGAATATAAAGG
>JBFYVZ010000295.1:0-7648 GCA_041298995.1 Desulfobacteraceae bacterium
AGGAGGTCGTACTTTTTTAGGACATTTAATATTTCACCGAAAGGCGGAAGCCTTCTTGAATCAAAAAGAGAGCGTGATTTGCCGCCTTTTAAATATTCCGCTATTTTTTTGGAAAGGCGCGGCCTGTTTCCATATGCTGTTTCGGATAAAAGCGGGAGAAGCAAACCTGACGGGTGAAGAAAAAGAGGAAAAAGCGGAACAGGCCTTTTGGTTTCAGCAATTACAATGCATTCCCTCTTTCGTATGGAAGCCAGCCAGGAGGCTATCTGGCCGGCGTTTCCGATAGTGGCCGAAAGCATTAAAAGTGGAATTCTTGACGGGAGATATATCATTATCTCTTCCCATACGACGCCTCTTTCCTCATCACCCAGAAAATGAGCTTCATCAAGGATAACGAAATCAGTTGAAAGGGTCACTCCAAGGTGCATGGCATCGTAAAGCTGGTTTCTCAATATTTCGGTCGTTCCGACTATTATACGGGCATCAGGGTTTTCTTTCCTGTCTCCCGTTAATATGCCGACATTTTGAGGGCCGAATATGGCTGAAAAATCTTGGTATTTTGAATTTGATAGTGCTTTCAGAGGGGATGCGTACCAGGCTTTTCCGCCTTTTTCAAGAATTCCTGCTATAGCCTGTTCGGCTATCCATGTTTTACCGGAACCGGTGGGAGCGGTAACAAGACAGTCCGCTTTTTTAATAGTCTCCAGCGCTTTGAGTTGGAAGGGATCGGGCACGAATTCATTTTTTGCCGGAATCCCGATTGAAGCAAAGACTTTTTGTAACATGCCGTCAGCTTTAGGCTTGACTCTCATGTCAGGTTCTATTTTCTTATGATATTGATGTCCCGGGGCGTATCTTCTTCTCATTTTCCAAATAGATCAGCAATTACTTTCTGAACCTCCGAAACAGCATTGGATTTGACATCGAAAGGAGAAATTCCGTTCAGGTCGGCTTCAACCAGAGCATCGTCATAGGGGAGAAAGCAGACGAACTCAATACCGGAAATATTATTTTTTAAAAATTCTATGTCTCTGTCCCCGCGTATCTTATTTCCAACAAGGAACAATTTTTTCAGCCCGATTTCAGAAGCAAGCTTTTTTATATGTTCCGCGGTTTCTATGCTGCGCCTGCCCGGTTCGACAACTATGAAAAGCTTATCAACCGCTTGTGCTGTCGCTCTTCCCAGGTGTTCGATTCCAGCCTCCATATCCATGACTACAACCTCGTCCCTTGCAAGCACTATATGAGTAACAAGGGCTTTTAATAGAGTGCTTTCAGGGCAGATGCAGCCGGAACCTCCTTTTTTGACTCCTCCCAGCCTCATCAGTTTTATGTTTTCAAATTTTACTGAAAGGGCTTCCGGAAGATCATCCACCTTCGGGTTCAACTTGAAAAAACCACCTACTGTTCCGGGTTTTACCTCTGTTCTTTCAAAAATAAGATCTTTCATTTCTGAAATGGGAATTATTTTATCTGCCCCTGTAATACCGACAGCCGCCGCCAAATTCGCGTCAGGATCGGCATCGATCGCAAGCACATGTTTACCTTCTTTGCTTAATGCGCGTATCAAAAGCGCTGAAAACGTTGTTTTGCCGACTCCGCCTTTGCCGCTGACCGCTATTTTCATATTAATATCCTTTCCCTGCCGAGTTACTCAGAATTGTTATTTTTTTCACATATATCACGGGGATATTGCATGGGCAAGGGAATAATTAGTCGTTTTTCAGCTAAATCCTGTTAGCTAAATCCTTGACGAGTTCGATTTGTAAATATAAATTAAGCGATCAATAATTTGATAAAATTTATATTTTCCCTGGTTATGCCCGGTTTTAACAGTTTTTTTGATAAGTCTTATAGTGAGGTGATGCATGTTAAAAGTTCTTCACAGATTTTTCTTCATAGTTGTTGCTCTCTTTTTGACTATTTTGAATCCGGTTTTTATTTCAGCGGCCTTAGCAGGAGCTTCCGCAAATGAAGGTAAAAAACCTGATCAGCCGATTACTCCGGTTAAAGTTGCTGATGTTGAAAAAAAAATGGTTTTCGAGCAGGTATCGCTTATTGGAACTGCCGAGGCGGTTGCTGAAAGCATTGTGGCTTCAGAAGTATCAGGAATCGTAGAATATTTTCCGGCAAAAGAGGGCGAATTTATGAAAAAGGGGCAATTGATTGCAAAACTGAGCTCCGAGGAAACGGATCTCAGGATTAAAGGAGCAGCAGCCCAGAGAGAAAAAATCAAGGTGAGCCTTCTCTATGCGGAAAAAGAGCTCGGACGTTTTACGAAGCTGAAAGAGACAAACAGTATAGCTTCAAACAAATACGACGAGATTCTGCATAATTACAATGCGCTTACTCAAGAGCTTAAACAAAGCGAAGCGGATATCGAACGGCTTTTGTATGAGCAAAAGCGGAAACAGGTTTTTGCCCCCATTTCAGGTTTTGTAGCAAAGGAGCATATAGAGATCGGCGAATGGGTTAATGCCGGAGGACCTGTCGTTACCCTAGTTGATCTGAGCCGGATAAAAATTAATGTTGATGTGCCTGAGAGATACGCGGTTCTGCTTTTATCCAACAGCGATGTGAAGGTTTCAATAAAAAGCTTTCCCGGAAAGCAGTTTGCCGGAAAAATTCATGCGGTTCTTCCCCGAGGTGATACCGGTTCGAGAACCTATCCGGTCAGGATATTCATCCCCAATCCCGGTATGAAGATAAAAAGCGGGATGGAGGCGGCCGCGCTATTTTCTCTTGACGGCGGTAAAAATGCGCTTCTTGTGCAAAAAGATGCCGTAGTTCCGGCCGGTGATAACAAGATTGTTTTTACTATAAGAGACGGAAAAGCGCTTCCTGTCATGGTGAAGGTTCTCGGATATTATGACGGAAATGCGGCTGTTGAAGGAGAACTGAAACCGGGAGATAAGGTCGTAATCAGGGGAAATGAGCGACTGAGACCCGGGCAGCCGGTTATGGTGGCTGAATGAAGCTGATCGATACCTCAATTAAAAAACCAGTTACTGTTACTGTGGGAGTAATACTCGTAATATTGTTCGGATTGATTTCGCTTTACAGGATACCGATCCAGCTTACCCCTAATGTTGACCTTCCCGAGATTTCAGTTGAGACCAGATGGCGCGGCGCAAGTCCCCTTGAAATAGAAAGGGAAATAATTGATGTCCAGGAAGAGGAGTTGAAAAACCTTGAAGGTCTTGTTGAGATAACAAGCGAGAGCCAGGACGGGATCGCTTATATCAACCTGATGTTCGAGATAGGTACAAAAACCGACGAAGCGCTCCTCAGGGTTTCCAACAAGCTTGACCAGGTAAAGAAATATCCGTCTGACGTGGAAAAGCCGCTTATTAAATCGGGCGGCAGGCACGAAAGTGCGATTGCATGGATGATAGTAAGTTCACTTGAAGGATATCAGGGAGTCCTTTCCCAGGAATATGATTATTTTGACAAACATGTTAAGCCAAGGCTTGAAAGGATACCGGGCGTTGCTTCAGTCAACATTTACGGGGGACAGGAGAGGGAGCTTCAGGTAATTGTAGATCCGGAAGCTCTTGCTTCACGAAGCGTAACCGTTCCCGAACTTATTCATGCCATTGACATTGAAAACAGAAACATAAGCGCCGGAGATTTTGATGAAGGCAAAAGACGTTATATTGCAAGGACTGTCGGAAAATATATAAGCGAAGAGGACGTCCGCAGGGTTATAATAAAAAGAATAAATGGAGCTCCTGTTTCTGTCGGTGATGTTGCAAATGTTTTTCTCGGCTACGAGGAGAAAAAAGTTGTTGTAAGACATGAAGGCGTAACCACCATTGTTATGAATGCAGTGAGAGAGCCAGGAACAAATGTTCTTGTAGTCATGAACAGAATCAGAGAGGCTCTGGCGGAGCTCAACAGCGGCATATTGAAAGACAGAAAACTGAAAGTGGAACAGGTTTACGATGAAACAAACTATATTTACAGCGCAATCAAACTTGTCAAAAACAATATATACTTTGGGGGAAGCCTTGCTGTAATAGTTCTTCTGTTATTTCTGAGAAACTTTGCCAGCACTCTTATCGTTGCCGTGGCAATACCGATAAGCGCCATAGGCACATTCATCATCATGACGCTGATGGGGCGTAATATAAACGTTGTCAGTCTTGCAGGCATAAGTTTTGCTGTCGGAATGCTTGTTGACAACGCTATAGTGGTTTTTGAGAATATATTTCGCCACAAGGAGATGGGGAAAGGACGCATTCAGGCGGCCTATGACGGAACTGTCGAAGTCTGGGGGGCGGTTCTTGCGAGCACGCTGACAACTGTCTCGGTATTTTTGCCGATCGTTTTTGTTGAGGAGGAGGCAGGACAGCTTTTCCGTGATATCGCGATTGCGATAAGCGGCGCCGTTTCCCTGAGCCTGATTGTTTCAATAACCGTTATTCCTTCACTTTCCGCCCTGATTTTGGGAGATGTTAAGCCCGGAAGTCATTTTAACGAAAATAAATTGAGCCTTTCCGGTCTTGCCGGCAAAATCATCGATTCCTTTACCTGGTTTGTCCGGCGGATATGCGGAAGTATCGCAGCTAAAATAATTGTTATCGCTGTTATGGTCTCTTTGGCCGTTGGAATATCGATTGTTCTTCTTCCAAAAACAGAATATCTTCCTGAAGGAAATCAGGAAATGCTTTTTGGAATTCTTATCCCTCCCCCGGGATACAATCTGGGAGAACTTGAGGGTATAGCTAAAACAGTTGAAAAGGATATATTGCCCCTTATTGAACATGATAAAAAGAGTGAAACTGCTGAAAAACTTAACATGCCGCCTGTTAAGAATTTCTTTTATGTGGCATGGGGGCAGCAGGTTTTCATGGGAGTTATTTCCAAATATCAGGAAAGAACAAGGGAACTGCTTCCATATGTCTATGGGGTGCTTAGAAAAATTCCCGGCATGATTGCAATCGTCCAGCAGCCGAGTATTTTCTCGCGGGGAATCGGTAAAGGGCGTTCAATTGAAGTTGAAATAAAAGGTCCTGATCTTAACAACCTGATAAACATAGGAAGGCAGATATTCGGAGCAACCGCACAGATGATTCCGGGAGCCCAGATACGTCCGATTCCGGGTCTTGACCTCGGAAATCCCGAAATGCAGGTTGTTCCAAACCGTGACCGTTTGACCCGCCTTGGCATGACAACATCAGATCTGGGATTGACTGTTAGTTCGATGGTTGACGGTGTGGTTGCAAGCAATTACCAGCTTTACGGGGATGAAATTGATCTTGTAGTGAAAAACCGGCCTGATATGATAGGGCGGATTCAGGATATGAGAGACCTGCCTGTTTTATCGACGTCCGGGAAAAAAGTTACTTTAGGTTCTGTCGCTGACATAAGTCTTCAAGAGGGGCCGACCCAGATTAACCATATAGATTCCGAGAGAGCGATTACTATTCAGATTATACCGCCCCGGGAAATGCCTCTTGAAGCCGCAATGGACATGGTAAGAGAGAAGGTGGTTGAGCCTATTAAAGCTTCGGGACAGCTTTCAAGTCTTTACACGATTAATCTCGGAGGAACAGCCGATGACCTGACACGTACCAGGAAGGCGCTTTTTTGGAACTTTATTCTGGCCATAATTATATGTTACCTGCTTATGGCCGCTCTCTTTGAAAATTTTTTCTATCCTCTTATTATTCTGTTTACTGTGCCGCTCGCTGCGGTAGGCGGTTTTATAGGTCTATTTCTGGTGAACGTTTTTCTTATTACACAACCGCTTGACATAATCACGATGCTCGGTTTTGTAATACTTGTGGGTGTGGTTGTGAACAATGCCATTTTAATTGTACACCAGTCATTGAATAACATGAGGGATTCGGGAATGTCGGCAACGGATGCCATAGTTGAATCGGTCAGAACACGCATTCGACCGATATACATGAGCAGCATAACCACAATATGCGGTTTGCTCCCGCTTATATTTGCTCCGGGGGCGGGCTCAGAATTTTACAGAGGGCTTGGAAGCGTGTTTGCCGGAGGCCTTCTTGTTTCAACAATTTTTACCATATTTTTGATACCCGCGCTTTTGAGCCTGACCTTTGATGTTGCGGAATTTTTTAAAAAGAAGAAGTTGGCGTTCCGCAAACCGGAAATCGGAGACAAGAAACCATAAACCCCGCCACAAAGAAGGCGGGCCTTCGGCAGAGACCAGAGACCATAAACCAGAAACCAGAAACCATAAAGCGGCCCCAGATACTTGCCCCTGCTGGAAACAAAGCCTCGTTTCTTTCGGCAATAGCAGCCGGAGCAGATGCGATCTATTGCGGCCTCAAGGTTTATTCCGCCCGCATGGAAGCAAAAAACTTTACGGTCGAAGAGCTTGCGCCGCTTTCCGAACTTGCTCATGAAAAAGGAGTTCAGGTTTTCGTAGCCATAAATTCTATTTTAAAGCATGAAGACCTTTCTTTTGCCGGAAATATTGTTGCGCATCTTGAAAGGCTGGTCAATCCGGACGGCCTAATCATCCAGGATCTTGCTCTTGTCGATCTTGCGAAACAGACCGGTTTTTCCGGTGAACTCCATCTCTCCACGCTTGCCAATGTTTCATTTCCTTCCGCGTTAAAACTGGTCAGGGAAAAGCTTGGTGTCGGCAGGGTCGTTATTCCAAGGGAACTCTCGATCGATGAAATAAAAACGCTTGCCGGAGCTTGTCCTGAAGGTCTTTCCCTGGAAGTGTTTGTCCATGGCGCTCTCTGCTACGGCATTTCCGGAAGATGTTACTGGAGCAGTTATTTCGGCGGAAAAAGCGGCCTGCGCGGAAGATGCGTACAACCCTGCAGGCGTCTTTACACCCAGGGCGGAAGAACCGGGAGATTCTTTTCATGCATGGATCTCGGTCTCGATGTCCTGTCAAGGGTTTTGTTGCCTCTTCCCGAAATAAGCGCCTGGAAAATCGAGGGGCGCAAAAAAGGTCCTCACTATGTTTATTATACCGTGAGCGCATATAAAATCTTAAGAGACTGTGGAAATGATCCCGCATCTAAAAAGAATGCTCTGGAGCTTCTTGAATGGGCCCTCGGCAGAAAAGGCACCCATTATAATTTTCTTCCCCAGAGACCATGGAATCCGGTGAGTTCAGACGGCCAGACAGGGTCGGGGCTTCTTATCGGTAAAATTCAGGGGCCGGGGCAGAACCCCTATCTTGTGCCAAGCGAAGAGCTTTTGCAGGGAGATCTTCTTCGCATCGGGTACGAGGACGAGGGAGCCTCCGGCACTCTGCGTGTTGGGAAATATGTTCCCAAAAAAGGGCGGCTGTACGTAAAACCGCTTTCAGGGAAAAATTCCGGAACAGGCGCTCTTGTGTTTCTGACTGACAGGCGCGAAAAAACGCTGGATGAAATGATGTCGGGACTTGAAGGTGAGATAAAAATATCACCTCGTTCGGATCTGCCGGTATTTCCTTTCACGGAGCAATTGCCGAAGAGATATAACGGCAAACTGACTGTCCATGAAGTCCATGTTCACAGGAATTACGAAAAAACTGATAAATGCAAAAAGGGCGGTTTGTGGCTTGATTTAAAAGATCCCGATCAGATGGAAAAAATCGGAGATAATTCCCTGTGGTGGTGGCTTCCGCCGGTGATATGGCCTGATGAGGAAAAGGAAATAAAAA
>JBFYVZ010000014.1:0-3565 GCA_041298995.1 Desulfobacteraceae bacterium
ATCGAGCAGACCGGTCTGAAGGGAGGAAGATAAAATTCGGCTGTTTTGAGGCAGCATTGATGAAAAGCCGATAAATACAAATATAAAAAGAAATGAAATAATAATATTTTTTGGCTTTGACGTTATTTCAAAAAGAGAGAGCAGAATTAAAAAAATAATTAAAGCTGCGACAAGACCCCAGAATAAGAGAGGTCTGTTTTTTGAAAAACCGGAAAAATAAGTGAGCAGGTCAGACATGGCGGCGCTCAGAAGGAATATAAGTAGTATATATTTCAGATTCTGCGCGCTTTTATAATGGTTGTTTTCTGTTTTATCTGCAATGGGTTTCTTCCTGTTTGCGACATAGCCTGTAAAATGATGCAGAGTTCCAAACGGGCATAACCAGCCGCAGAAGAATCGTCCAACGATAATGGTAAGAAGAATTGTAACAAGCCCCCATATGAGGCCGGAGTATATTGAATGGGTCGCAAGCAGGGTGCCTAATCCGGCAAGGGGGTCGAGCTGGATTATCCAGTTTACAGGCCAGCCGCGAAGCTGCCACCACTCGGTTCCTGATGCGGTTGCGGCGCAGAACCAGACTGTTATGATAAAGAAAAAAGCCTGGCTGATTCGTCTTGCTGTAGTTATTTTCATGTAGAGTATCCGCCGGATGCAACAGTGTAATTTATGAAACTGTTTACACCGGAATATCCTTCAACATCAATACCTTTTTAAAGATCGTAAATTCATTGACAAACCGCGCGCAATGTGGTTCTTTTTAGCACAACGTTCGGCATTAGAATTTATTTGTAACTACAGTTGATATAATTAAGCAACTGGAATGTTTTGATGAATTTTGATATAATTGATGACATTATAGATATTGAAACGATTGCAAAAGGTCCGGAAATTCGTGAGCTTAATCGTCTGAGAAAATTTTATGGTCATGGTAACTGGAAGAAAATGAAAGGAATTGCCCGTATCCGACTTACATCTGGGAAAACTCACTTAGCTGAACTTCATTGGTATGAGGCTCATGGTGCCGGAAAAAAAGAAATAAAACGAAAAAGGTATTTGGAGTAAGCCATGAAAAAAGCAAACAAGACTTTACTGGACTTTGTGGTTTGCATTAATAATTCGGATTATCCCGCTTCATTGGAACTTCACAAGATTTATCGCGTCCTTATCGATGAAGAAGCCAATTTAGAAGGGGATATTAGAGTTATTGATGAGAGCGGAGAGGATTACTTATACCCTTCCTCTCACTTTGTGCCTATCCAAGTTCCTCATCCTGTAGAAGAGTCATTACTCAGAGCATCATAATGAACCCGTGTTGAACAAAATGTGAGAAAATATTTTGTATCCTCTGAATCGGTCAATAGAGCCCTAAGGTCATTAATAGCGATTATTCCGGAGAAAAAGCGGAAACCCGCTCATTCGAAAAGATAAACGACTGAAATATAACGAAGTCTTCAAATAAGATTGGCTGTAAGCTGTTTTATACAGACTGTATAAACATACTCAGGCGTCAAACATGAGTGCATTCACCAAGCATGTCCTAGTTCCGGCGATTGCTCCGATCTCGATAGTCGCGCTGGATTTCACGCCCGTCTCGCTGGTTGACTGCGTCAATCGTGGCTTGATGGCCCTGGCAGTCGTGTTCATCTCGCTCGCCGCCGGGATTGTGACAGGAGTGCTTGGCTTTAAAACCAGGGGAAGGGGCACCCCGGCGTCCGGCTGGTGGATTGCCTCGACATGCGTGCTCGTGATGCCCGCCCTTTTGGTGCTCGGACCGCTCGGATGATGCCCAATAAAGCGAAGCTCTCACAAAAATCTCCAAAGGAGTGGTGATTATGAAACGATTGATTCTACTTGCTGTTGTGTTATCAACTTTGTTTGGTTGCGCAGGTCTTCAATATGAACTCGTGGACAAGATGGTTAATAGAGAAAGCAACCTGCCAAAGTTTCAGTTTGCTCCCGGAACAAGGGTTGGCATCATTAATTTACTTGAAGACAGCGCATTGCACAAACACTTTAAAAAGCTTTCAAAGCAAGATTCTTTTGAAAAATATTACGTTGTTGACTGGAATGTTCCCGGATTTATAAATGACTACATTGCCGATGTTTTAAAAGCCGACGGGAGATATGCGATAGTCAATATTCCCGTGGAAGGCTATATAAAAGAAAACAGGTTGTTTTTACCATCTCTTTACCAGGATAAAAGGAACCTTAAGAAGGCAGCCCCCAATCTGGATATGATAGCAAAGGAAAATAATGTCGAAGTAATTATTATAGTCGGCAATCATTTTTATATACATACTGACAACAACTTTGTATTTAGCGGAGGATATGGACTATATACAGGGCAGGGCTTCAGCGACACAATTGCAAAAGCCCTTGGTATGTCATACGCAGTTACAGGTGTTAATGTTCAGATTTTTCATATGCTTCCGGCCACGTACATCGGAGGCGGTCGTCCTCCCCTGGCGGACTATGTAGATATCGAATGGCCTGAAGATGTACACAATCTGGAGATGTCGGAACTGAATAAGGCTAAACCCATCATATTGGAGCAGGTCAAAACCATAGCTTCGGTAGCTATGCAAAGGTCAGGACTGATAGTTGAGAAATCCCCCAGGAAATAGAGATGTTAAAGCTACAAATCAAATCCACGGACAGGCAGATCGATCAACTCGTATATAAATTGTATGATTTAACGGATGAAGAAATCAAAATAGTAGAATCGCAAACTTAAAACGCATGACCACTTGCTCCACACGGAAAAAAGCATTCTTGCAGCGCGAATTCTATTTTTGCGAGGTGATTCTTTTCGTCAGAATCGGTGACGGCTCGGTAATATTTTCATCATAGGGATGCGTGCTTCTCAGGTACAGTTTTTTCAGGCGCTTGACGTATTCACGCGTTTCCGGGTAAGGCGGTATGCCAATATAACGGTCCACCGCTTTTTCTCCGGCGTTGTATGCGGCTGTCGTGAGCTCTATGCTGCCGCGATAATAAGACAACAGCCATTTCAAATATTCGATTCCCCCCCTGATATTCTGAGAGGCATTGAAAGCATTCTTTACGTTAAAACGTTCGGCAGTGGCAGGAATAAGCTGCATCAACCCCATCGCGCTTTTGTGCGATCGTGCTTTTGGCTCAAATTCGGACTCAATGGTTATGATGGAAAGCACGAGTCTTGGATCGATTTCATACCAATCCGAAATTTTATGTGTCAGGTCTATTATCCACGATTTGCTGTCAGGCAGGGATTCAAGATAAATGTCAATCGGCTCGGTATGATGTTCGGCCGTTTCTAATACAGGAGGAGGTGGCTGCTTTTCAGGGAGTGTATCCGATATCACACACGGGGGCAAATCCTGTGATTCGAAGTGGACGGTCTCCAGCATGTCGAAAGCTTTGGCATGTCCCTGCCGGCTGGCCAGTGAAAATAGTGACGCGGCGAATGCCCTGTTTTCAGGAACGCCTTTGCCGAATGCATACAACATTCCGAGTCTATACTGCGCTTCTATGCTTCCCGATTTTGACGCTTCGCAATATATGACTGCCGCCTGCCAGTAGTTAT
>JBFYVZ010000032.1:0-7223 GCA_041298995.1 Desulfobacteraceae bacterium
CCTATCTGCCCATTGTTCTTTTGAGCCACACCATCCAGCCATCCTATGAATGCCTCGAACGATAAAGGCTGTTTCTATAAAAAAGCGCGTTTGGTGTTTGCTAAAATAAATATTATAATTATGAACAGTTAAGGAGGTTTGGATGTTTCCTGAAAAAGACGAAAATAGATATTTTGATATTGAAGATGCCTCTGAAGAAAGTCCCATAAAAAAACTGAAATATTTTGTCGATGGTGAATTTCGCGTCTCTAAAACCGAAAAGTACATGGATTGCTTCAATCCCTCAACCGGGGCTGTAATTGCGCATGCTCCGCAGTGTACTCAGTCTGAGGTCGAGTCAGCCATAGAGAGTGCAAAAAATGCGTACCCCGAATGGTCGGAAACCCCTGTAAGCAAGAGGGTGCAGGTGTTGTACAAGTTTAAGGCTCTTGTTGACCAACACCTTGAGGAACTGACCTATCTTCTGTGCCAGGAGGAGGGCAAAAACTGGACGGAATCCATGGGGGACGTGTTAAAGGTGAATGAGGTGGTTGAGTTTGCCTGCGGTGCGCCCCATCTGATGAAGGGCGAGTCTCTGATGAACGCAAGTAAAGGGTACGATACGGTCCTGTACCATCATCCCATGGGGGTTTTTGCAGGAATTGCGCCCTGGAATTTTCCGGCCATGATTCCTCACGGCTGGATGACTCCCATCTGCGTAGCTACCGGAAACTGCATTGTTCTCAAAGCGGCCAGCTTTGTGCCCCAGTCATCTCTGCGTCTTGCAGAGCTTTGGCGAGAGGCCGGACTCCCCAATGGAGTGCTCAATATCGTGACAGCAGGACGGAATGAAGCTGAAATCTTTCTGAAACATCCGGATATTAAGGGAGTCTCTTTTGTCGGATCCACTTCTGTCGGCAGACATATCTATAAGACCGCAGCTGCCCACGGCAAGCGCGTTCAGGCTTTGACCGAAGCCAAAAACCATGCCCTTGTACTGCGGGATGCCAAGCTTGAAAGAACAGCAAGAGGCATCATCAATGCCTATTGTGGATGCGCAGGAGCCAGGTGCATGGCCTGCCCGGTAGTTGTTGTGGAAAATTGTATTGCCGACGAGCTCATCGGTTATCTCAAAAAGTTTGTTGCCGAGTTGACTCTGGGGCCGGCCTATGATCCTGCAACAGGCATGGGTCCAATCATGAATGCCGGTCACAGGAAATTCATCACGGACTGGATTGAAAAAGGCATTGCAGAAGGAGCCAAGCTCATTGTTGACGGCCGCAATCCGGTAGTGCCCGGTTATGAGAATGGATTTTATCTGGCGCCCACGATTTTTGATCATGTTACAGAGGAAATGACCATCGGAGACGAAGAGGTGTTCGGTCCGGTGCTCTGCATCAAGAGGGTTGATTCCTTTGAAGAGGGTTTAACCTTAATGAATAAAAGCCGGTTTGCCAACGGGTCGGTGATTTACACTCAAAACGGACATTTTGCCCGTGAATTTGCTGCACGTACGGATGCCGGAATGGTGGGCATCAATGTGGGGATTCCCGTACCTCTGGGAATTTTCGGTTTTACAGGTCACAAGGACTCATTTTTTGGCGATCTCCATGTTATGGGAAAAGATGGATTCTCGTTCTTCACGGAATCCAAATGCGTGACCCATACCTGGTTCCCGGAAAGCGATCAGGCAGTATGCAAAGTTGATACCTGGGATGGGACCATCTCTTCCATGCCGGATAAACATAAGTGAGCATATTACGACTTTTTACGGATCCATAATCTTTGATGGTCCCGTAAAAAATCAAAATTCGGACGGCAAAGTAAAAAGTTCAAGTTCAAGGCGTCGCGAATCTTGAGGAATGAGGCGTACATAAAAGTACGCCGCAATGACGAAAGATGAAGCGCAACGAAGAAATCGGACTTTTTACGAAGCCGTCATATTTCATAACGGTTCCGGATAAAATCAGGGCAAAAATTTATATCCGACAATGGCTTTTTAGGCAAGAGCCAATATTCCAGAGCCTATATTGATGGTCCCGTAAAAAGTCAGAATTCGGACGGCAAAGTAAAAAGTTCAAGTTCAAGGCGCAACGAAGAAATCGGACTTTTTACGAAGCCGTCAATATTCCATGATCATTTTACCGTATATTTCCAGATGAGGGATATCATGAGTATGGTCAGCGAGAGTAGAAGAAAGAATTTGACGGTATTTGCGCCTTTTTTAACGGCGAGATTGCTGCCGAGATAATTGCCCGCAATATTGGCGATGGCAAGCGGTATTCCGAGCATGTAGATTACTTTACCCCCAAGAACAAAAATCGCAAGAGCGCCTAAATTGGATGCAAGATTAAAAACTTTTGCCGTTGCTGAAGATTGTACAAGGCCGAGCCCTATGAATATGTGGAAGGCGATTATCAGGAAACTTCCGGTTCCGGGGCCGAAAAAACCGTCATAAAATCCGATCAAAAGACAGATGACAGGTATTTTTACGGTAAGATCAAATCCTGACGGTTCTTTCCCGTTCGCTCGTTCTTTTTGCGGTATCAGTGTTATCAGCATTGCAAGAGGAAGAAGAAATATAATAATTCTTCCGACGGTTTCGTTGTTAAAAATAAGGATTGTCTTCGTGCCGATAAAAGAACCGAGCAGGGAAAAGGCAATACCTGAAGCGGTGATTTTCCAGACGACCTTTTTTTTAAAAATAAAGTTAATCAGAGCGGCGCCGGTGCCTATTGAAGACGCGAATTTGTTTGTTCCAAGAGCAACCTGAGGAGGGAGCCCGGCAACCAGTAAAGAGGGCAGAAGAAGAAGGCCTCCTCCTCCGGCAATGCTGTCAATAAATCCGGCAAGAAAAGAAACGGCCGATAAAATAATTGTTATAGTTGTGTGATCAAAATTCAAATCAAAGCTCTCGGTCTATAATATCTGCCTTGTTAATATTTCAGGAAATGGCTATACTCGATTATATGGATATTTGGCACATCGCTGTTCCAAATTGCAATACAAAACAGGCTTATTTTAAAAATGACCGCACAATATAAATCCTATCAGGAAGAGCAATCAGAAACATTGTCCCTGATTGTCCGCCATCTTGAAGAACCTTATTCACGCATAAGGTATGAACTCCGGGACAAAATAGGCGATTATCTTGCTTTTCGTACGGAAGTGGACGATTTTCATTCAAGGCATCTTGGTGATGTCTGCACTATGAAATGTTATAAAAGTCGTCTTAGCGCATGCTGTTCAAAGGAAGGAATAATAACTTTCTTTGCCGACGTTGTTATAAATGTTGTTATGTCCGATCCGGGAGATATAAAAATTCTGAACGCTGCTTTAGAAAAACAAAACGATGGGTTTAAATGCGTTTATCTGGGAGAAAAGGGCTGCATGTGGAAGATAAAGCCAATTGTCTGCGAAATGTTCATATGTGATACGGCAAAAAAGCAGACACTTCATGGAAGCCCGAAACTTATGAAAGAATGGGATGCCTTGAAAAAGAAAGAAAAAATCTTCACATGGCCGGACAGACCCGTATTATTTGATGAAATAGAGATCTATTTCATAGCAGCCGGTTGGTATTCGCCTCTCATGTACATGCACAATAGCCCCGGGTTGTTGCGGGTAAAAAAAATGCGGGGAATGTGAGCGAATAAAAAAGGGCATCTTTTATTGTGAGTTAACAAGACACCCTTTTTCTAAGCCATGGAAAACTAGATTTTTACCACGTTCTTTGCTGCAGGACCTTGTTTACCCTGCTCGACATCAAAGGAAACACGGTCTCCCTCTGCAAGGGTTCTGAAACCTGACATTGTGATAGCTGAATGATGAACAAATACGTCTCCGCCTTCTTCCTTTTCGATAAAACCAAATCCTTTTTTATCATTGAACCATTTTACAATACCTGTTGCCAAAATAAATCTCCTTTTAAAAAATTTTTCTTGTTACATGTCAAAGATCCAAAAACCTTTGCATGTGGTAAAGTGACTGGTGAATTGAATTCACATTGTTTTTTTCGTTTATAATAAAACTTTATAAGCGTCAAGCAAAAAAACGAATAATTTTGCTTAAGTAATATGCTTACTCCCACTTACCATTTCCTTTATTCTTAAGGTCTATAAATTCCGGATCTTTTTCATTTTTTATTATAACTTTTTTTCTTACAAGAGTATTAATCACCCAGCTTATAATGCTTATAATAAACGACCCGATTACTGCCGCCCAAAATCCTTTAACTTCAAAACCCGATATGGTTTCTGAAGTTATAATCAACATGAGCGCATTTATTGCGAAGGTAAACAGGCCAAAGCTTAGAATATTTACAGGAAGAGTAAGTATTATTGCAATGGGACGCAGAAAAACATTCAAAATCCCGAGAACCGCTGCGGCAAGAAATGCCGATGAAATATCAGCAACCTTTATTCCGTCCACAAGGTAAGAAGTTACCATGATTGATGATGTGAGAATCAGCCATTTGAATAAAATATTTACCACTCCAAGAGATTTCATTGCGGTCTGAATGATTTGAAAAGGGAATTGCTTATCACTGCTTCGTACCCATTTAACATGGCAACAACAATATTATGGGTGTCAAGGAACGTAATGTCACATTTAATTTTATGATTTAAGGCCTCTCTTATTTCAAGAACTGCCGTAACTCCATCGGATGGGAAGTCACTGCAGTACTGGCGATAATTTCGGCAGTAGCTTGGAAGAGATAACTGCTGAAGCTCTTCATAACACCACAGAATAGCCATCTGGAATGCCGAATCAAGTGCCAGCGGATCAGATATCCACCGGTTCCTTAACGGATCTTTTATCCATTTATCCGGATGCGGGGCAGGGGAGATGCGCGCAACCATTCCCTTTGATGAATAACCGATAATTTCTTTTATTCCACGCAACTCTGATCCATGAAAGAGTATTTTATCGTATACTTCATCCATGCTTCGTTTATAAGTTTTTGAGGAAATATTATCGGGAATCCTATATGCAGGCGGATTCATAATAATCGAATCGGCAAGTATCGCTTTTGCCCGCGTATGTATTATTTCAACTCCGTCTTTCATTCCATCTCTTATTTCAACATTTACTTCGAAAAAAGACTCTTTTTTGACCGGTTTCCCTGTCAAAAGGCGAATCAGCTTTTTATCTTTATCCAGTTTTATCCCTTTTAAAAGTCTGATATCATCAAGGCCATGAAGAAAAAGCCCCGGGTTCACATGGAGAGCCCCATGCCCGAGCCACTCGGCCATAAGCGCAAAAGGAACAACCGGTTTGCCGCCTATAACATGGGATTCAAGAATGGGATATGTCTTGACATCAATTTCACGTTTAAAAGAAAGAGTGTGATTTTCTTCTTTCGAAATAATATTTGATCCTATTACAACTTCAACCGGATTGCTTTTATCACCCATCATTTCAAGCAGCATGCATTTTGCTCCTTTTTCAATGGGGATCAGATCAACATTGTTTCTTTTGAATTCCCTCTTCAAAGTTTCCGATACCATACCGCCATCCCATGGGCCCCAATTTATAGAGATTACGCGGCAATCAGGCCGGGTTATGGCTTCCTGCTGGGCAATCTTATTGAGCACCTCATTACCCATTGCATAATCAACCTGTCCTTTGTTTCCGATTCGCGCAGTAATCGATGAAAAAACAACTATGTATTGAAGCGGCTCATTTATGGTTGCGGAAAGAAGAAAACTCAACCCTTTCACCTTGGTATCAAAAACTCTTTTAAATTGCCCCGGTGTTTTATCGATAATAAACCGGTCTTCAAGGACTCCCGCACCATGAATGATGGCTTTTATACGGCCGTACTTTAAACGAACCTGATTAATTACTCCTTCAACCGCTTCTTTGTCGCGAACATCAACAGAGTAGTATGCTATATCCCGGCATTCCTTTTTCAGCTTTTCGAGGTTTCCTGAAACCTCCCTGTTTGCCATATACTTTCGGAATATTGCTTCTATTTCTTTGGGGGAAGCGTTGTTCCCGCTAAAATGGTTTGAAAGTACGGCTTTTTTGATGGAGATTTCATCTTCAAGACCTGAAAGCCATAAGGGTTCAGGTGATGGCACAGGGGATCTTCCAAGAAGCACGATCACCGGTTTTGCAATTTGCGCAAGGGCCAGTGCCGCTGAAGCGGTTATACCTCTTGCACCGCCCGTGATTATAACAACATCTTCCTGAGTAAGATTTATTTTGCCTTCGGGGTATGGTGATGGTCTTAATTGAGGAATAAAGCGTGTTTCCGGACCAATGCCGGTTTCAACCGGGCCTGTTTGTTCCGATGTTAACAGCTCATTTATGACCGCTCTTGCTATTTTGGTGTTATCATTCCATTCCGGATCAACATCTATTGCACGGCAGATAACCTCCGGCCATTCAACAGCGGCGGTTTTAGCAAGTCCGGCAAGTCCTCCCTGAAATGGACATTCGATTCCACGGCCATTGAATCCAAAGGCGCCGTCAAGGCGTGATATGGTTGCGAATATCGCTTTGCCTTTTTTGCCGGAAGAAATTAAACTGTGCGAGGCATATTGTGCGGCAAGAAAAGCTTCTTCAAGGAAGGAATAGTCGTTTCGCTTTTTTTCAGGTATGATGACAAGACCGCCCATGCCGGATAGATCCGAAATATTTATGAAGTTATTCAGACTGACAAGTTCGGCCTCTATATTAAGAGAGGAAAGCTCATCGATAATAGTTTTTGAAAGGCCGTCCTTGTCGTCTGTTATAAATATTCTGCCGCTTGGAGGGAAAATATGCCCGTCATTTGAGAGTAAAGGCTTTTCAACAATTGAGATAATGTTTCTCGTTGGAAGCAGCAGGGATTGCGCTTGCGGTTTAAGTTCAATTGAAACTTTATCGAAAGACAATGTATCAGAATCAGGAATGCGAGATGATATATCCGATTCACCTGACCTCGATTTGTTAAGATAATCTATTATATTACCGAGCGTTTTAAGTGATCCCATAGCTTCCGGCGGTATGGGCGGTAATCCCTGAATTTTTTCTTCAAGCAATGAGAAAATTTCAACTCTTTTTATTGAATCAATGCCGAGATCGGCTTCAAGATCCATGTCAAGCCCCAGCGTTTCAACCGGATATCCCGTCAGGCGGCTTACTGTTTCAACAAGAGTTTCCTTCAGGCTGTTTTCAAAAAGTTCTTCTTTATTATTCTGATTATTATTTTCCTGTGAAACGGCTTTATCAGCCTTTTCCCCTTGAGTATTATT
>JBFYVZ010000001.1:0-14828 GCA_041298995.1 Desulfobacteraceae bacterium
TTATATTTAATGTCTGGTGGAGATGAGGGGGTTCGAACCCCTGGCCTCGGCGTTGCGAACGCCGCGCTCTCCCAACTGAGCTACATCCCCACATTTTTTAGTGTTTATTATCAAATCGGAAAGAAACGGTCAATTTAAAAAAATTTATTTTTAAGGCAAAAGATGATAAAGTGCTCGGAAGTTTTATAAAAAGCCGTTAAGAGGTATCTGGAATACAGAATACAGTAGTCAGAAGTCAGAATTTTTTTTGAGGATATTTTAATCCATCTTCTGGATTCTGAATTCCGGATTCTTACCCCGAAGCAGAGCTTCGAGGAATTCTTTTGATTAAAAACCACAGGAGAATCAATAAATGGATTACAAGGTTATTCTTACCGATGCTTTCAAGCGTTTTACACTGGATCAGGACAAGATAAAAACACCCGGTGAAACTATTGAATATTTTAAAAATAAATTGAAAACACTTGATCTTGACATTCTTGAAAGCACTGTAAGAATAGACAATGGCAGACTAGGCATACCGGTCTATTTCAGCAGGTGCGGGAAAGACGCATCAGCCATAACCGGAACGAAAAAACAGATGGGGAAAGGCGCCACACCGACTCAGGCAGAAGCAAGCGCCGTTATGGAACTTGCCGAAAGATTCAGTTTTTTCTCTTTTTGCAGGAATCAAGATAATTTTTTCCATGAAAAATATGTAAATATAAAGGAAAATGCAATATCTTTTGAAATGATCGCAAGTTCGGTTCATGATTCTTCAGAGGATCTCGAAAAAGCACGAAAGATATTCGAGAACATGACATTGAAATGGACCTGGGCTTACAACCTTACAAGAAAGCAGGAAATCCTTATCCCTTTCAACTGGTTTTATATGATCAACGAATTCAATGGCCCATCAGCGGGAAACTGCGTCGAAGAAGCACTAAGCCAGGGAATATGCGAAATTATTGAAAGACACGTCTCATCATTGATAAGCAGAAACAACATAGATGTTCCGGGAATTGATCCTGATTCGGCCACCGACCCAATGGTCGTCGAAATGATAAATAAATACAGAGCTGCCGGGATAAGTTTACATATCTCAGACTTCTCCCTTGAAACAGGCCTGCCTACAGTCGGTGTACTCGCTTATGATCCGTCAACTTTTCCTGAAAAAAGTGAAATTGTATGGACGGCTGGAACAACACCTGACCCGCAAAAGGCTCTCAGTCGCGCGCTTACCGAAACGGCCCAACTTGCCGGCGACTTCAATTCATATTCAAATTATGTCGCAAGCGGCCTTCCCAAGTATAAAAGAATCGAAGAGGCTTCATATATAATAAATCCAAAGGCAACAAAAAGCATTCAGAGCCTGCCCGATCTTTCTGACGGCAATATAAAAGTGGAGGTCGAAAACCTCATATCCGTTCTTGCAAAGAACGGGATGGAAATAATAGTTGTAAACACAACACATCCCAAGCTTCAGATACCGGCATTTTATACTATTGTGCCGGGGGCTCATTTCAGGGAAAGAGCAATCGGGACAAGCGTTGGCATGTTCTGTGCCAAGATAACTGTTGAAAACTTTGAACCCGAAGATGCAATCAATGAATTAAAAAAAATCGGGGAAGCGCTTCCCGGAAAGTATTATATAAATTTTTATATCGGCCAGACTTATCTTTCATTAAATGATCCTGAGTCTGCGCTTACCTGCTTCAGTCAGGCGATAGAACAGAATCCTCCCATACAGGATATTCCGAGCATATATTCATACATGGGTATCTGCTTAAAAAATATGGGGAATTATAAAGAAGCCCTCGCTGTGCTGAAAAAAGGCGAGTATTACGACAACGAACGTACGGATATTTATAATCTCATGGGGTTTTGCCATTTTATGCTCAAAGAGCATGAAATGGCGATTGAGAATTTCAAGAAGGTTATTAAAATCGACCCCGGTTCGGCAATCGACTACGCAAACATTGCATCAAACTACCGGGATATGGGAGAAAATGAAAAAGCTATTTATCATTATAAGGTAGCGCTTGAGCTTGACCCTTCAATTGAGTTCGCCAAAGTCTCTCTTGCCAGGCTGCTTCAGACCTGAAATCCTTTCCGTCTCTCTTCAGGAAGATTGCCGCCTTGAATTCTTTTCTTTCCCCATTGTCTTCTTATAGGATCACAAAACTCTTTTGGAGATGATCCTTATACTCAAAGCGCATAAACAGGATCTTCAGGATCAAATATTAAAAATATGGCAATATCTTGTAAATTATAAGATTTTATGATACTGGGTAAAAAGTAGAGAACCTGAACTGGAAAGCATGGCATTAGTAATTATATTAATTTAAGATAAATTTGGCTGCATTCGTTTCATTTATTGAAATTTATATTTTTAGAAGGAAAACAGGTTATGTCAAAAAAACATCCTGAATGTCCGCTATATAACCCATTAAATTGCAAGGAATATTACAATCCGAAGCTTTGCGCTTTTGTAAGAAAAGACAAGATCTGTCTTAAAAAGAAGAAGCCAAAAACAAAAGCAAAAGAAGAGGAATTATAATTATAAGTGGATACTGACACAAACAGAAGAAATCACGCGTGTCCTGCTTTTGCGGAAAGAAGCGCAGGATCTATTCCCATTTTTTTCACAGTCTCTTCCCACCGGATTTCAGAAGGTAATTTAAAAATGATATCCTCGGATACTGAACAGGTAAGCCATGAATTATCTTTTATCTCTGATTCAAGCTGGCCCGGCCCCCACCCGGCACATCCAAGAGCAATAATATAAGATGTGGGCCCGCTTCCTCCCGCAATAGCCTGGAGTATGTCCATCGTGTTGCTCATGGCAAGATGCTCGGTAATCATGAAGCATCCTCTCCACATAAACGGCGCCGAATGGAGTATGAATATTTCACCTGTATGAACCGGCCCACCTATATATACGGGTATTGATTCGACACCCGGGATATGCTCTATATTAAGTTCATCAAAAATATCCTTCCCGGTAAGAGAGGAGGTCATCCTGTTTATGACTATTCCGAGCGCACCTTCTGAATTGTGTTCGGAAATACAAGTCACCGTCCGGTAAAAGTGAGGATCGGCAAGTGCAGGCATGGCTAAAAGAAAATTTCCTTTAAGTGTGACCTGCATGTTATCTTCCATATTGACTCCGTTAATGTTTGTTACAATTCTTTAGAATTATGCATTTTATAAAGTTTTTTTAGCAGTTCAATCCTGTTATTGCACAAGGCAAGGTCAAACCACTTGCTGAATAAAGGAACAAGACTTTTTTTAAGTTCCTTCTCGCTCGCCGACTTCATTTTCTCAAGTTCTAAAAGAGCATCCGAAATATCATGCCTGTCCGGATCCTGTTTCAATAAATTGTTATATATCTCGGCCGCATTCTCATACAATCCCTGTCCGGCATATATTTTCGCCATAGTCACTGTATTTAAATCACTTGCCTCAACCATTCCTGCCTTCCCCCAGATTACCATTTAGTTTCCATCCGGAAATGGCCCTTTTGAGCGATCCCGGCATCAATCTGCGGGATTTCTTGTGTGGCATACATTGCGTATGCCTCTGTGCAATCACTTGATTTCCTTGAGCTTGCCCAAAATTGCCGATTTCCGAATTGGAAACGTCATAGTCCCTTTAATTTGTTTCCGGATCGATACTATTTAATTTTTTCAGGCATACCGGCATCTTTAGTATTATCAATTTTGAATATGATCTCGTTTTTACCGATCATTCCCAATTCCTGCCTTGCAACACTTTCTATATATTTAGGATCGTGCTTTAACCTTTCTATCTCATTATACATTAAATCATTCTGGCGAACAATATCTTCATTCATCTTAATGAGAAGGTTTCTCTCCTTTTTTAGCCGGTTCAACTCAAGCAGGGTATTATCTCCAATGAATATCAGCAAAAGAAATAAAGATACCGCAACAAGCCCGATACTGATCAGTATTTTACGTTTTTTAGTCACCTTTTATTATATCCCTTACAGCTCTTGCATAAAAATTTCCAATCTCATTAACATTAAACAAATAAGAAAAAAAACAATAAGATATTATTCCGGTTAATATGCAGCAGCTTACACTTAGAAAGAGTCTGCTGAAAGATATATTTTCCGCAGGCATAATAGCTGATGCGACCATCCAAACAATCCCACCCATAATAACGGAACATGCGGCAATTCTTATAACCGCTTTTTTCAGTTTATTATCATCCAAAGGTCCCAATTTTATACCGAGGGCCCTGTACAGAAGAATTACGTTCAGTATTGACGATAAAGAATTCGCCAAAGCAAGCCCTCCGTGTTTAAGGGGTATCATAAGCAGGAGGCTTAAAACAATATTTGTCAACAAAGATACAACAGCAATCCGGACAGGCGTTTTTGAGTCATTTAAAGCATAAAATACCGAAATAATTATTCTAACAGATGAAAACGCCCATAATCCGGCACTATAATATAAAAGGGCCTGGGCAGTCAATCTTACGGTTTGGGCATTAAACTCGCCTCTTTTAAAAAGGAGCATAATAATTGGCTCTCTTAATACGATAAGCCCCGCCATACAAGGTAACGTAATAAAAAATACCATTCTCATTGAATATAAAAAAGTATCCCTGACTGCTGTCATATCATTTTCAGATGCCTGCCTGGAAAGAGAAGGGAATATTGCCGTAGCGGCAGCAATTGCAAAAATTCCTAATGGCAACTGAACAAGTCTGTCGGCATAATACAGATAAGAAACACTGCCCTCAGGCAGAGCCGATGCCAGAATTGTTCCGATAAACGTGTTTATCTGGTAAACCGCAGCGCCAAATATCGCCGGAAACATGAGGACCCCTATCTTTTTAAGGCCAGGATGGTATATTTCGGTTTTATTCCAAAAATATACCCCTTTTTTTATAACAAACGGAACCTGGAGCATTAGCTGGAGAAAACCGCCGGCAAGCACACCAAAAGCAAGTATTCTGGCAGACTCTCCTGCGTGGGGAGAAACAAATGACAGAGACGTTATCATTGAAACATTCAACAGCACCGGCGCAAAAGCCGGCGCTGCAAAATTACCAAGCACATTAAGTATTCCCATAAACAAAGCCGTAAGAGATATAAAAAAAATATAAGGAAACATTATGCGGGTAAGGGAAACCGTGAGCGAGTATTTGTCCGGATCATTCATAAAACCAGGCGCTATCAACCGCACTATAACAGGAGAAATAATTATTCCTGTAATTGTAACAGCAACAAGGATAACGGATAAGAGACGTACTGCAGATCCTGCAAGGCTGAAGGCTTCATCTTTTCCTTTCTTTACAAGGTATTCCGAAAATACAGGTATGAAAGAGATGCTCAGTGAACCTTCTGCAAAGAGCCTGCGAAAGATATTGGGTATCCTGAATGCAACAAAAAAAGCGTCGGAATAAAGACCGGCGCCAAAATACCCTGCTATTACAATATCTCGCACAAATCCCAATATGCGGCTCAGCAGCGTTGCCCCGCTCACCACACCCACTGCTTTTGTCAAACGGATTTTTTCCGATTCAGGCATAAATATTTTCCGCTCAAAATAAAACAGGTTGCAAATTCATTCAGGTATAATCTATAGTAATTGTCATAAATATATTCCGTTTGGGTATGGGTGCGTATGAGAATCGCAGAAATAATGATCTGCCCTTCGTCAACGGCGGCATATCCGCATCCATAAAATCCGTGCAGCCGCAGTGGATAGACGCCCACGAAGCCGTTTATCGTATCCGCCTGTACAATAATTTATAGTCTGTCCCGGGGCGTCCTCGAAGCCTTAAGACAAATTTTCCGCGGTTCGCATACGCACTCATACTCAAACAAATTGATAACTCAATCGGAACATTATTCTGGCAATAGCTATAATATCCCTTGACAGGCTTTATACTATTTTGTATTAAAGCGCTCTTAAAAATATTTACAAAAGGAGTAAAAAATTTGGCAAACCATAAATCTGCTCTGAAACGTGCGCGGCAAAATGAAAACAGGCGCTTGCGCAACAAGTCTTCCAGGTCAACAGTAAAAAACACTGTTAAGGATTTGAGAACTGCGGCAAATAACAAAGAGGATAAGGAGTCTGCAGTTAAAAAACTTGATACCGCAAAGTCTGTAATAGACAAAGCGGCAAAAAAAGGCATTATTCACAAAAGAACTGCTGCACGTAAAATATCCCGACTTACTAAACTTGTAAATTCTGCCAGTTAATTATTATGCTTTGCCGGAGCTTTTCCTTTTTCGGCAAAGCTTTTATCTTCTTTGTCTCAAAGTGAAGCCCCCTGCTCTGAATATCGGGGCATCCCACGCCCCCGCTTCAAAAGGCCGGGCCAGCCGTTGGCACTCCGGTCAAAATGAGCTAAAAATTATCCGTAAGCCTGTTATATACTTTTTCGGCAAGCCTCTTTGAAAGAACCGTAATAGCGCTCCGCTTTCTATTTTCAGTTGCCATCTTATCCGACAAAACACTGAAAGCCTCATCTGAAGCAATTCCTTTCGCAGTCCAGATTATTTTTCCGTTCTTATCGGTCAATTTCAAATTGAGAACAACATTCACCCTTCTTTCGGTAGAAGATTGATCGCCACGGTGTGAAATTGCATCATCGCTTACCGATTCGATTGTTCCTGTCAAATGAGCGTCGGCATCATCTTTTTTTACAACCGCTTTCCCGTTTCGTGTAAACTCATAAATAAGATCATTTGTAATAATGTTTTCAATTCCGCTTTCAGCAGTCCTGTTTTCAAGAACGGATATGCTTACTTTTTTTACCGACGAAGGCAGATCGCCGCCGCCTGCAAACCTGTAACCGCATCCGGAAAAGAAAAATCCGGCAATAACCGTTAAAAGGACTGCAATTCTTATATTTATCAAAACTGCTCCTCCGTTTTCATGTTACGATGTTTACAAGCTTTCTCTTTACAACGATAACTTTCTTAACTTGCTTGTTATTTATGAATTTCTTCACATTATCGTCCGACAAAGCTCTTTCTTTTATTGTATCATCTCCGGAATCGGGACTCACGCTGAATTTACTCCTCAGTTTTCCGTTAACCTGAACCACTATCAGAATATCATCTTTAACAAGGGCATCCTTTCTGTAAACAGGCCAGGGGGCAAGAAGAACGCTTGATTCATGTCCAAGAGATTCCCAGATCTCCTCGCTGAAATGAGGAACAATCGGTGACAATAGAAGCACTATTGACTCTATTGCGAACCGGATAACATCTGCTTCCTCCTTAACATCTTTTTTTAACTCAATCCCGTACATCATATTTACAAGCTCCATTACAGCGCTTATGGCCGTATTGAAATGGAACCTCTCTTCTATGTCATTTGCAACTCTGTATATAGTGTGGTGCGTCTTCTTGTATAATTCCCTCAAATCACCCTTAAGCTGTCCGGGTTCACCGCTAAATGATCCTGCATCTCTTATTACATCCATGTGCGCTCTTACAAGTCTCCATACACGTGTAAGAAAACGGTATCCTCCTTCAACACCCTGCTCATTCCATTCGAGATCTCTTTCGGGAGGCGCTGCAAAAAGGCAAAACAGCCTTGTCGTATCGGCCCCATATTTATCAAGCAGGTAATTGGGATCGATGACATTTCTTTTTGACTTGGACATTTTTTCAACCCGCCCGATTGAAACTTTCTTGCCGCATTTTTTGCATATACGGTCATTTGATTCCCCTTCGGCTTCCTCGGGAAATAAATATCCGTGCTCCGGACAGGAAACGGTCTCCTTGCACACCATGCCCTGTGTTAACAGCCTTGTGAAAGGTTCTTTGTATTCAACAAGCCCGAGATCATTTAAAACACGGGTGAAATATCTTGAGTAGAGAAGATGTAAAATAGCATGTTCAACTCCTCCTATATACTGGTCTACAGGCATCCAGTAATCAACCGCTTTCCTGTCAAAAAGTCCGTCTTCAAATTTCGGACTGCAGTAACGTTCAAAATACCATGAAGATTCAACGAAGGTATCCATGGTATCCGTTTCCCTTCTTGCATCTTCCCTCCCGCATCCGGGACATTTTGTCTTTGAGAAGTAGTCAAGCAACGGAAGGGGCGATTGTCCACCTTCAAGCAGGGCCGCATCTTCGGGAAGCAGTATCGGAAGATCCTTTTCATTGACAGGAACAATTCCGCAGCTTTTGCAATGAACAACAGGTATCGGAGCTCCCCAGTAGCGCTGCCTTGAAATGCCCCAGTCTCTTAATCTGAAGCTTACCGTTTTTTTCCCGATACCTTTTTCTTCAAGAAAAGCCGCAATATCGTCAAGGGCTCTTCTATTGTCTATGCCGTTAAACTGCCCCGAATTAGTCATGATTCCATCACCGGTATATGCTTCGGTCATGGCGGCCGGATCAAGGTCAATCTCATCAGGTTTGACAACAACCACAATCTCCATGCCATATTTTTTTGCAAAATCAAAATCCCGCTGGTCGTGAGCGGGAACAGACATGACGGCGCCGGTGCCATATTCCATGAGAGCAAAGTTGGCGGTATATATCGGCATTCGCCTGCCATTCACGGGATTAATGCACCAGGCTCCAGTGAAGACGCCTTCCTTTTCATAATTTTCAATTGCCCTGTTCGACCTCTCCTGCAGCGATATTCTTTCAACAAATTCCAGGACTTTTTTCTCATCGCCGGTTCCTTTTGAGAGCCTGATTACAAGAGGATGCTCAGGAGCAAGACACATGAAAGTTGCCCCGAAAAGAGTGTCCTGCCTTGTTGTAAAAACAGGGATGTTCTCATCCATGTTTTCAACAGGAAAGCTGATTTGAGCCCCTATACTTTTCCCTATCCAGTTTTTCTGCATTGTTGTGACTTTTTCCGGCCATCCCGGAAGCATATCACAGTGGGCAAGAAGATCCTGGGCATAATCTGTTATTTTAAAAAACCATTGCCAGAGTTTTTTCTGCCGGACCGGCTTCCCGCATCTCCAGCACATGCCTGCTTCAACCTGCTCATTGGCAAGAACCGTTTGGCAGGAATCGCACCAGTTGACAAAGGACTCCTTTCTGTATGCATTACCTTTTTCAAGCATCTTTAAGAAAAGCCACTGTTCCCAGCGGTAATATTCCGGTCTGCAGGTTGCAATCTCTCTATCCCAGTCATAGGAAAAACCCATTCGCTTTAACTGCATGCGCATGTAATCAATATTTTGATATGTCCAGATTGCAGGGTGCGTTTTGTTTGATATTGCAGCATTTTCAGCAGGCATTCCGAACGCATCCCATCCCATCGGATGGAGCACATTGAATCCCTGCATTCGCTTATATCTTGCAACGACATCACCTATTGTATAATTTCTCACGTGCCCCATGTGAATTTTCCCTGAAGGATAAGGGAACATTTCGAGAAGATAATACTTTTTTTTATCATTTTCTTCAAAGACCTTAAACAGACCCGATTTATCCCAGCAGGATTGCCACTTTGCTTCTACAGCCTTTGGATCGTACTTTTCTTCCATTATTAATTCCGGCCCCTTTATAACTCCGCCAAATTAAGATGGCTTTATATTTTTAAATAATGTATTAATAGACCTGACCGTCAAAACAGTGCCTTCTAATGCCATAATATAATATAAATAGCAAGGCTGGTGGAAATTTTTTACGGATTATATTTCCGGATGTAAGCTAAATAATTTATTTGACTTACATCAGGCAATTACATATTCAAGCAAAAAATCAGTTGGTTCAAAGAAAATATAAAATAATGATTGAAATTGAACAGATACAACAATGATAACTTCATAAGAATCCAGATCTCACACCAAGCCACAAAGATCACAAAGTTAACTTATTAATATTAAACGATATTTTCTTGGCGTTCTTAGTGCCTTTGTGAGAAAATAAAGTTATTACGAGTCCGTTAACAAAGACATAATTAAGGAAAACATACATGGGCAGCAAGATATTGATTAATGCAGTTGACCCCGCAGAATGCAGAATAGCAAAAGTTAAAGACAGCAAACTCGAAGAATTTCATATTGAAAGTGCGGCAAGAGAGATCACGCACAGCAACATTTACAAGGGAATTATTGTCCGCATAGAACCCAGCCTGCAGGCTATTTTTGTCGATTATGGAGTCGAACGCCACGGCTTTTTACAAAAACATGAAATACACAGCGATTATTTTCAGGACAGTGATTCGGGAAACCGTTCAATTACAGGCATAGTCAAACAGGGTCAGGAACTTCTGGTGCAGATAACAAAGGACCCTTTTATGAAAAAAGGGGCGATGCTTACCACATACATTTCCCTGCCGGGAAGATTCATAGTTCTCATGCCGGGAAGCGACGGGCTTGGCGTATCCCGTAAAATCGAAGATGAAGAGGAGCGTAAACGGCTGAAAGAAATAATAAGCACAATAAAAATCCCCGAAGGATTCGGCATTATTGTCAGAACAGCAGGCATAGGTTGCACAAAAGCGCAGATATCAGGAGATCTTGCCTATCTTTTAAGGCTTTGGAAGAACATAAAGGGCAATGTCATGAAAGTTAAATCCCCTGCCCTGTTATATAAGGAAAGAAATCTTGTGGTCAGGTCGATCAGGGATTATTTTACTCCGGATGTGAATGAAATCCTCATAGATGACCCGGCCGTTCACCGTGAAGCCAAGGATTTTATAAAAATAATATCACCGAAGCATTCAATGATTGTAAAGTTATACAAAGAAGATAAACCGATATTCACAAAGTTTCAGCTCGAAAGCCAGATTGATTCCATTTTTGAGAGCAAAGTCAAGCTCAAATCGGGAGGTTCCATAGTTATCGAGCAGACGGAAGCCCTTGTTTCCATAGATGTCAATTCAGGCAAGGCAACCCAGGCAAAATCGGTTGAACAGACGGCTCTTGTTTCAAACCTTGAAGCTGCTGAAGAAATAGCGCGCCAGCTCCGTTTGAGGGACTTGGGCGGCCTTATAGTTATTGACTTTATAGATATGAGAGATTCAAAACACAATCTTGAAGTCGAAAAAAATCTGAAAACTTTTGTTAAAGACGACAAGGCAAGGATCAAGTTCGGCAAGATTTCAAGGTTCGGAATAATGGAGATGTCAAGACAAAGGATAAGACCGTCAATTGAATATGGAAGCTTTGAACCTTGCAAACATTGCCGTGGAAAAGGAGTTACACCATCTCCTGAAACCCAGGGGCTCAGCTTTTTGCGCAAACTTAACCTTGAAATATTAAAGGATGAAATAGCCGGCGTAAAAGGAACCGTTCCGTCTAATGTCGCAGATTATCTATTAAATAAAAAACGCAAAGAAATACTTGATCTTGAGACAAGACGGAATTTAAACATACGTATCGAGGGGAGCGATACCATGTTACCCGGCGATTTTGAAATCATCAGTGAAAAGACGTAATGTTGACACCCTCTTTTGATTCCTGTATCAAAGGCACAAAAGAAAATACAAGGGTTCGAGGATTCAAGGGGTCAAGGGTTCAAGTGAAACGGAAAGCTTATTGGAACTTCGGAATACATACACTTGAACCCCTGAACCAACGAACCCTGGAACCCTTTTTTCCGGCCAATTTGGAGATGAACCAATAATTACGGGTAAATTATGATAAAAAGATATACAAGAAAAGTTATGGGCGACATCTGGACCGATGAAAACAGGTATAAAACCTGGCTGAAGGTTGAAATACTCGCCTGCGAAGCTATGGCTGAAGCCGGAAGGATTCCGAAGACTGCTGTTGATGCGATTAGAAAAAAAGCTGATTTCAAAACAGACAGGATCAATGAGATCGAGGAAGTCACAAAGCACGATATCATTGCCTTTCTCACGAATGTCGCGGAATATGTCGGTCCCGAATCGAGATATATTCATCTGGGGCTTACTTCATCCGATATTCTGGATACCAGCATGGCATGCCTTCTCAAAGAAGCGGGCGGTCTAATTCTTTCCGGATGCGATAATCTCATGGATGCCATCAGAGAAAAGGCATTTAAATACAAAGATACGGTGATGATAGGACGTTCCCACGGGATTCATGCAGAACCTATCACCTTCGGTCTCAAACTGGCCGTCTGGTATGATGAAATGAGACGGAATAAAAAACGGTTTGAAAGCGCTGTTGAAACAGTAAGTTATGGAAAGATATCGGGAGCTGTCGGCACCTTTGCGAACATATCTCCACAGGTTGAGGAATATGTGTGCAGGGGACTTGGTTTAAAACCGGCTCCGGCCTCGACCCAGATTATACAGAGAGACAGGTATGCGGAATATTTCACGAGCCTTGCCATAATGGCATCCTCCATTGAAAAAATGGCTCTTGAAATCAGGCACCTTCAAAGAACAGAAGTCCTTGAAGCCGAGGAATACTTTTCAAAAGGGCAGAAAGGCTCCTCTTCGATGCCCCATAAGAGAAATCCGGTGGGCTCGGAAAACATGTGCGGCCTGGCAAGGGTGATAAGATCAAATGCAATGGCAGCCCTTGAAAACATACCCTTGTGGCATGAGAGAGACATAAGCCATTCATCTGTTGAAAGAATCATAGCGCCGGACAGCACCATACTGATGGATTATATGCTGAACAGGTTTGCAGGAATAATCAAAAATCTCGTCGTATACCCTGAAAGAATGGCTGACAATCTCAACAGCCTGAAGGGACTTATCTTTTCGCAGCAGATTCTTCTTGCTCTTGCTGAATCGGGGGTAACCCGTGAAGACGCATATCAGATGGTGCAGACGCATGCCATGAAAGTATGGGATGGGAAAAAGGATTTTAAAGCCCTTATTACCGGAGACAAAAAGATATGCAGCCTGCTCGGAAAGGAAAAAATTGAAGAAATATTTGACGTAACATATCATTTGAAGTATATCAGCGCCATTTTTGACAGGGTTTTTGGCAGTAAGGGTTAATTTTTTTTATTATATTCATATAAGGAGGTTTTATTTTGACAAGTATAGCATATGCAATGGGTCAGGGAGGAGCAGCCGGAGAGGGTTCAGGCGGTTTTACAGCGTTTATTCCGCTGATACTCATGTTTGTAATATTTTATTTTCTGCTCATACGGCCCCAGCAGAAAAAAGCCAAAGAACACCGCGAAATGATAGGCAGCCTCAAAAAGGGAGACAGGATAATTACAAGCGGCGGCATTTACGGTATTATAACCGGGGTGGAAGATAATACAATAACGGTTGAGATTGCCGAAAAAGTGCGCGTCAAGGTAAGTCGTGGAAATGTCGCAGGTCTTGCCCAGACATCACAACCGGTTCAACCCGCAAAAGGCAAGGACGCTGAAAAAGACAAAACAGGCTGATAATTTCATAATATAACAAGTCATAAACCGGCTGTCTGAAGTCTTAAATGAAAGGAACGGGTCATTGAAGATTTTTTCATGGAAATCGATTTTGTCTGTTGCGGTAATAATCACATCGGTAATTTACATCCTTCCCACAATAAAACCAGGTCTATGGCCGCACAAGAAAATAAACCTGGGTCTTGATTTACAGGGAGGAATGCATCTTGTTCTTGAAGTTGAAACGGACAAAGCTGTTGAAAGCACGATCGAGCGCATAACAAATGATCTGAAAGGTCTATTAAGAAGTGGGCATATAAGCTTTACCGGCATAGAACGGATAGAAGGAACAAAAATATCTGTAGCACTGCAGGGTCAGGAGAATATTGACGGGTTTGAAAAGATTCTCGACAAGGAGTTCAGGGATCTGCGGATTCTTTCACGTACCAAAGATAATGATCTTCTTACGATAAAAATGGATCTTCCTGAAGCAGAAACCGATAACATAAAGAAATTGGCGGCAGCCCAGGCGCTTGAAACCATCAGAAACCGTATAGACCAGTTCGGCGTCAGTGAACCGGATATCCGTCTCCAGGGCGAAAAAAGGATTCTCATCCAGCTCCCCGGAATTACAGATACCCAGAGAGCAAAAGAGCTGATCGGCAAAACAGCCCTTCTCGAATTCAAACTCCTTGATGAATCCCGTGATGCTGAAACAGCTGTTTCGGAAGGCGCACCCCCGGGCTCTGAAGTCCTTTATGAGATAAGAGAAGATGCCCAGACAAAACGTTTAATAAAAAGGCCTTACCTCGTAAAAAAAGGGGCTCTCTTAACCGGCTCATACCTTACTAATGCATCCGTCCAGATAGATTCCCAATATAACGAACCCTATGTTTCCATAGATTTCGATAAAAAGGGAGCGAGGATATTTGAAAACATAACGGAAGAAAACGTCAAGAAACGGCTCGCAATAGTTCTGGACAACAAGGTTTATTCCGCTCCGGTCATACAGGAAAAGATCGCCGGAGGCCACGCCCGGATTACCGGAAGTTTTACAACCGAGGAGGCGCGTGATCTTGCCATAGTGCTTCGCGCCGGAGCTCTTCCCGCACCGGTTGTGATTCTCGAAGAAAGGACGGTGGGGCCGTCGCTGGGAACCGACTCCATTAACAAGGGGCTCTTTTCCATGTGGATAGGCGGTCTGCTTGTTATGATTTTCATGGCTGTATATTATAAATGGTCAGGTGTTGTTGCAGATATCGCCCTCATGTTCAACATTGTGATCATAGCTGCAGCCCTTGCTGCTTTCCAGGCAACCCTGACTCTTCCGGGTATCGCAGGGATAATTCTTACCATAGGCATGGCCGTTGATTCCAATGTTTTGATATATGAAAGAATAAGGGAGGAATCGGCTATAGGAAAAACACCCAGGGCGGCGCTTGATGCCGGTTTTGATAGGGCGACCCTGACGATCCTTGACTCGAACATTACAACACTTATAGCAGGTCTTGTCCTTTTCCAGTTCGGAACCGGGCCTGTCAAGGGGTTTGCCGTAACA
>JBFYVZ010000068.1:0-2698 GCA_041298995.1 Desulfobacteraceae bacterium
GGCAAGCTCAAGGAAATCAAGGGATTGCGCGGAGACATACGCGATGTATGTCGCACAAGCAATCCCGAAGATTGACGCCGAGATCGCACAAAAGGGCCATTTCCGGATGGAAACTATTTAGATCGTTTGGGTATGGGTGCGTATGCGAACCGCAGAAAATTTGTCTTAAGGCTTCGATGACGCCCCCAGACAGACTACAAAGATTTTACAGGCGGAGACTATAAACCGCTTCGTGGGCGATTATCAATTGGGGCTGCCCGGTTTTCATGGATGCGGATATGCCGCCGTTGACGAAGGGCATGGCATTATTTCTGCGGATCACATACGTACCCATACCCAAACGGAATGTATTTATGACAATCATTATATGGCTATCAGGGTAAAGATTTATTTCTGCGCCCCTCCCCTGGTAGATTTTCGAAATAAGCCCTTAGTTCCTTAAAGCGCTCGACGCCTAAAATAGCTCTTGTCTGAATCAAAAATTGAAGTCTTTCATCTGCAAGCGCCGACCTGGCATTTTCAAGCTTCTTAAATTGTCCTTTAATAGCACCGTCATTTGAACTTTTGTTTTCCAGAAGAGCGCTTAACTCAAAACGCTCTTTTTCAACAATGCTCTTTAATTCAATCATTTTCCGTCCGCTTTCGACAAGAAGCTCGTCAAGCTTCTGTCTCTCGTTTTCAGTCAGATTCAGTTGTTTTGATATTGCAGGGTCACGCCACCAGTTTCTCTTAAGCCTTTCTCCTCCCATGGCGTTTGCGGTTAAAGCTGCAATAATAATTAATATTACTGGAAATATTTTTCTTTTCAGCATGATAGGTATCCTTTCATTTCTGTGCTTGACAAAACTTCATCATCAACTGAAGGAACAACAAAATCGATAAAATCCTCATCGTAATCCGTATTATCTTCGTCCGAAATAAAAAGATATTTTGCAGGAAGTGGGTTTTCGATGAGATTGTTAACTTGGGTCATTAAAACGTCTTCAGAATATTGCTCTGAATTCGCTCTCTCAGTTTTATTATAAAAGATATTCTTCACTGAGTCGGAATGCATCGTAATAACAAAAAAAAGAATTGTGATTGCTGCGGCAAAAGAGGCGCCCCAGCCAAAAAGAGAATTTTTACCGGTTTTTTCATACAAAATCTTGCGTCTTTTTGGCAGAGGGACAAAACGTTCGGCAGTTTGTCTTATTAATTTCAGATCATTTTGAAAGCTCTCTAATTCAGCCCGGCACTCTGGACAATCAGACAAATGCTCATTTTCCGAAGGCAAAAGCTGCGATTCGTCAATAATTGCTTTATATATCTGTTCTTCATTGAGATGAGAGCCGTTGTTTTTATTCAAGGCATACTCTCCTTTAAAAGCTCTTTAACAGAACTGTCATCTTTAATTTTTTTTAGAGCCCGGTAAAGATGAGTCTTGACTGTGCTTTCATTTTTTTTAAGAGCCATTGATATTTCCTTTATCCCAAGCTGATCAATAAATCTCAATAAAAACACTTCTTTTTCAAGATATGAGAGCCTGTTTAGAATGGCTTCAAACTGTTTCCAGAAGTTTTGCCGTATTACGCTTTCAAGTGGTCCGGATTCAGCTCTGGTTTCATACTCATTTTCCTGTTCACTTCCCGTGTTGTTATCGAAGAGCACTCCAAATAAAGATGTAAAGCGTTTTTTTCGCTGAAAATCCCTCACCCTGTTAACAGCTATTGAAAAAAGCCAGCTCTTAAATAAAGAAAAATCCTTTAAACTCTTAATGTTTTTAAAAACCTGTGTAAAAATGTCCTGTGTAACATCTTCGGCATCCATGCCTGACCGGATGCGGTAATAAACCATTTTGAAAATATTATTATAATGTAGATCAACAAGCTGATCAAAAGCCTTGAGGTTTCCGGCAACCGCCATTTCTGCCAGTATAACTGTTTGAGACTTGCGATCCCGGCCGGAGTAAGGGCTTTTACTGTCATGATGTTCAGAAAGCATGCTTAATGATACCCGTTACCCCGCCGGATGTCCATATTTTCCAACAGGAAATCTAAATTAAAGCTCCTATCTTGTGTCAATCCGGAAACAAAACATGGACACTATTGCGTTTCCAATTCGGAAATAGGCAATTTTGGGCAAGCTCAAGGAAATCAAAGGATTGCGCGGAGGCGTACGCAATGTCCGCCGCACAAGAAATCCCGCAGATTGACGCCGAGATCGCACAAAAGGGCCATTTCCGGATGAAAACTATCTTGAATGATGAAAGAGTATATGCATCCCCGGAAATACCAGCGGGGGAGGCGGAAATGGCGGCAGAATAAGCGGCACTAACACCGTGGATCTTTTAAATGAAATATCGTCATAATCGTAATGGCGCCTGTCGCGTCTTTCTATTCTGTCGTGCTTATTGCGGTAAATGTGCCTGCTAGCCAGATGGTGTCTTCTTTCAAGCATCATGCGCTCCCTGTTGGATAAGCGTCCGTCACGCAACGTCCTTTCTCTTTGCCCATCTATTCTATCCTCCTGTCCCGAATACCTTTTTTCAATTCTTCCTGCCTGGGATTCAACCGCGGCTAAAAAAACAATGACCATAAGAGTAACAATAAATATAAATAGATCTTTCATATGCCCTCCTTTGTTCGTACATCGAACATCGAAATTCGATATTCGGTTTCAGATATTCTTTGGTTTGTCTGCCAATATCCAAACAAAGCTA
>JBFYVZ010000088.1:0-7378 GCA_041298995.1 Desulfobacteraceae bacterium
ATGTTTCATTTTGATCTCTTGTCGAAGGTAAACATTTTCAGTCTCGAGCTTGTCCTTCAATTGATTGATTTCAGAAAAAGCTTTGCTGAGGGATTATTATGCCCGAGTCCGTTCTTCAATCTCCCGTTCCAGCTGCTGGATAGCAGTTCTAAGTTCGGCAGTCCGCTCCTCTACCCGCTGTTCCAATTCGCTGTTTGCTTTTTGCAAAGCCTCCGAAAAAAGTTTCCGCTCTGTAATATCACGAACATTGCATTGAATTACTTTATTATGATTAATTAGATATACATTACTGATAAATTCCACGGAGATTGCCCTGCCATCTTTCGTTTCAACCGGTAAATCACTGTAGCGGACATATTGCTCTCGCTGTAATTTCCGAAAAGTGGCTTTTGATGCTTCAACATCCTTAAAAGCACCGATTTCCCATATTTTTTTCCCCAACAACTCTTTATGCGAATATCCCACCATTTCTATCAGGAACGGGTTGACATCGATAATTTGTCCTGTCTCGGCATCGAGAATTATTATTCCATCCTTGGCTGTTTCAAAAATACGGCGGTAGCGGATTTCAGAATTCTTAATCTCCTCCTCGGCATGCCTGCGTTCGGTAATGTCCACAGTGTATTCAATTATCCGCGCAACCTTCCCGTTATCATCGAATTGTGGATATGCATTGATTTCGAGATGTTGTTGCTGACCTTGTTCGTTGAAATGTGTATGTTCGACAGTTACATGCTTTCCTGTCCGCTTTATTTCACGCAACGGACATGGGTAGCCGACCTCTGAGCAGGAATTTTCCAGTTGGTGTGAAACTTCATAACATTTCCGCCCGATGGCATCTCTCCCACCGTATGCCTCGTTGGCTATCTCAACGGAGTAGTCATCGGCGTTGATAACGGCAAACGGGCTCGTTATTGCATTAATGACTGTTCCAAGAAAAGTTTCGATGCTCAGCAGTTTTTTCTCCATGCTTCTCTGCTCGACAACTTTCCAGACGGAATCCATAAGAAGCGTTAACTGCAAAACGTCTGTTGTGTTATAATTACTTGTTTTGTTTGCCACTCCAATTACCGCAACTATCTCATCGCTGCTTAAAACCGGAACTGACATATATTTGTATAGCCTTGCGTGCCCTTTTGGATATCCTTTCTTTAATGGATGCGCAGTCTGAAAATCATTGACAATTATTTCTTTCCGCTGCCTTACAGCTTCACCCCAAATGCCGGTCTTGTCTAATTCATAGCATGTCTGGGGTTTCACTATGCTGCATTCCTTCATCACTTCTTTCGACCATGTATTTAGTATGAATTCCTTCCGATCTTCATTGTAATAATAGATGTAACCGATTTTACTTCCGGTAAGACTGATTGCCTCCTCAAGGGCATAATCAAGGAACTCCTTAACAGATTCGAACTTACGTTCAATAATTCTCAATAGACTCTTCAGGCGGGATATGTTTAGACGAACCTCCTCGTCCACCTGCCTGCGTCCCTGCATGCGTGACGCCATAGCACGCAGTCCCCGCTTCCTAACCTCTTCTTTATCGATAAGAAGATGCCGTTTTGTTTTGGATTTTTTTGTAACCATGATTTTCTCACCGGTTGTTTTATGTTCATGAATATCAGTCCTGTTTCAAACCATATTCATCAGGAATGGCGAACAAGAATAACTTCATATACGGATATACAGAAATATTGAAACTTGGGAAAACTATGTCCCAATAATACAGATCAAATTGACCGAGGTAAATTATATTCTGTTTTATGCTACTGAAATAATGAAATTATGTCAATAAATTTATAGAGATAACTGGAAAGAGTCATAGCAACTCCTTCGTTCGCAGCGGTCCGCCTAAGGCGTACTTCCATGACAACAGTGCAGTTCAGAAGAAGTCATTTCCATGAGGCCGTATGCCATCTTCCGAGGCAACCTCTGGAATGCCCTTTAATTTTCCGATTTTTTTATTATATCAGCGGGCCAGCCAAATTAAAGGAAAGAAAATCAACCTGACGAGGAAATGTAAAGACAACTTTGACCGGATCTGCACTTCATATTAACCACTGAAAACTCAGGGCAACCTCAAAATATTGATGAACCACCAGATATTGAGGTCAAATCGATAATTCTCATCTTCCCCAATTTGTTTTCTTTTTAGCTAATCATTTGTTATTAATTGATAATTATAAGTATTTGATTGATTTATGATGGTTGGCAAGCCATTTGCTTATCCTATTATTCATATCTGGTAATCAAGCGGATGAATATCCTTTATTAGAATTGGAAACATCCTGAATCCACGTATTTAAATTGAAGGGATAATATCATGCATAATAAAAATGAACTGTGTAAAAAAATAAGATCATTATATCCGGATATTGGCGAATGCGGAATTGATGTCATGGTTGACTATGATGTGCCGAAAAAGGCCTGGGTAGTTGATATGAAAAAGGGAAGTCACGAGCTGAAAACCTATTTGGAGCCTGAGGAAGCAGATGTGTGTATGGCCGGCAGGCAATGTATCGGCCTGGGATTTCAAATTGCTCAGCTTCGGTCAAATATCGACGGGGCATAATATAAAAGATTTTTAAACTGAAACAGAGCCCTCATTTCCCGCTGACTGTAACGGTATGCTTTAAACCTTGTAGAGTCTAAACAATAAATTTGTAGGGGAATAAGAAAATGAGCATAACAAGCCAAAAAAAACTTGAGCATGATATTGGTTATATTCGAAAAAGTCCGTGCAGGGGATGCGGTTTAGAGGAGAGGCTACCGGAGTGTATAAATAATTGTAAAACACTTAACCAACTGCAGACAAATTTAGCCTGTGTAACAGCATGCTCAAATAATTATTCGGAATATGAAATGTTTTCCTGCCACCTCAGAGTTTCTGATTGATACCGGCAGCAAACCGGAGTAAGGCGATGCAGGCAGAAAAGATGAAACAGGAAAGAAGCTATAATTATCAAAACGAGAGCGAAGCAAATCAGTTTTATTGACCAGGTACAAGCATATAACCGACAGATATAAAAGGTTTGAACGCTTCATGGTCATCAAAGGAGGTTGAGCTTGTAGCATCACATTTCAGAATAACTATCACCCATTTAAAAACTTACCGTTGCTTGCATTTTAATGCCTCCGTGCATAGCTCCGGGACGAAAGGCAGGGTTGGCCCGACTCTGCCTTTTGTTTTTTGTCAGATAATTATTAAGGGGTAGCATTGGGGCCCTTTACATCTAAAGTTTTCAATCTGAATATTATATGATATCAGGATGATATGATAGGAAAAGCAAGCGTTGATGAACCTGGAACTTTTTATCATATCATTGTCCGGGGAATCGAGCAGGCCTGGATTTTTAAGAAGGAACAAAAGCGGATGGCGGATGCTTGTGCCTGCTTAAAATTGACATACAAGCTGATTAATGCGATACCCAAGACGTGAAAAGTAAATTCTTACCATTTATGATCAATACAAAAAAGAGCGTGAAGAGATCATCAAAAAGTCCACATAGCTGCCGGTAATACCGGGAAGGAAATCCGTTTATGAAATTCACTTTTGCACACAACAACTTTAACGTATTGAATTTGGAAAAAAGTCTCGATTTCTACAAAAAGGCGCTGCAACTGACTGAAGCCAGAAGGCGTGAAGCGCCGGATGGGAGTTTTACCCTTGTTTTTCTCAGCGATGGCCAGATGCCGCACCAGCTCGAATTAACCTGGCTCAGAGACCGGCAGGAACCTTATAATCTCGGTGATAACGAATTCCATCTGGCCTTTATGGTTGACGATTTTGCGGGCGCCCATGACCTGCATGAAGATATGGGTTGTATCTGTTATGAAAACAAAGCCATGGGAATCTACTTTATCAATGATCCGGACGATTACTGGATCGAAATTGTTCCAAAAAGATGAAGTGGGAAGAAGTCCGGAAGGAGAGAACCCATTAACGATGACGTCCGAATGCTCGCCGTAACGGGCCGGAATTTCAGCCGCTGGTTTCCTCAATAAATTTCCTGGATTTCATTTTCAACCCTTTTCGGGGAAGTGTCATCAGGGTTGAGGTGCCGTGAGCAATAAGCTCATTATTTACGGTAAGAATCCTTGCTTCCGAATAGCTGATTAATTTTCCGGATCGAATGGCGCGACCTTCGGCTCTCAGCCGATCATTTATGACCGGCTTAAAATAATTAAGTTTCAAGTCAATATTGACAAACCCCGCATCCTCGGGGATGCGCATGAACGCCGCCCAGAATGTGGCGGTATCAATGAGGGTGGCCAAGACGCCGCCGTGCACAATACCGTACGGCTGGTGATGAAAATGTCCTGTTTCCAGTTCGATATCCGCCATATCAAAATCAATGGCCGCAAGCCGCATTGCCATGTGGCTCGGATACGGACTGGTGTTCACGATATGAATCAATTCCCTGATATATTCCGGGTTGGGCAATAACATCCATCCTCCTCTCTATATAATAATCCGGTCAACAATTACGATTTGCCGTGCAGCAAATATATATCGATTGGTATTATATTCCAAACATTTTATTCCTGAATGCCGAAAGTACGTAAAAATGTCTTAAAGGCTGGATGGCGCCTTAGATGAATTTTGCGCTTTTATGTTTTCAAACGGGGAAGCATATCCGTTACGCCCTTTAAATTTGCACTTTATAACCTGAATGTATTATGATACCAGAAGGTCAGCCGAATATTAATGAAAAGAGAATCAGCCGGAAGAGATTATTTAAAAGACGACTTTAACCAAAACAGCGTTTCATATAATTCACTCTGCAGCAAGGATGAGAAAAAATGACTTCAATTTCAACACTTGAAATATTTTCGGATTACATCTGACCCTGGTGTTATTTCATTACCGGGCGTATTGAACAACTTAAAAAAGAATATGATATAGCTGTAAGGTGGCGGGCCTTTCCTCTTCATCCTGATACACCGGAAGAGGGCCTTCTGCTTGAGCATTTATTTGCCGATTCTCCGGTAGATGTCAAGAAAATGATGAGGAAGTTGCGTAAAACAGCGGATGATCTGGGACTGCCTTTCGGAGAACGGGAAAGAACCTATAACAGCCGTATGTCCCAGGAATTGGGGCTATGGGCTGAATCAAAAAATAAGGGGGATGCATTCCATAATGCGGTATTCAGAGCCTACTTTGCAGACGGGAAGAACATAGCAAAGGTACCGGTGCTTTTGGATTTGACAGAATCCGCCGGCCTTCCCCGTGAAGAAGCTGCGATAGTTCTTGCAACAAGGTCTTTTAGGGCGGCGGTAGATGCGGACTGGGTGCTGTCCCGTGAAAAGGAGATTACATCCGTTCCGACGTTTGTAATGAAACAGGATAAGCTGGTTGGCGCTCAACCTTACGATATGCTTGAAAGGCTTATGGCTGCAAACGGGATTAAAAAAAAGTTATGTTGAATTAGGGGGCGATTCTGCTGCGGCTGCTTCCATTTCTTGTTTAGCTGAAGCCATGCATATTCCTGTGTTTCAAAATCCAACATTATCAAACAGAAACAAATGATGTTGATTTCTCAGAAATTATGAGTGACCTTTGCATAACGCCCTCTTTTGCCCGATTACGGCGTCAGGCTCAAATTTCAATCCACGAAATACATGATGTTGATTTCTCAGAAATTATGATAAGGGATGACAACTCCGGGTTTTATATTTTCACCGGAGGCAAATTGTTTTTCGTGGAGCAGGCTGGTACAGTGAAGTGTGAACAACTTCCTCTTATCCACAAACCGTAAAATCCGATAGAAATACTTCCTCAATCGTTAATAAATAATGTTGTTTTTTTCAGCGGTCATCAATCGATGCAAAGAGGAGGGGTCATATGAAAACCGTCTCAGGAATGGGACGCTTCCCCACGGCAATCAATTTGAAAAATGAAACACAATCCGTCCGGTAGCCGGGGTTTTTCTTCCCCCAGCCCCCACACTTCCCGGCATGTGGGTCCGCAATTAAAATAGGAGAAACATATGGATCTTAAAATTTTTGAAAAGATGGATGTCCCTGAACTTAAGAATTATCTTCAATTTTTGCTTTGGCACTATCGAGTCATGGACGCCTTCTGGTTTTTATCTGTGGCTAAAATGTTCGATCAACCCACAGCCGAAAGGCTCAATGAACAGGTGTGGGGCCGTGTGGGCGGAATGGCTGCGAAAGATCTGATCCAGCGCTTTGGAGTCAAGGAGAAAGGTCTTAAGGGTTTTGTGAAAGCTTTGAGTTATTTCCCCTGGACCATCCTGGTGGGCTATCAGATTGAGGAGAAGGAGGATGAAGTGATAATCACCGTTCCCAGCTGCCCCACCCAGGAAGCACGCCTTAAAAGAGGATTGGGAGAGTTTGTGTGCAAAGAGATGCACCGGGGTGAGTTCGAGAGTTATGCCCGGGAGATCGACCCGAGTATTGAAGTGCAATGTCTGTTCGCTCCACCCGATCCCCATCCCAAGGATTTGTATTGCAAGTGGCGATTCACGATGAAGGGATAAAGTTATTCCGTGGATGCATTTGAACCAAGGCATTTCTCATCGATCACATGTCATTGTTCGTGAATTGCAATCGCTCGACTGCAAATGCAAAGTTGCAATTTTGGTTATCGAGGTATTATATTACTGAGTGCCAGATGAAATGTGGCATTATTGGGGGGATGATTGGGAGTGAGGGCTGCTTCCTGTAATCAGTAAAACTTCAACCCCGATAAAAATACCTGATATCAGAAATAAATGATGTTGTTTTCTCACCGATATCATGTTAAGGTATGATTACATTGAATTTTATTTGCAACGGGGGAAGTGGAGACTTCTCTTTCAATGTGGCCGGCATCTTTTAGATCTATTCCGGCATCAGGCATCTTTAAAGGTGGTATTCCCCCTCATATTCAAGGAATTTTCAAAAAAAATAATTGTGACTTTTTCGCTCTCAGGATTCTATATAGATTAAACAAGGCTTTTGGACAGGATCAACAGAATTTGACGGACTTCGACATTCTATCCCTTCAGCCTAAAAGCCTGAAAGCAAAATGCTGTTAGATAAGTTTTTGTATGAGGAGCATAATGAAACAGTTACAAATCAGAGAAAAGGTAATAGAAGAATTAAGGGGTATTCCTGATGAAAAAATGGAAAAAATATATGAATTTATTCGCTATTTAAGAACAGAGCCACAAAATTCAAGGGCCAATGTCGATAAGATCATGGCCTTTGCAGGTTGTTGGTCCGATATGCCTGACGGTTTGGAGAATGAAAAGTGGACAACAAGCAGATTGAAACGGCTATTCAGTCGTTAAAAGAAAGATTGGTCAAGATGTACGGTCATGACGTTGAAGTGCGGGTTTTTGGTTCCGTGGCGAGAAACGACTATCAAGAG
>JBFYVZ010000096.1:0-17266 GCA_041298995.1 Desulfobacteraceae bacterium
CCCGGCTGGAATCGAACCAGCGATCTTCAGCTCCGGAGGCTGACGCCCTATCCACTGGGCCACGGGCGCACAATTACGCCAAAATTAGGTTATATGTGCTGAAAAGTCAAGTTTGAAAAAATCGCTTTTGCTTCGCCGACAACATACAAAGAGCCTGTGATGCAGATTACTTCATCTTTCGACGCCGTTTTAACAGCGTAATCGATAGCGCCTTTTATATCCGGTATGATCTTAGTGTTTTTTACGATTCCCTTCGATGCTTCGTATAGGGTTTCTGGTTCCAGCGCTCTGTCAATTACAGGTTTTGTAAATATAGCTCTGCTGCATACGGACAGAATACTCTTTAACATGGCAGGATAAGGTTTATCATCAAGCATACCGGCGATGACGGTTATCTTTCTGCCTGAAAATTTCTCCGATAAAAAGCGGGAAAGTGCTCGTGCAGCCCCCAGATTATGAGCACCGTCCAGAATTATATAGGGTGAAGTTGAGATGACCTCAAGCCTTCCCGGCCATCTATTCTTCAACAGGCCGCTTCTTATGTGTTCAACCGGCAGGCCGATCTTACTGCCAAGTATCTCGCAGGCTGCAAGAACGAGAGCTGCATTCTCAATCTGATGCGCCCCGCTTAAGCCTGTCTGCATATCCGCCCACACTTTTTTCATGCCATGATATGTAAATGTTCCATTTTTATTCTTTCGAGTTTTGAAACTTTCACCAAGAAGATAAAAAGGAGCCTTTTTTATTGAAGCAGTATTTTTCAGGACGTTAATCGCATTTTTTTGTTTTGCCCCGGTGATTACAGGGGTTCCTCTTTTGATTATTCCACCCTTCTCTCCTGCAATTTTTTCGATTGTGTTGCCAAGATATGCTTTATGCTCTATTGAGATGTTTGTAATAATCGATATGGCCGGTTTGATTATATTGGTGGCATCCAGTCTTCCACCCATACCTGTTTCAATGACTGCCCAGTCGACTTTCTCTTTGCTGAATTCATATAAGGCCATAGCCGTTGAAAACTCGAAAAATGTGGGTTCGCGTGATCCATGATTTACATTATTAACGGCATTATATGATTCAACTACATTCTTATTTGATATTAAACGATCGTTTATTTGAATTCTTTCATTGAAAGTTACAAGATGAGGGGATGTAAACAAACCCACCTTATAGCCTGCCTTTTGGAGGATAGATGCAAGCGCTGATGCAACCGAGCCCTTCCCGTTTGTACCTGCCACATGTATGCATGAATAGTTGTTCTGGGGATTTCCAAGAGCGGAAAGGATTTTATTTATTGTAGAAAGACCGAGCTTGATTCCAAACCTTCTCAATCCATACATCGAATCAAGACAATCTTTATAATCTTTATTCTCCATGGACTTGATCCTGCAATACGATATTGTTAAAGGCAGATAAAAAAACCCGGCAAAGTATCATTTTGCCGGGTTTTCTGTTTACAATATTATTACCTTATCTTCTGTATTTATTTCTGGAAACAGCAATTCTTTCTCTTCTTAAAGCTTCGCGTTGTTTGCGACGCCTGAATTCACTTGGTTTTTCATAACTTTTTTTCAGCTTTAGTCTTTTGAAAAGGCCATCATTTTGAATCTTTTTTTTCAAAATGCGCATAGCTTTTTCAAGGTCATTATCAAAAACCTTGACTTGAATTTCCTTCAAATTTTTCGCCCCCTTCTTTTCACCAGAATAATATAGGCTCTTTGATCCCATTCATAGTGTTTATTTAATATACTTTAGAATTTGTTTATCTAACTTATAATTAACAGCTTAGCAAGAAAAATCGTTAACAAAAAAAATGATGTTACGGGGATAATCAATATATTTTGAACTCTTCCCGCACAATTAAAGCTTTGAAATAAGTTCTGCCTGAACTTCTTTTACGCCAGGGGTGCCGTCAAGAGTAATATATTTTAAAGAGCCCGTTTTTTTCGCAATATCCTTAAAATAATAAGATGATGCAAGTGTTCCGTTTTGTGAGTCATAATAAATATCATGACGTTTGTTGATTGCCGTTTCATCCTGATCGTCTGCTCTTGTTTTAAGATTACCTCCGCAGACACGGCATTTGTCTCCGTTAGGTTTTATTGCATCAATAAATATGTTGTTGGGATGATTGTTATCCTTTTCACAAAGCCTGCGGCCCATGATCCTGTTTTTTGCAATCTGCCTGTCGAGTATAATTTCAACAACTATATCAAGTTTTATATCTGCTTTTTTCAGAGATTCATCGAGTTTGATTGCCTGGTTCTTATTCCTTGGGAAACCGTCAAGAAGCCACCCGTTTTTGCAATCAGTCTGTTTCATGCGGTCCAGTATCATAGGAATAGTAATTTCATCGGGTACCAAATCGCCTTTGTCTATATATGCCTTGGCTTTTGCGCCAAGTTCGGTTCCTTTCGAGATGTTTTCGCGAAATATTGCACCTGATTCAATGTGCGGAGTCTTGTATTTATCCTTTAAAATAGCCCCCTGAGTTCCCTTGCCGCTGCCGTTCGGTCCGAAAAATAAAATGTTCATAAAATCTCCTTTCCCTGTTTTTTTTGGAATACGTCTAGTCCGGTTTTGTTTGTCCTGGTTTAATTATAGAAACGACTTTATATTGTCAAGGATTAGGATGAAAATTGAGCATCAAAAAAAATAACAAAAAAAGAGCAGGTTATCGATTGATCAATAGATTATAGATAAGATTATCTGCTGAAATTGCTTTTTATCAGCTCTTTTACCAGAGAAAAAGCCTCCTCACGATTTTTTATATCGTTTGAAATCCTCGACACTTCAACAATAGATAAGATTCTTTTAAATAAAGGTGAAGGAGACAAGCCAAACACCTCGATAAGGTCATTCCCGGTAATCAGCCTCGGTTCCGTTTTTTTAACCTTATAGCCCGAAAAAAACTCATTTAGAAGATACGATGCGAAACTTAAAAAATCTTCATTTCTTTTATCTTCGTTTGCTTTTCCTTTTATATCGGCAATAGTGTGAAATAAAATATCCGGAGTCATATCACCGAATTTCATAAAAAAACGAGTGAAACTTTTTTTTGAAAGGGAATCTTTATTGCCGGAGTTATAAAGATTAAGAGCAGCAATATGATTTCTGATTATTAAATCAATATAATCAGACTCAATATTTGATAATTTCAATCTTTTTGATATCCGTTTTGCCATCTCAGCACCAATCATATCATGGCCAAAAAAATGAATATTCTCGCCATCTCCAACTTCTATAGTGGACGGTTTCCCTATGTCATGGAGCAGTATGGAATATTTTAAAAGTGCCGATCTTTCTTTGTCCATATCCGGTATTGGGAAGCTCATCGATCCTGCATTGATTTTTTTTTCATTCAATAGAATTTCAAGCTGACCGAATGCGTTTAAAGAATGATCCAGCACGTCATATGCATGGTGCTTGTTTTGTTTGCATTCCTGTAAGGCTGTCAGTTCAGGAAAGATTTCAAAAAGAAGCCCGGTTTCATACATTTGATGAATATAATCATATGATTTAGGATAGGAGAATATTTTGAAAAGTTCAGCTTTTATACGCTCTCCCGCTGCCTTTGTAATGAGTTTGACGGTATTAACTAAGACATGGGCGGTTTCGGCTTCTATTTCAAAATCAAGCATTGCAGCTATCCTGTAAGCCCTGATCAGACGGACAGGATCTTTTTCAAAAATCTCTTTTGAAACCATTCTGATTTTTTTTACTGAAAGATCTCTTATTCCTTCAAACAGGTCTATAATTTTTCCCAAAAAAAGATCATAGCCCATTGCATTAATAGTAAAATCTCTTTTTATAAGATCATCTTCAATTGTTTTTGCTTCAATTGCTGAGATATCGAAAATGTTGCTTTCTGAAATTACCCTGAATATCATTTGATTCTGTTTCCCGATTTTAACGACATGTCCGTTGCAGCGCTTGGCAAGATTGCATGCGTACGCATCAGGTGATTCAAGAACAACTATGTCGTAGTCGGAAGGAGATCTGCTTAAAAGAAGATCTCTTATAGAACCACCAACAATATATGCGCCTTTGATTATTGGAATAACCGGATTAAATTTTATCATGTGCATATAATATACTTTTTTTATAATAATTTCTTGCCATAATGGATTTAATAATATATTAAAAAACAAATATTACTTGCTTGTTTATCTGATTATTTCTTGAATTTAAATAATTATCAGAAAAATATCAAAAAGATAAAATTCTTGACACATATAAAACCATGATATAAATTCAACACAATCTAAATACATCAAGCCCGCCTTTTGGAGAGAATGCCTAAATCTAATTATCTGATGAATGCCACTTTACATCGATATTCCTCCATAGTGATAAATTCAGATTATATCCATGATTTGCGGATGATGAAAAAATATATATGTTTCAGGTTTTGATTTAGCCGGTTTTTAATATAGAATTAAAATTTTTCTGTCCAAATAATTTTAGCACTAATTAGTGTCCATTCGGAAACAAAGCATGGACACTATTGCGTTTCCAATGTGGAAATAGGCAATTTGGGGCAAGCTCAAGAAAATCAAGAGATTGTGCTTAAGACGTACGCGATGTATGTCGCACAAGCAATCCTGAAGATTGACGCTGAGATCGCACAAAAGGGCCATTTCAGGATGGAAACTAATTATTTAAGGTAAAGAGGTAAGGGTTAATGAATATTGTTGAGTTGAAAAATAAAAAGATCAAAGAACTGACCCAGATAGCCAAAAGCTTGAACATCGATGGGGCTGCCGGCATGAGAAAACAGGAGTTAATTTTTGCTCTGATCCAAAGTCAAATAGAAAAGAATGGTTTGATTTATGGTGAGGGGACTCTAGAAATTCTTCCCGACGGCTTTGGATTTTTAAGAGCCCCCAGTTATAACTATCTACCCGGCCCTGATGATATTTATGTGTCTCCTTCACAAATTAGACGCTTTAATCTCAGGACCGGCGATATTGTATCCGGGCAGATCAGGCAGCCGAAGGAGTCAGAACGCTACTTTGCTTTACTCAAAGTTGAAGCGGTAAACTATGAAGATCCTGAGGTCGCAAGAGAAAAAATTCTTTTTGATAACTTAACACCTCTATATCCCGACAGAAAAATAAACATTGAGAATGATCCTGAAAATTATTCTATGCGAATAATGGATCTTATGATCCCCATTGGTTTTGGCCAGAGAGGGCTCATTGTTTCACCTCCAAGAGCCGGAAAAACAATGCTTCTCCAGAATATAGCTAACAGCATTATCGCCAGTCATAAGGAAGTGATACCATTTATACTTCTTATTGATGAGCGGCCTGAAGAAGTTACGGACATGGAGCGTACAGTTAAGGCTGAAGTCATAAGCTCGACTTTTGACGAGCCTGCTGAAAGACATGTCCAGGTAGCTGAAATGGTCATTGAAAAAGCGAAACGACTTGTTGAACACAAAAAAGATGTTGTTATTTTATTAGACAGCATAACGAGACTTGCCCGTGCATATAATTCAGTTATGCCCCCAAGCGGAAAAATTCTCTCCGGGGGTGTAGATTCAAATGCTCTCCAGCGTCCGAAACGTTTTTTTGGTGCAGCTAGAAATATCGAGGAAGGAGGAAGTCTTACCATTATTGCAACCGCCCTTGTTGATACCGGAAGCCGTATGGACGAAGTTATTTTTGAAGAATTCAAGGGCACAGGCAATATGGAAATACAGCTTGACAGAAGACTTGCCGACAAGCGTGTATATCCCGCATTTGATATAAAGAAATCGGGCACCAGAAAAGAGGAGCTTCTTTTGTCTGAAGAGACTCTTAACAGAGTTTGGATTCTGAGAAAGCTTCTTTCTTCATTAAACCCGATTGACAGCCTCGAGTTTCTTCTTGAAAAAATGCGAGGAACAAAAAATAATGAAAATTTCTTAAAATCCATGAATGCATAAAGTATAAAAAATATTAGGAGCAATAAAACCATGAAAAGTGAAATTCACCCCGATTATGTTACGACTACTATTACATGCGCCTGTGGAAACGTTGTGGAAGTAGGCTCAACAAAACCTAATATAAAAGTTGAAATATGCTCAAAATGTCATCCTTTTTTCACTGGGAAACAAAAGCTGATAGATACTGCCGGCCGCATTGAGCGCTTCCGCAAGAAATATGAAAAATATCAGGATAAATAGATATCAAATCATCTCCGGACAATTTTCCAAGAAAAATCAGCTTTAATTTGAACCGGAACAGCGAACTCATTTCTCCATTAATTGCGGTGAGGAGTTTCGATAAATAAAAAAACGCCCGTGATGGTATTATGGGGCGTTTTTAAGCTTATAATTCAGGCAAAAGAATTTATGTTTGAAAAGCTCAAAGATGTCGAAGAGCGTTTTATGGAACTTGAAACACTCTTAAGTGATCCCGAAATAATTAAAAACAGGGACACATATCAGAGGTGTGTTCGTGAACACGCCGGGTTAGCTAAAATAATATCTGTTTTCAGAACTTATAAACAGAAGGTTGAAGAGCTTGAAGAAAGCACTAATCTTTTGAGAGACGGTGATCCTGAAATAAAACAGCTTGCACGCGATGAAATTGAATCCCTTAGCCTAAAAAAAGAAAGTCTGGAAAAGGAGCTGAAGAAACTTCTTGTCCCGAAAGATGCAAACGATGAAAAAAATATTATTCTTGAAATACGGGCCGGAACGGGAGGGGAAGAAGCCGCTCTTTTTGTAAATGATCTTTTCAGGATGTACAGCAGGTATGCTGAAAATAAAAACTGGAAAGTTGAGGTCATGACGCATCATCCAACCGGAGTTGGGGGATTGAAAGAAATAATTGCAATGATTCAGGGAAAAGGCGCATACAGCTGTTTGAAGTATGAAAGTGGCACCCATCGTGTCCAGCGTGTTCCAACAACCGAGGCCCAGGGAAGAATACATACTTCGGCGGTAACAGTCGCGGTTTTGCCGGAAGCAGAAGAAGTTGAAATTAATATTGACCCGGTAGATATAAAAGTCGACGTATACCGTTCAACCGGTCCGGGTGGCCAGAGTGTGAATACCACAGATTCTGCCGTTCGCATTACTCATCTGCCTACAGGTCTTGTCGTAACTTGCCAGGATGAAAAATCTCAATTCAAAAATAAAAGCAAGGCAATGAAAGTATTACGTGCCCGCCTTCTTGATAAAATGGTCAGGGATCAGAACGAGAAGAGATCCGAGGAGCGAAAAAGCCAGATAGGAAGCGGTGACAGAAGCGAAAGAATAAGGACATACAATTTCCCTCAGGCAAGAGTTACAGACCACAGAATCGGCCTCACACTATACAGGCTGGAAGGTATTCTTCAGGGAGATATCGAGGAAATAATCGGTGAATTGACCTCCCATTATCAGGCTCAATTGTTAAAGAATGCAGAATCAGTCAAAATTAACTGATCCGGACTGGACGATAATTAAAATCCTCCAATGGACCACTTCTTATTTCAGGTCAAATGAAATAGACAGCCCCAGGTCAACAGCCGAAATATTGCTCGCCCATACTCTTGGTTTAAAGAGAATTGATCTTTATTTAAGGTATGATCAGCCTCTTGTGAGAAGCGAGCTTGATTGTTTCAGGGCTTTAATAAAGCGAAGGATAAACAGAGAGCCTGTAGCCTACATTGTCGGCTTAAAGGAATTCTGGAACATAGAACTCTCTGTTACAAGAGAGGTTCTTATTCCCAGACCGGAAACCGAATGTCTTGTTGAGGAGGCTCTTTCTGTTTTGTCAAAAGATCCTCTTTATTCTCCGAAAAAGGTTTTAGAGGTAGGCACCGGCTCAGGGGCCATTATTCTTGCATTAGCTACGGAAAGGCCCGAACATAATTATTTCGCTTCTGATATTTCGGTTAAGGCAATGTTGCTTGCATTAAAAAATGCGGAAAAACAGAGACTTGACAAAAAAATATGTTTTTTTTGCGGGAACTGGTTTCTTCCGCTAAAAGGGAAAGACAGATTGTTCGATATGGTTTTATCCAACCCTCCTTATATAAGGAAAGATGATATAAATAGCTTGCAACCTGAAATCAGCAGATTTGAGCCATTAGCTGCTCTTGATGGCGGAGAAGACGGTCTTTTCCAAATAAGAAATATTATCAATACTGTTCATCGATTTCTAAATCCCAAAGGATATCTGATAATTGAGATCGGACATGATCAGAAAGAAGCTGTTTATAAAGTCACTGAAGAAACCGGTTGCTATCAAGATGTATATTTTCGAAAGGATTACAGCGGGTTTGACAGAATTATTTGTATGCAAAAGAGATGAAAACAGAAAGAGTGTATATTTAAAATTTTATATTTTAAAAAAATAATTGTTGCGGATATTAAATTAAATTGTTAACCAGCACAGGTTAGAACAACAAACACGCTCTTGGACCTGCTTTATGGTGCTTTCATATTGTGTGAAAGTTTAAGGCGGGGTTGAATAGAGCGGTTGAATAACCAATACGAAAGGGAGAATTTTAATGGCTTATCTTACAATGAAAGAACTTCTTGAAGCAGGAGTACATTTCGGGCACCAGACAAAAAGATGGAACCCCAAGATGAAACCGTATATCTTCGGGGCAAGAAACGGTATTTACATTATTGATCTTCAGAAAACAGTCCGGATGTTTAAAACAGCTTATGATTTTGTAGTTGACACTGTTACAAACGGGAAATCGGTTCTTTTTGTCGGCACTAAGAAACAGGCAAAAGAATCGATTTATGAAGAGGCAAATCGTTGCGAGATGTTTTATGTACATAACAGATGGCTTGGGGGCATGCTTACAAATTTTCAGACTATCAAACAAGGTATCGATCGGCTTAATTATTTGAATTCTATTCAGGTCGATGGTTCAATTAATCTTTTTCCTAAAAAAGAGAGATTAAAACATGAAAAAGAGAGAATAAAACTTGATAGCACTCTGGGCGGTATTCGTAATATGGGCAGCCTTCCGGGCGCTATATTCATAGTCGATCCCAAGAATGAAGCAATTGCGATTCGGGAAGGCAAACGCCTGAGAATTCCCATTGTTTCCATCGTTGACACAAACTGTGATCCAGATGATGTTGATTACATTATTCCCGGAAATGACGATGCAATTCGTTCAATCAGACTTATTTCTTCAAGAATCGCCGATGCCTGTATAGAAGGGAGAAGGCGGATGTCTGAAAAACAGCAGGCTGAATCGGACAAGAAGATTGAAGAGGTAACCGAAACAACAGTAGTAAGGGCGGAATTAAAACCGGGAGAGAGAAAAGTTATATCTGACGGTTCTGACGGGCCTGTTATTGAAATAATTAAAAGAGCAGCTCCGGAAGTAATTGAAGATATCGAGAGCGAATAATTAGAGATTCGCTTTAATATATAGAAACGGGAGATTGTAATATGGTACCGATTGGTGCGGAAGCAGTAAAAAAACTCCGGGAGAAGACCGGTGCGGGGATAATGGATTGCAAAGAAGCTCTTTCCGTATGTGAAGGAGACATGGATAAAGCTGTCGATCATCTGAGAAAGAAAGGACTTGCAACAGCAGCTAAAAGAGCCGGAAGGGTAATGGCAGAAGGAACAATACAACCCTATATTCATATGGGTGGAAAGCTTGGTGTACTTGTTGAAATTAATTGTGAGACCGATTTCGTTGCAAAAAATGATGATTTTAAAGAGTTTTCAAAGAATATAGCAATGCATATTGCTGCAACCAATCCGGTTGGTATCAGACGCGAGGATGTTACTCAGGAATTGATACAAAGGGAAATGGAGATCTATCGTGCTCAGGCGAGAGAGATGGGAAAACCTGAAAAAATGATAGAGAAAATTGCCGAAGGAAAACTCGAAAAGTTTTTTAAGGATAGTTGCCTGATGAATCAGGCTTATGTACGGGATCCAAATATTACCATTTCTGATTTGTTGAACAACCTGATCGCAAAAATTGGAGAGAACATTACAATTAAACGCTTTGTGCGTTTTCAAATCGGAGAGTCTTAAAGCCTTGGCACTTCCCCAATACAAACGAGTTCTTCTTAAATTGAGCGGTGAAGCCCTGATGGGCGATCAGGGCTTTGGCATTAGTTCACAAGTTATTAAATATGTTGCTGAAGAGATCCGATCTGTTTTCGATCTTGGAGTTCAAATAGCAATAGTTGTAGGTGGAGGGAATATTTTCAGAGGCATTGCCGCAAGCTCTTATGGGATGGACCGTACTTCCGCCGATCATATGGGAATGCTTGCTACTGTTATAAACAGCCTTGCCTTGCAGGACGCTCTTGAAAAAAAGGGGGTTGCGACGCGCATACAGAGCGCCATATCTATGCATGAAGTTGCGGAGCCCTATATATTAAGGAGGGCGGTACGCCATCTCGAGAAAGGACGTGTTGTAATTTTTGCCGCAGGAACCGGCAATCCATATTTTACGACTGATACGGCGGCTGTTTTACGGGCGCAGGAAATACATGCTGAGATATTACTGAAAGCCACAAAAGTTGACGGTCTGTATGATTCGGATCCGGTCATTAATAAAGATGCCAAGTTTCTGGGAAGAGTCAAATACATGGAAGTTCTTGAGAAACAGCTTAAAGTAATGGATATGACGGCAATTTCTCTCGCAATGGATAATAATCTGCCACTTGCAATTTTTAATCTTAAAAAGAAGGGAAATATTAGAAAAGTTATATGCGGTGAGGATATCGGTACCCGTATAAACAGTTAAATGGATTTTATCCTTAAAAAAAGATTAACAAACACATCTTTAATACACATCAAATGAGGTAAAGCCCATGATCGAATCAGTATTTCAGGAAGCAAGAGAAAGTATGGGCAAGTCAATAACTGCCCTTCAGAATGAATTGAAAAGAGTAAGAACCGGGCGTGCTTCCTTATCCATTCTGGACGGGATAAGAGTTGATTATTACGGAACCCCGACTCCTCTCAATCAGATAGCATCGCTTTCCGTACCTGAAAGCCGGTTAATCACTCTTCAGCCCTGGGATGTTTCTGTGATAAAGGAGATTGAGAAGGCTATAATGAAATCCGATCTTGGCCTGACTCCTTCAAGTGACGGAAAGATTATTCGAATATCTATTCCGCCCCTGACAGAAGACAGAAGAAAAAAACTGGTTAAGGTTGTGAATAAAATGTGCGAGGAATACAAAGTTGCTGTTCGAAATATAAGGCGAGATGCAAACGAGCTTATTAAAGGCCTTAAAAAGGATGGAGAAATTTCAGAAGACGATGCCTTTAAAGCACAGGACCGGGTACAAAAGATAACAGATGAACAGATAAAGCTTATTGACAGCATCTATAAAGATAAAGAGAAAGAAATCCTTGAATTCTAGCACATCCTTTCATGTGCCCGAAGGTCTTGATATTTCAAAACTTCCCAAACATGTTGCTATTATTATGGATGGGAACGGCCGGTGGGCTGAAAAGCGCCTTATGAACAGAATCAGGGGGCATGAAGCAGGCGCTGAAACTGTTAGGGCAATTGTTAGAACCTGCCGCGAAATTGGAATTCCCATCCTAACCTTATTCGCATTTTCCACAGAAAACTGGCAGCGACCTGAAATAGAGGTTGCAACCTTAATGGTGCTGCTGAAAAAATTCATTGATTCAGAACGAAATGAAATGATTGAAAACAACATTCGCCTCAATGCAATCGGACAGCTTGAAAAACTGCCTGAAGATGTCCGGATATCTTTGAAACGTACAATGGATTTGACGGGGAAAAATAAAGGAATGCTTCTCAATCTTGCTTTAAGTTATGGCGGAAGAGCGGAAATTGTAGATATGGTGAAGGTGCTTGCCGGCAAGGCAATAGATGGTAAAATGGATCCGCGCTCAATAACGCCTGAAATTGTTGCGGATCATCTTTATACCGCTGGTATACCGGATCCCGATCTTCTGGTTCGGACAAGCGGAGAGATGCGCATAAGCAATTTTTTATTATGGCAGATAGCTTACACTGAAATTTTTATCACTGATACATTGTGGCCTGATTTTGGCAGGGATGAATTTTTAAGCATTCTTATTGATTTTCAAAACCGCGAGCGCAGGTTCGGCAATGTTGGGTAGATAAACAGAAGACTGAAGGAAGGATTCAGACTATGCATTTAAAGCGCTGGATTACCGGTCTTGCAGCTCTTCCGTTTCTCATATGGCTTATAAGCAAAGGCGGATGTTTTGTGTTTGCTGTTGTTGTAAGCATTGTATCAGTTGTTGCCCTTTGGGAATATTATAAGATTGTACTTGATTCCGCAAGCCGGCATAGAACCGATCCCATCCCTCTGTTATCTTATCTTATCGGATTGATTATCTTATGGGCCGTTTACGTCAAGTTTTCGGATATTGTGCCGGTATTAATTGCATTTAACCTTGTAATTTCAGCCATGATTTCTCTTTTGAAATTTGCAGACGACAAGAATGCCCCGTGGCTGGTTGCGAAACAGCTTATGGGTCTGATCTATATTCCTCTTTTCCTCTCATATCTGGTTTTGATCCGAAACGGCCAGGATGGGATATTATGGATATACTTTTTACTGATAGTCGTGTTTGCCGGAGATATAGGCGCTTTGTATGCAGGTTCTTTCCTTGGGAAACATAAGCTTTGCCCTGCAGTGAGCCCGGGAAAAACAATCGAAGGTTCTGTCGGCGGGTTGATTACAAACCTTGGGGCAGGGGCTACCTTTAAATATCTTTTTCTGCCTTCGTATTCATGGTGGATGAGCATTCTTTTCTTTATTGTAGTTGGGGTTGTCGGGCAGCTCGGGGATCTTTTTGAATCGGAATTAAAGAGGTCCTCCGGTGTTAAAGACTCCGGCGGATTATTGCCGGGTCATGGCGGTATCCTTGACCGTATAGATGCTCTTCTCTTCGCCGCCCCTGTCGCATGGTTTTTCAAGGAGTACCTTTTTTAACAAGTAAAAAATGCCGAAAGGCAGGATAACGGGTCAATAATTATGAAGTCTCTTTCTATCATGGGCTCAACAGGGTCAATAGGCACAAACGCCCTGAAAATTGTCGAAATGTTTCCGGACAGGTTTTGCGTTAAGGTCCTTGCCGCAAAAAACAATATTTCTCTTCTTGCAGAACAAATTCATAAATTTTCCCCCGATTTTGCCGTAGTCTTTGATGAAAATAGTGCTAAGGAGCTGAAAAGGATTACAGCAAATAGTTGCATTGAAATACTGTATGGGGATGACGGCTACAATGCCGCAGCATCGTACGAACAGGTGGATATGGTCATTGCGGCAATGGTAGGTTCAGCCGGCCTGATGCCTACCCTGTCGGCAATTGATGCCGGGAAAAATATTGCGCTGGCCAACAAGGAAACACTTGTAATGGCCGGAAATATTGTCATGAAAAAAGCCGCGGAAAAAAACGTAAAGATACTTCCCATAGACAGCGAACACAGCGCAATTTTCCAATGTATCGCTGGGCATCGCAGGGAAGATATGGACAAGATACTCCTTACAGCTTCCGGAGGACCTTTTCTTAATCTGCCGCTGGACGAGTTTAAATTTATTAAACCGGAAGATGCCATGAATCATCCTACCTGGGAAATGGGCAGAAAGATCAGTATCGACTCAGCCACGCTTATGAATAAAGGGCTTGAGGTCATGGAAGCCGGACATCTTTTCGGGGTTTCTCCGGAAGATATTGAAGTAATTATTCATCCTCAGAGCGTGATTCATTCAATGGTATCCTATAAAGACGGGTCGGTTATTGCCCAGATGAGCATACCTGACATGAAAGGGGCGATAGCATATGCGATATCTTATCCGGAACGACTTCGTCTCGGGCAACCGCTTCCTGATTTTAAATCTATCGGATCACTTACATTTCAAAAGCCTGATACTGGAAAATTTCCCTGTCTTGACCTTGCTTTTTCTGCAGGTAAAACAGGAGGGACGCTCCCATCCGTTTTGAATGCTGCAAACGAAGTTGCTGTTGAAGCCTTCTTAAACAAGCGATTACATTTTACAGACATCCCGGAAGTTATCAGGAAAACGATGGAGAAGCATTTTGTTATTGCAAATCCGGCACTTTCTGATATTCTTGATGCTGATCTTTGGGCCCGCAAAATCGCAGGGGAACAAATTCCTTAAGAGAGACCTTTGAAGAACGTCCAATTTTGTCCAAGTTCAAGGAAGGCAAAAATTTTAACCGCACGAATACATTGAAGTATTTCGAGGATTGAAATTTGAGCTAGACGCCGAAATCGGGCAAAAGGGGGCGTTGTGCAAAGATCTCAGGGGGTAATTGCCGGGCATGTGTTTGCTGTTATTAGCCACTCTGTCACCTTTAAAAAAAAATAGTATAACTTATTATGAGCACTGATATTTTTGCCTTTGTTATTGTTCTTGGCGTATTGGTTTTCTTCCACGAGCTTGGTCATTTCCTTATGGCGAGGCTTTTTGGCGTTGGGGTTGAGAAGTTTTCCCTTGGATTTGGTCCAAGATTATTCGGGAAAAAAATAGGTATAACGGATTATCGGGTTTCTGCAATTCCTCTTGGCGGCTATGTTAAAATGGTGGGCGAGGAGCCTGATGCCGGGATAGATCCTGCCGATATTCCTATTTCATTCACACATAAGCATGTTCTAAAGAAGATATTAATCGTTGGCGCAGGCCCTTTCTTCAATCTGATTCTTGCTATAATTATATTATTCGTAATTTTCCTTGTCTCGGGCATATTCATATTAAAGACCACCACAGGATCTGTTGAAAAAGGATCTCCGGCCGAAATAGCCGGCCTGATTAAAGGAGATCTTATCGAATCGATTGATGGGAAAGGGATTGCAGACTGGGAAGAGATGGCGGGAATCATTTCAGAAAGCAATGGGAAAAAGCTCTCCGTCTCTGTTCGCCGGAATGGTTCATCCATTACGCTTGATGTATTGCCTGAACTTAAGACCGCAAAAAATATATTCGGGGAAGATGTTAAACGCTATGCAATAGGAATTGCCTCAGCAGGTGATTTTTATTCAAAAAAGTTAAACCCTTTTCAGGCTTTATTTGAAAGTGTCCGGCAGACATATAAGATTACAAAGTTGACAATAGTAAGCATTGCCAAGCTCATCCAGGGGACCGTTTCTGCAAAAACTCTTGGTGGCCCGCTGATGATCGCAGAAATGGCGGGGCAGCAGGCAAGAGAAGGGGTTGCCAATTTACTGTTCTTCATCGCGCTTTTGAGTATTAATCTGGCCGTACTGAATTTTCTTCCGATTCCGGTATTAGACGGCGGGCATTTGCTTTTCTTTTTTATAGAGGCTGCGATTGGAAAGCCGGTTAATACAAAAATGCGCGAAATTGCCCAGCAGGTTGGCATGTTTATTTTAATTGTTCTCATGATTTTCGTTTTTTATAACGACATTACGCGTATTTTTTTCAGTTGACAAAAGGAGTCGAGCAGGGAGAAAGCATATACTATAAACCATATAATTATTAAAGAAAAAGTTATGCCGCACAGACTTGAGATCGCATTAAAGCCGGATATGTTTGATGCCGAAGGGGAGGGTATCTGCCATAAGGCAAAAAATTATTTCGATATTGGATTGTCAAAAGTTCGCACAATTTCTGTCATAACTATTGATGCTGCATTGACAGATGACCAGTTAAAGATGATTCAGGCCGCAATTTTTACAAATCCTGTTACTCAGATATCATCATATAATCCGTTGCCGGCAGAATTCGACTGGATTATATGGGTTGGCTACAGACCGGGGGTTAGAGATAATCCGGGGAGTACGGCAGTTGAAGCAATAGAAGATATGCTGGGAATCAATTTTTCAAATGAAGACGCTGTTTATACATCAAAACGATTTTGTGTAAGCGGCCCCAATCTAGTCAGGCAGGATATTGAAAGAATAGCCTCGGAACTTCTTGCGAATGATATAATTCAACAGTGGAGGATTTATTCAAAGAAGGACTGGGACAGTTCAACCGGTATCGGTTATATTATTCCAAAGGTGATACTGAACCATGTTCCAACTGTTTCATCAGTTTCCATTGAAAACGATGAAGCCCTGAAAAAAATAAGCGACCAACGCAACCTTGCTCTCAATCCAAACGATATTCCCACCATAAGATCTTATTTTTTAAGACAGGATGTTTTGGCCGAACGCGCTCTGGTCGGCCTGTCCGAGCCTACAGATATTGAACTTGAATATATATCTCAGGCAAGAAGCGATCATTGCAACCACAATACATTCAGGGGATTGTTCAGGTACAAAGATCTTGAATCCGGACACCTTGAAACGGTCGATAATCTGTTCAGAACATACATTGAAGCTCCGACACTTTATCTTAAAGACAGAAAACCGTGGGTAGTATCAGTATTATGGGATAATGCCGGGGCGGGAATTTTTGATGACAGGCATTATTATGTCATAACGGGTGAAACTCATAATTCGCCATCCAACATGGAGGCTTATGGCGGCGCAATCACAGGAATTGTCGGCGTTTACCGCGATCCTCTAGGAACTGGAAAAGGTTCAAAGCTGATCATGGGAAGTTATGGCTTCTGCGTCGGATACAGGGATTATGACGGTCCTCTTACACCCCATCTTCATCCGAGGCGCCTTCTCGACGGCGTGATAGAAGGAGTCAGAGATGGAGGCAATAAAAGCGGAATTCCCACACCCTTTGGCCAGGTCCTTTTTCACCATGGATATATGGGAAAATGTCTCGTATTTGTGACTGCGCTGGGAATAATGCCGTCAGTAATCCGGGGGGAGCCTGCTGATCAAAAGAAAACGTCTCCCGGGGAACTTTTAATTATGTGTGGTGGAAGGGTGGGAAAAGACGGGATACACGGAGTTACGGCTTCATCAGAAGTTTTTTCTGAAAATACGCCTGCAGGTCATGTCCAGATAGGTGACCCGTACACACAGAAGAAGATGCATGATTTTCTCCTTGAGGCCCGTGATGAAGGGCTGATAATGTTTATAACAGATAACGGAGGAGGCGGACTTTCATCATCAATAGGTGAATCTGCCCGTTATTCAAATGGCTGCGAAGTAGAGCTTGAAAAGGTACCCTTGAAATACGAAGGTCTTGACCAGTGGGAGATCTGGGTTTCAGAATCCCAGGAACGCATGACCGTTGCCGTCAGGCCGGAAGATCTCGGCAGGTTCCTTGAGCTTTCAGCAAAACATGCTGTTGAGAGCACTGCCATTGGAAGATACACCGATTCAGGAAAGATTCATATAAAATATGACAATAAAACCTGTGCTTATGTTGATATGGATCTTCTTTCGGCCG
>JBFYVZ010000026.1:0-10031 GCA_041298995.1 Desulfobacteraceae bacterium
CCTGTGAAACTCTGGGGATTAAAATCAAAGAGTGCCAGCTTGGAGCTTTTTAACTGCCCCAATCATCAATATCCGGCAAAAGGGTTATACCTTTTTTCAGCGCCGATGGTTGTCTCCGGGCCGTGTCCGGTAAAAACTCTTACGTCATCTCCAAGCACAAACAGCTTTTTCCTTATGCTTGAAATAAGAGTATCAAAATCACCACCCGGAAAATCGGTGCGCCCTATGGAACCGGCAAACAGGGTATCCCCGACAAAAACGACTCCGTCCGAATAAAGAGATATGCCTCCCGGGGAGTGCCCCGGTGTATGTATAACTTTCAGAGTAATATCGCCGAATTTTACCTCGTCACCATCTTTTAGCATGAGATCCGGAGGCGGAGAATCTTCGCCATTCATTCCCCACGCAGATGCGCTCTTAGCGATATAACCAAGCATTGGAGCATCAAGGCTGTGTATCAGGATATCTGCGCCTGTCGCATCCTTCATCTTCTTATTCCCACCGACATGATCAAAATGCCCGTGAGTGTTTATAATATATTTTACTTTAAGCTTCAGACCGGCAAGTGTCAGCAAAATTTTGTCAGGCTCATCTCCAGGATCAATTACAGCCGCTTCCCTGGTGTTTTCGCATCCTACAATAAAACAGTTTGCCATAATAGGCCCGACCGTCAAATTCTTTATAATCATTTCTTATTCCTCTGCATCTGTTTCTGTAAGGGTATTATCTTCAGTTGCATTATCCCTTGCTTTAATGCTTCCTTTTTCAATGGCATCCCGGACACTGTCAAGAATACCGTTTATGAAAGGTCCGGACTCATCTGTTCCATATTTTTTTCCTATATCAATAGCTTCATTTATCGAAACTTTGGAAGGAATATCACCACACCAGAGAAGTTCGTAAACGGCGATTCTCATGATGTTCCTGTCAACACAGGACATCCGGCTGATCTTCCAGTTGCTTGAAAACTTTTCAATTATGGAATCTATTTCATTCCCTTCAGACACAACGCCTCTGACAAGCCTGTAAAAAAAAGGAAGAATATCTTCGGTTGGATTGAAATTGACGCAGAAGCGTTTTAAAACTTCTTCAGAATTATCATGGCAGTTATCCATATAGAAAAGAGCTTGCATGGAAAGCTCCCTCGACCTTCGACGACTTCCCATTGTTACGCTTGATCTACTATTTCAACTAGATTTGCCATTTCAATGGCAGAAATGGCCGCACTCCAGCCCTTATTTCCGGCTTTCGTACCGGCGCGCTCAATCGCCTGTTCAATAGTATCGGCTGTTATTATTCCGAAGATCACGGGAATCCCGGTTTCCAGACTTACCATTGCAATCCCTTTTGAAACTTCCGCACTTACATAATCAAAATGTGGAGTCGCTCCACGGATGACCGCGCCAAGACATATAACAGCATTATGCCGCTTTTTTCCAGCAATCAATTTCGCGAGCAGCGGAATTTCAAATGAACCAGGCACTTTTACTATTTCGATATCAGCTTCCGCTGCGCCGGAACGCAAAAGGGCATCAACAGCCCCTCCGACAAGCTTGTCAGTTATAAAGTCGTTAAACCGGCTTGCAATAATGGCAAATTTTTTACCCTCGGCAAGAAGCTTGGCTTCTATAATTTTAGGCATTTCTTCCTCCTGTTTTTCAGATACCTATGAATAATTAGGGTGTTATATCAGCATTAATAAGATGTCCCATCTTTAATCGTTTACACTCCAGATAACCTTTATTATATTTATTCGGCTCAGTCTCTATGCTAACCTGTTCAATAAGGCTAAGCCCATACCCTTCGAGTCCGACCATTTTTTTTGGATTGTTTGTGATAAGTCTCATCTTTCTAACACCAAGATCAACCAGAATCTGTGCTCCTATGCCATAATTTCTCAAATCCGATTTAAACCCGAGTTTTTCGTTAGCCTCGACAGTATCATAACCCTGATCCTGAAGGGCATAGGCTTTAATCTTGTTCACCAGGCCGATGCCCCGCCCTTCCTGGCGGATATAAAGCAGGACTCCGGATCCTTCTTTCTGAATCATTTTCATAGACTTTTGGAGCTGATCACCGCAGTCGCACCGCAACGAACCGAATATATCACCTGTAAGACATTCGGAATGAACTCTCACAAGGACAGAAGTCTCAGGATCAATTTCTCCTTTTACCATGGCAATATGCAGAAAGTCATCAACATCATTTTCATATACTATTGCCCTGAACTCACCGGCATATGAAGTCGGAATAACCGTTTCTGCCGCCCTTCTTACGAAGCTTTCGGTTCTCATGCGGTACTCGATAAGATCGGCTATGGTGCAAATGCCTATGCCATGCTTTTCGCTGAACTTTTCAAGAGCAGGCATTCTGGCCATCGAACCGTCTTCATCCATTATCTCGCAGATGACTCCGGCGGATTTCAAACCGGCAAGGCGTGCCAGATCAACAGAACCTTCAGTCTGGCCCGATCTTACCATGACACCCCCGGTTCTTGCCCTTAAAGGAAAAATGTGCCCCGGCCTGACCAGGTCACTTGGTTTTGCATCATCAGCTATTGCGGTAAGAATTGTTGTTGCACGGTCAGCCGCAGAAATTCCTGTTGTAACACCGCATCTTGCCTCTATCGAAACAGTAAAGCCTGTCTGGAATAATGAAGTATTATTTTCCACCATTGGCGGAAGATCAAGAGAATCAATCTTCTCACCAGTCATTGAAAGGCAGATAAGACCCCGCCCGTATTTTGCCATGAAATTAATGGCTTCCGGCGTTACTTTATCGGCAGCCATGGTGAGATCGCCCTCATTTTCACGGTCTTCGTCATCGATCAGAATAACCATGCGCCCTTCTTTTATATCATTTACAGCTTCTTCAATTGAAATAATCGGCATTATAAATTAACTATCTCCTGAAAATAAAATTTATGTCACAACAGATGCTGTGATCATTTTAAATAAATCCTGTTCTTGCTAAAAACTCCATATCTATAGAGGACTTTGAAGCCTTATCATTTTCACCGTTTAAACGGGAGCCCACAAAACGCTCAATATATTTTCCGATTAAATCCGTTTCGATGTTCACAAAAGCCCCCTTCTCCTTAAAACCCATTGAGGTAAGTTTTCCGGTATGGGGAATAATGCTTACTTCAAACCATCCTTCGTCACAGTTATTTACTGTAAGGCTGACCCCGTCAACTGCGACAGAGCCTTTTTTTATTATATACCGGGAAAGAGTGGCTGGAATGCCAACAGAAACCAGAACAGCATTCCCGTCTGTTTTTTTCCGGGCAATTGTTCCCAATCCGTCTATATGACCGGAAACAAGATGTCCGTCAAGGCGGTCTGAAAGACGCAGAGCCCGTTCTATATTTACCCTGTCTCCCGTTCCTGCATTCCCGAAGGTTGTTTTCTCAAGCGTTTCAGGAGATACATCTATCTCAAAACGATTTCTGGTAATTTCAACAACCGTCAAACATGCACCGCTTACCGCAATACTGTCTCCTATACCTGTGCCATCAAGGATAAAATCGGCATCAATGGCAAGCCGCTTTCCTTTACCGGAAGAACGAACCATCGAAATTCTGCCAAGCCCTTCAATTATCCCTGTAAACATGTAATTAACTATCCGGTCTCAATCTTTTTTTTAAATCAGGAACTATAAACCAGGAACCAGAAACTTTCTTACTAAATATATCCCTCTATAAGGATATCATTTCCGAACTTTTTAATTCCAATCTCTTTAACCGGGATGCAGCCGCTCATAAGGGCAGGCCCCGGTCCGCTGCAAATGGGAACGCCGTCACCGCCAAGTATTTTTGGCGCAAAGAAAAAGAATATCTTATCAACTATTCCGGCAGAAAAGGCGGAAGAAATTACCCGGCTGCCGCCCTCTATAAGAAGGCTTGAAATTCCCATAGATCCAAGAATATCCATAAGAGGCTCAAGATCTATCAGGTTTCCCCTGGTGGGCGATTCAATAAATTTTATCCCTTTTGTTTCCAGCCTTCTCTTTTTTTGCAAACGGGCTGTATCAGACCCTGAATCGCTTGTCACTATAATTGTATCAGAATCGGAATGTTGCTGCAAGACAATCGCATCTTCAGAGATAGAAAGTCTTGAATCAAGAATTACCCTTGCTGGGTCAAGACTCTTAAACCCGTCAATCCGGGCTGTAAGTTGAGGATCGTCTCTTTTTACCGTATCAATTCCAACCATCACAGCATCAGAAAAATGCCTCAGCCTGTGAACAAATTGCCTTGATTCCTCACTGGTAACCCATTTGGAATCTCCGGTTTTCGTGGCAATTCTTCCGTCCAGGGTTGAAGCGCATTTTACGATTACAAATGGTCGTTTTTGTTTAACATATTTAATAAAAACTTCGTTCTGCCTCTTTGCTTCACTTTCACAGACTCCAAAATCTACTTCGACTCCCTTGCTTCTCAAATACCCGGCTCCGCCTCCCTTAACATCAGGATTCGGATCCTTGATTGCAGCTACAACTCTTTTTATGCCTGATTCAAGAATTTTGTCAGTACATGGAGGCGTTTTCCCAAAATGGTTGCATGGTTCAAGGGTAACATAAAGAACGGCGCCTTTCGCATTTTTTTTTGCATCATCAATGGCATTGATCTCGGCATGCGCTTTTCCGGCAGCCTCATGATATCCTCTTCCGACGACCTTCCCGTTTTTAACAACAACCGCACCTACCATCGGGTTAGGCGAAGTAAATCCCCTCCCTTTTTCGGCAAGGTCGAGCGCCATTTTCATGAAGAATGTGTCATCCATGTCGGTAGTTTTATTTGCTTAAAAGTTTTTTGAGCTCTGAAACAAAATCATTCACATCCTTGAATTCTCTGTAAACAGATGCGAATCTGACATATGCCACATCATCAATTTCGTGGAGCTTTGCCATTATCTTTTCGCCGACTACATGTGCCGGTATCTCTTTCTCTCCTGTTTCCCTGAGGTCACGCTCCAGTTCATCAAGAAAATCTTCAATAACATTTATGCTTATATTTCGCTTTTCGCAGGCTTTCTGAATTCCTGAACGCACCTTCTCTTTTGAAAAGATTTCCCTCCGGCCGTCCTTTTTTATAATCATGACGGGAATCTCTTCAATCTGTTCGTATGTAGTGAACCGCCTGTCGCATCCTATACATTCTCTGCGTCTGCGAATTACGTTCCCATCCTTGCTCAATCTTGAATCAATAACCTTGTTGTCAACTTCTCCGCAAAAAGGGCACTTCATAATGGGCCTCCTTGTCAGACCTTATCCACATCTATTTTTATTGCTTCAATACCTGCTTCATCAAGCATCCCGGATGAAATACCGTCTTCATATCCATCCAGATAATATATTTTTACTATGCCGGCATTTATTATCATCTTGGCACAAATCGAACATGGAAGATTCGTGCAGTATAAAGAGGCTCCACGTATGGAAACCCCGTGAAAAGCAGCCTGAATAATAGCATTCTGCTCGGCATGAATTCCTCTGCACAGCTCATGCCTTTCACCTGAAGCCACATTCAATTTTTCGCGAAGACAGCCTGTTTCAAGACAATGCTTTAACCCCGAAGGAGCCCCGTTGTAGCCGGTTGAAAGGATTCTCTTGTCTTTGACTATTGAAGCGCCGACAGAGCGCCTGAGACACGTAGCCCTTTTTGCAACAAGGGCTGTGATATCCATGAAATATTCATCCCATGACGGGCGGCCGCATTTATCCGGCATCTGTTTCACAAACTCCTTTGATATAAAACCTGCAATAAGTCATCCTCCGCCAGTTCAAAAGCCCGGAGTTTCGCGTGTTCACACTAAGACTACCGCCTACAGCCTATCCACCTGTGAAGTTACAATTATTGTACATCGGGAAAGCCTCACAAAGCTCGCGAACCTTGTCTCTTGTCCTGCTGATCGCTTTATCATCGTTATGGTTTTTCAGAACATCAATAATGAGTCCCGCAACTATTTCCATCTCCGGTTCCTTCATACCTCTTGTTGTAAGAGAAGGAGTCCCTATTCTAATTCCGCTTGTAACAAACGATTTCAAAGTTTCGAAGGGTATGGAATTCTTGTTAACAGTTATCCCTGCCCGTCCAAGAACATTTTCAGCATCTCTTCCTGTGATATTTAAATTTCTTAAGTCGGCAAGCATCATGTGATTATCAGTACCGCCGGATACAAGATTGATGCCTGCGTTCATCAAACGCCCGGCAAGCAGTTTTGCGTTTTTGACCGTGTCAACCTGGTATGATCTGAAGGATTCGGATAATGCTTCCTTGAAACATACAGCCTTGGCAGCAATTACATGCATCAGGGGACCGCCCTGAATTCCCGGGAAAATCTCCTTGTTTAATTTCTCCCCGAATTGCGATCTCGCAAGGATAATGCCTCCCCTGGGACCCCTTAAGGTTTTATGAGTCGTAGATGTTACGACGTCAGCAAAAGGCACCGGTGACGGATGTACACCGGCAGCAACAAGGCCGGCTATGTGCGCCATATCAACCATCAAATATGCGCCAACCGATCCGGCAATTCCCGAGAAGGCTTCAAAATCAAGTATTCTCGAATAGGCGCTTGCTCCGGCTACAATCATTTTGGGCCTGTGCTTCTCAGCTATCCGGCCAATCTCTTTATAGTCAATGGTTCCCGTATCCTTACCAACTCCGTAATGGATAAAATTGAAGAATCTCCCTGAAAAGCTTGCTGGACTACCGTGAGTCAGATGGCCTCCGTGGGAAAGATTCATCCCGAGTATGGTATCTCCGGGATGCAGCAATGCGAAATATACGGCCATGTTGGCCTGAGATCCTGAATGGGGCTGCACATTTGCATACGTAGCTCCGAAAAGTTTTTTCACCCTTTCAACAGCCAGCTTTTCAGCTACATCTACCTGTTCACAACCTCCGTAATAACGCTTGTCCGGATATCCTTCGGCATATTTATTTGTCAGCACACTACCCTGAGCTTCCATTACAGCCGGACTGGTTATGTTTTCGGATGCTATCAGCTCCAATGTGTTTTTCTGTCTTTCGAATTCACATGCAATTATTTTTGCTATTTCAGGGTCCGTATTCTCAACGTATTTAAGGTTCAACTTTTGCTTCCTTTTTTATCAATATTTTTTCTCGCTTAAACCTTATTCAGGCATTCCTGCCCATCCCGTTAAATTTATCAATCCTTGCCTGATGACGTCCTCCCTCAAAGGGAGTTTCAAGCCAGGCTTTTAATATTTCAATCGCAAGGACATCTCCTATTACACGCCCGCCCATTACAAGCACATTGGAATTGTTATGCCGCCGGCTCATAATTGCAGAGAACAGATCATTACAAAGAGCCGCTCTGACATTAGAAAACCTGTTGGCAACAATCGACATGCCGAGTCCTGTCCCGCAGAGAAGTATCCCGCGGTTAAATTTTCCGGCAGAAACGAGAGAAGCGACCTTTATTGCATAATCCGGATAATCAACCGAACTTTCACTCAGAGCGCCTGTATCCTCATTATCGATACCGTTTTCAATCAGAAACTTCTTTATCTTCTCCTTGAGCTGATAAGCTGCATGATCGCTTCCGATAACAAGAGCTGATTTATCCATCGGCTGATCCTTCCTTTAGCATTCGACAAATGCAACAATTTTTCTCCCAATATCCAAGGACGACAATAATATGTGAAATTATATGTATCTTTTAATAACCGCAAGAAAAAAATAAGCTCATGATGTAAATGAGTTTAAAGGGAAAAAGCAGAATATTAACAGGTGGAAAGAGGAATTGCCCCTGTCCTGTAAAAACAGGCAGGGGCAATAAAGCATCAGTGTGAGCTTATAAAGTCAATCGCATCTTTTACGGTAACAAGTTTTTCAGCATCATCATCCGATATTTCCATTTCGAATTCTTCTTCCATGGTCATGATAAGTTCAACCAAATCAAGGGAATCGGCTCCAAGGTCATTCACGAAAGAGGCCTCCGGCACAACTTCTGAAAGATCGACTCCCAGTTTCTCAGCAATAATTTTTTTTACCCTATCTTCAACAGGCATAAATTCTATTCTCCTTTCAATTCACATAGGATCAGATATACAAATCCTAAATTCATACGGCAAAGTAAAAAGGTCATTATGCAAGGCGCGCAAATCTTGAGGAATGAAGCGTACTTTTCGTACGCTGCAATGACTCACCCTGTTGAATCGGCCCTGCCGTCTCGCGCAGCGAGAATTCAACAGGGCGGGGATAAAGCGCAACACCGCAGAATGACTTTTTACGAAGCCGTTACATATACATTCCGCCGCTTACATGAATAACCTGACCGGTAATATAACAGGCTCCTTCAGAAGCAAGAAAATGAACCGCTGCCGCCACATCTTCCGGCCTGCCTGCCCGTCCAAGCGGAATCCGGCTTATCATTGATTCCTTAACTTTCTCCGAAAGGGATGCCGTCATATCGGTTTCAACAAACCCCGGAGCCACGGCATTGACTGTTATTCCCCGCGAACCAAGCTCTTTTGCAACAGCCTTTGTAAATCCGATAATCCCGGCTTTTGAAGCTACATAATTAGCCTGCCCGGGATTGCCGCTTGCACCCACAACGGAAGAGATGTTGATGATCCGGCCGTATCTCTGCTTCATCATGGGTTTTGTAACAAATTTGGTACAGATGAATGTGCCCTTCAGGTTTATATCAAGAACATCATCCCAGTCTTTTTCCTTCATGCGTACCAGCAGACCGTCTCTTGTAATGCCGGCATTATTCACAAGAACATCTATCCGCCCCGTCTCTTCCAGTATTTTTCCGAAGAAACTTTCAACCTCTTTTTCAGACCCGACGTTGACCTGCACCCCTTTTGCAAAACCACCTGCTTCGGCAACAAGTTTCTCGGTTTCAGAAGAAGCGGCGGAAGCCGATGAATAGTTGAAGTAAACACCGGCATCCGGCCCCGCAAAGGCAAGGCAGATCGCTCTTCCGATACCCCTTGTTCCTCCGGTTACCACTATCGTGCGTTTCATGATATCCGCCATTATCGCCTCTCAAACAAAATGTCGGCAACTTTGTCCATGTCGGTTAAAACATTCATATAACTCATCATAAGCGTATCATATGAAATGTTTTGCATGAAGTCGGAGATCTTATGTTTTTCAAAAACACCGGAACCGAGCAGAATCCTGTTGACGCTGTTTATTACAAGCTGAGCGGTTTCATTTGCAAAAATTCTTGACATGATTCTTATTTTTTCGGCTTCCGGTTTGCCGTTTTTCACCAGCATGGAACATTTTCTGGCAAAGCTCGCGCCGACCTCGACATGAGTCATCATATCGGCAAGAAGAAACATTATATACTGCTGCCTGGTAAGCTTGTTTTCATGAACAAGCGCTATGGTATCATTAAGCGCTTTTGCCGCAAGACCATAATACCTGCATCCCGCATCTTTCAGAGAAGAATCCAGTTTTTCCATCTCTTTGGAAATGGAGAGATAAAATTCGCCCTTTGTTTTCCAGGTTTTTTTCCAGCGGAATGTGCTTATTATATTCTGCTGAATTTCACTGGTTCCTTCATATATGGTTGTAACTCTTACATCCCGCCTGATCTTTTCAACTTCATATTCGGCAATATAACCGTAACCGCCTAGCCCCTGGATAGCATGATCGGCTGCCTGATTCGCGGCTTCAGTGGCAAAGAGCTTTGCTATTGAGCCTTCCACCTGGAGATCTTCTTCTCCCGAATCAAGTCTTTCCGCAATCTCGTCGATATATGCCGCGGCAGCTTCAAGCCTTGCGGCATCTGAAACAACAAGCTTGTGAGTGTAACCCTGTTTTTCTGAAAGAGGAGATCCGAACTGAATCCTTTGTGCGGCATATGGGATAAGAATGTTAAGAGATGCTTCTCCTGCCCCTAAGGCCATTGCGGCAACCATAACCCTTGTATATCCGAAAACCTTGTTTGCCTGTTTTAATCCCTGCCCGGGAACTCCGCCGATCAGGTTTTCAACCGGCACAAATACATCCGTAAATGAAAGAGGCGAGGTGTTTGATGCGCGTA
>JBFYVZ010000127.1:0-4283 GCA_041298995.1 Desulfobacteraceae bacterium
AAGTAAAAATGGGGATAAAGCAGGTCGCTTTTGGAGGTAATGACCCCCTGGTTTTTAGCAGTCTCAGCCAATTGTGTGTTTGGATAAATACGGATGCCGGCCGAGAGTTTCAATGCGTTAAGCTTCAGAGAATCCGCAAAAGCAAGACTTTCTTCCACAGACTGTTTTGTTTCACCAGGACCTCCCAGCAACAAAAAGCCCATGCGCTCAATGCCGTGATCGGCAAATAGAGCTGATGTTGTCCGCACATCTTCAAGTGTAAATTTCTTATTGAAATTCTTAAGTATCCGTTCAGATCCGCTTTCGAAACCCAGGCTTATCTGCCTGCAACCGGCTGTGGCCATGAGCTCAACTAATTCTTCATCAACATTTTTCGGGTAAATAATACAACGCCAATGCATATCCACTTCTCTTTCAATAATCAGGTGGCATATTGATTTAGCATAGGCGGGGGGAAGATTAAAGGTGTTGTCCACGAAGAAAAAATTCGCAAAACCTGCCTTTACCCAACTCTCAAGCCAAGCTGCAACGACCTCTGGTGAGCGTTTCCGAAGGATAGAGCCTTCAATGGTTGAGGTAGAACAATAACTGCACTTGAGAGCGCAGCCGCGCCTGGTTTGTACCGGAATCCAAGGTTCGTGATTCTGGGAAGCGGAAGTAGAAAGGATCCAGGTTTCCGGCAGCGTTAATTTGTCCAGATTGTTGCTCAATGTTTTTCGCTGATGTTGACCGTGACCACGAGTATACAATCCTGGTATCCCGGAAAGATCATCGTTGTTCTCTAAGCGCGTCAATAGAGCTGGGAATGCAATTTCCCCTTCGCCTTCTATTCCATAGTCTGCCTCAAGATAAGCCAAAGCACTTTCAGGAAACATACTGTAGCCGGCACCTCCAAGAACAATGGGTACATTGGACAAATCCTGGCAGACCGTTACAACCTCTTTCACCTTTTCGAGCAGAAACTTAGGGGTTTCAATGTGCTGGTCATCAATGTTTCTCACCGAAATACCAATACATTCCGGACGGAATTCAGCAATGACTTTTTTAAGGGTGGCATTGACATCCATTTCGAACATTAAATCCAACATGAAGACATCGTGCCCGGAGTTTTTTGCAGCCTCGACAACACACGCCAGCCCCAAAGGCATGGCTGGCATGTTGAACTGTTCGGTATTGGCTGAAACAAGAAGAACTTTCATGGGAAAATATTCTCGTTAGATTATATGCACTTTACAAGCCCAACAATGTATAGATTGATCCGCATAAGACGCAGAATTTCAGTTTTCGGTCTGTATAACCTGCCATTGATTTCTGATTTAAATCAAGCATTTTCTTCAAGGTTGACGTTTTACTGACTTCAAGGAAGGAGCAAATGACTAAATAGACTATATGCCGGAACGCACCGGGAGCGCCCGGCCGAAAGTAATGCCGGTCGATTCAGGACCACAGGTCCGTTTGCCGTTGGTGAAATTGAAGCTCGCAGCTTCAGACTCGGCGTTCTTGTTCTTATTCCGTTTTGTAAATAGGTGTATCTGTTTTCTGGTCATATCCTAACGAGAGGACCTTCGCCTTGCACAGATCAACGTCTTTGTAAATCGAGAAGCTGTTTTTGCCTGCCAACATTACTTTGATATTCCATGTACAACCTTTTCCATTACCTTCGAGTGTTGTTATGAAATTTTCTTTGTCCTTAACAGCTACGCTGAGTTCGTTTTCACTCCAAGCTTTATCTCCTGACTGATTGACGCTTAAATATTTGATCGGATATCCGGTGTTGTTAAAAACTTTAAGATCACGACTGTTGCCAGCGTTCGTTATAGAACAAAACATAAGCAATGCTACCAAACTTCCTATAAATACTACTTTTTTCATAACACGCTCCTTTTGATTAATGATTAATATTTTGCCCCAAAAAACCGCTACGCTATTTGCCTTAAGCATACCAGCACACATTTTCCATATGTTTGATATTCAGACAATTTATCACGTACTATTAAAAAAGATAGTTCTTTGTTTGAATTCAATTCATTATTTATTCTCTATTATCATTATTGAATTTAAGTTGGCGGATTATGGGGGAGCAACTATTAGTTGTCAAGATAATTTTATCATCTGTTAGAAATAAGTAAACTTTCCGGGTTTATAGCACCCGATCTGTCCGGTTAATATAGGTCACCGAAGGAGATGACAAATGAAATGGACAGAGATGCTATAAGAGATCAGAAAGATCTGATTTGAAGAGGTGTATTTGGGGATAGAGTGAAAGTCGGTTGATCACCAAATATTCCTGAAAATATTTTTCCAAGAAATATTCTTGGTTTCAATATAAGCGATCATTATTGATTTTGGATTGAAAGAATGTATATTCGACAAAGCAACCACGCCCTTGACTTCAGTTCAGAAGACCTACAAGCATGCCAAGCAGGATTTTCAGGGTATAGCGGATCATCAGCAGCATTTTGCTATTCCGCGTGAATTTCCATTTTTTCCTATTATCCATGTCTGAATAATATAGGCAGCGCATCCTACGCCCGGAGTTACTTTTATCGCTTCCGACGGGCAGTTCTTCGCGCATGCGCCGCACTCCATGCACCCGTTTTTATCCACGACATCAGCCTTTTTATTTTCCAACTTAAAGACTCCGTGCGGGCAGACAATTTCGCACATGCCACACCCGATACATGCTTCCCGATTAAAAGAGAGGGTTGAAACATCATATAAATATCTGAAGTCCTGCATATTCTTCTCCTGTATAATATTGACGGCTTCGTAAAAAATCCGATTTCTTCGTTGCGTTTTATCCTTCGTCATTGCGGCGTACTTTTATGTACGCACCCTTCGGGCCCCGCGTTTGCGGTATTCCTCAAGATTTGCGACGCCTTGAACTTGAACTTTTTACTTTGCCGTCCGAATTTTGACTTTTTACGAGTCCATCAATATTAACTTACAAAAGCGGCGCCTATCCATAATACAATGGAAGCAAAGCCTGCAAGCGCCTGAACGGGAATTGCTTTCCGCATCTCTTTTTCAACTCCTGACGGCGAAGTATAAGGTGTTGAGCCTGTGAAATTCATTCCAAGATAAGAACTTACCGCAGTAGTACAAAGGAAAAGAGCTGCAAGTTCCAATGTGTTAGCGACATCTTTGAGAGCCATTATAACAAAAATGGCTGCTACGATTCCTGTAACAGCGCCCTTGATAGAAAAAGCCTTTCCGGGAAGCCACGGTAAAATCGCAGGCACAAAAACAGCTCCGGCGAATATTCCGGCCGCATAGGCAAATGCCGCCATTAGTCCCCTTTCCCAAGCGTCTTTAAAAGAAAATATATCCGTTCCAATTCCGGACAGAAGGAAAAATCCAAGCAATATGAAGAGTGTCGGCTTTCCGAGAAATGAAAGCTCAACCGGAACAAGCACAATGCGCTCCGATACGGTGAAAGTCACACGGCGCATCGGCTCGTCGGCCTTCTTTCCGGCATCCAGAAATTGTTTTATGTCATTTGCGCGGATCGGCCCCCATATCACTCTGAACCCGCACTCTTTTTTCACATCAATTGCAGATACCCCTGTAGCCGAAAGCTGGGGGAGAATAAGCTCCCTGTGGTTTACGATTTTATCCAGGCCTGTGACCTTTACTCTTTTTATCACTTCCCCGGTTGAAAAAAGGCTTTTCCCGGCAGCGCACCATACGTTTATTCCCCGTGTGTCGAGTACCAGAATCCACGCGCTGAGTGATGACAGTTCTTTCCGAAGAGCATCAAATGTGAGCTTATAGTTGGCCGTAACCAGGACAGGTGAGTCAGCATCAGGTGTGCCTGCGCAGTAAATCCCCGGCGCTATGCCGTATGAATCCCTCCCTATTCCAAACCTTGCCAGAACCGACATCGCGTGATCAGCCGCGGAAAGTTTTGTTCCGATTCTTGGAACAGAGCCCGCAGCCGTATCCATAAAGTCTTCAACAAACCCGCATATTTCATATCCTGGCCGGGCAAACCTGCTGCATTCGGGCCCCGGCGGAGGGCCACAGCAGGCAGCCTCCTCCTTTTTGTTTTGAATAACAGGAGTGGATGCAAAAGGCTTCAGATGTGATACCCGTCCGAAAGGGTCGTTCTTGTTTTTGCCGCAACAATCAGCTTCCATGGTATTTTTCTGTTTACCTCCTCATAACATAACGGTAACGGCCGACTATAAACCGGCAGCCATTTTCTTGAAATCTTCCAAAATTTTTAAATCAATGCAATAACAGGTACAAAGCCCTTCAACCTCTCCTTTTATGAGCCCGGA
>JBFYVZ010000140.1:0-3210 GCA_041298995.1 Desulfobacteraceae bacterium
CGTGAAAAGCTCTCTTAATTTTTTCTCTTTGATTGAATCTGAAAGCCCGGCCAGTTGTTTTAACATGGAATCAATATCGCGCCCGGTTGCCGGAAGGAAATCTGAAGGATCAACCGAATCCGGCAATATGGTCTCCATGCTCTTTATCACAACCTGAAGGGTTCCCTTGTATTCCGAAACATTTCCCCTGACATGAACAAAATCACCGGCATGTGTGCCTGCTGTAATTTTATCCACGTTATCCCATAAGACGCCTTTTATCTTTCCTGTCTTGTCGGAAAAAGTATTGTTCAGATAATCGCTCCCGTCTTTTTTTTGGGCAAGAATCTTTTCATAAAGGACAAAAACATCATCCACTCTGTCTCCTGCCTTAAAAGATCCGACATACTGTTTTTTCATAAACACCTTCTCATCTGTTATTTATATTCCAATCTTTAAGAACTTCCATCATACCGTAATCGGTCATGTCGCACTTGATTGGAGTTATCGATATAAATTTGTCATAAAGAACGGCTGCATCAGTGTCCGGATTGTACACTGAAGGATTGGCATCATATCCCTGCCAGTAATATGTACGATTCCGTGGATCAACTCTTTTTTCAAAAAACTCCGGAAAAATGTTTATGCCCTGCCGGCTGATACGGACTCCCGCTGCTTCTTTTATTGATATATTCGGAATATTAACATTAAGAAATGTTCCGAATGGAAGTCCCTTTTCAACAACTTCCATGGTAAGTCTTTCAATAAATATCGCCGCTTCGTCAAGGTGTTTCATGTTAAATCCCTGGATTGATACGGCTATGGCGCTGACACCATAAAAAGAAGCCTCCTTGGCCGCAGCAACCGTACCGGAATAGTTGACATTGACGCCGACATTGGCGCCGGGATTTATCCCTGAAATGACTACATCCGGCTTACATCCGAGTATTTCAAGCACACCGAGCTTGATGCAATCGGCAGGAGTGCCGTTAACGGCATATCCGGGAAGACCGCCATCCAGATCAACCCTGTTTGCGCGAAGGGGTTCATGCAGTGTTATGGCATGACTGACGGCGCTTCTTTCCCGGTCAGGAGCTACAACCGTCACGAAATGGCTTACGGCAAACCTCCTGTACAATGCCCAGAGGCCTTGAGCATAAATGCCGTCATCATTTGTAATCAGCACTTTCATATTATAAAAACCTTTGGTTTTCTCCCATTCGGTTGGGAAAAAGGGGTCGAGGATCACCAACTCTTTTAGAGGTGATCTATTTTTTACAATACCCCAGTTTTATTATTTTTGAAAGAAAGTATTTCAAAAACTGGGGCTTGCTTTTTGGAAATCGCTCTTATATTCTGCCGCTGAAAATAGAATGGAGATAAAACCTGAAAAGTTCTCGGATATCAATGCTCAATTTCATACGTAAAGACATAAGCTTTTTTCATTTCTGTTTAAACAAACGGGCACATTCTCAATCAAGAGAAGACGCCTGCCCTTATCCCGGCATACTGTTAATCATATTTGCCTTTATATTCATGTTTTATTCGGATGTTTTTGCAGCGCCTGTAATCGGTGACCACCTGTTTAAAGACGATAAATCCAATGAACCATGGAATCTTACCGCCGATGAAGTTAATCATGACAGGAATACGGATATATATACAGCCTCCGGGAATGTAATATTAACCAAAAGCAACAGAAAACTGACGGCCGATTTTGTGCGTTTTGACCACAAGGCATTTCACGCTCACGCAAAGGGAAATGTCAAACTGACAGCGGGCGAGGATGTTCTCACGGGAAGCAGCCTGGATATGGATTTAAAATCCGAAACCGGCACCGTGCATGACGGCACAATATTCCTTAAAGAAAACAACTTTAATATCAGCGGCAAATCAATTGAGAAAACAGGTGAGAACAGCTATCTGGTTGAAGAAGCTACCGTTTCAACCTGTGACGGTGAAACACCGGACTGGAAAGTTACCGGCAAAAAGCTTACAGTAGATATCGAAGGATACGGCTTTATAAACCACGCGTCATTCTGGACAAAAAAATTGCCGGTAATGTATGTGCCTTTTATGGCTTTTCCAGCAAAAATAAAGCGACAGTCAGGTCTTCTGGCGCCCGAGATGGGGCAATCCGATAGAAAAGGAATAGAATATAACCAGCCCTACTTCTGGGCAATAAATGAAAGTTCCGATGCAACCTTATATGTTCATCATATGAGCGAGCGTGGTGAGAAAGCAGGATTTGAATACCGTTATCTTTTAAGCGAACAGACCAGGGGAACCCTGATGTTTGATTTTCTTAATGATAGGAAACAGGATGACGGCACAAATGATTCCGGCAAAAAATGGGGATATTTGGATGATGGTTATTTGCGTCCCAATTCAGACAGGTACTGGCTTAGAATGAAGCATGATCAGAAATTGCCCGACGGATTCAACGCAAAAGTTGATATAGATATTGTAAGTGATCAGGACTACCTCCATGAATTCAAAGACGGTTATAACGGTTTTGACGCAACCGAAAGTTACTTTAAAAAATATTTCGGAAGAGAAATTGATAACTATGATGATCCGGTAAGAACAAACAGGGTGAATCTCAATAAAAACTGGCCTTCATATTCCCTGAACGCGGAAGCCCGCTGGTATGATAATGTTATTAACAGGCGCTGGAAAGACACAGACGATACCCTGCACATGCTCCCGCTAATCGAGTTTAATGCGTCAAAGCAAAAAATTTCAGGCACACCTTTCTATGCCGACCTTGACTCTGAATATACCAATTTTTACAGGAAAGACGGAACATCAGGCCAACGGGCAGACTTATATCCAAGGGTTTATCTCCCTTACAGATTCAGGAATTACTTCTCATTTGAACCATCTTTAGGCTTAAGGCATACAACCTGGTATATTGATCCGTCAAACGACACACAGATAACAGATAAGACCCACAACAGGGAAATGTATGATGTCAGGCTTGATCTTTCCACGGAAGTATTCAATGTTTTTAAATTTAACCGGGAAAGCCTGGACAGCATAAAGCATGCAATTAAACCTCAAATCATTTACCAGTTTATACCCGATAAAGACCAGTCCGGATATCCAAACTTTGACGGCCTCGACCGCATTGCTAAAAGTAATCTTGTAACTTATTCATTAATAAACACTTTTACTTCAAAAACGGCTCTGCGGAATCCCGGCTCGGACGGCAACAAAACAGAAGAGAAG
>JBFYVZ010000195.1:0-8616 GCA_041298995.1 Desulfobacteraceae bacterium
AAGCTTCAGTTTTATTGCCTGGTCAGGGCGCCGTAAATTCTTAAAAGCCTGTCCGGAAGCTGGCGAACATCTGAAATGACATTATGGTGAAAATGTCCGTAAAGATCATCCAGCCTGGAATCCGGGGAAATATCGACAGTTATGGCGCGAACATAAATTTTTTTTGATTGCGCCTCAAATATTGCCCTGCGCGTATCCTCGATGGCGTAAACCTGCCTGTAATCCGTATCGTTGGGGAAACCATCGCTTATAATCAGAAGCAGGCGCACTCTTGAAGGCGCTTCTTCAAGCCGCCTGGTTGCGTGGCGTATTGCGGCCCCCATTCTTGTCCTTCTTTGCGGAGAAACAGCGTTTATTCTCTTCCTTACCGTATCATCCATGATTTCAGAAAAGTCTTTAATAGCATAGTAATCAACTCCGAACCTTCCTGTTCCGGAAAAGCCTGCAACAGCAAACCTGTCTCCCGCAACATTAAGTGTTTCGCAAAAAAGCACCGCAGCCTCTTTTATGATTTCATGCACGGATCTGTTTGCTTCCATAACAAGGCCGGATGTTGAACGGGAAAGATCAATAAGTAAAAGTGCGGTTATATCCCGCTGCTGTTTAATTCTTTTTATATATAGCCTGTCTGAAGGGATCAACCCGGCTTTTTTGTCTATAGCAAAATCAAGGAGCGCGCGGTAATCAAATTCTTCTCCTTCAACCCACCGCCGCAGTGTTTTAATCTTTTCAGGCCTGAGCAATTCAAATTCCCTTCTTAATCTCTTTACCGTTCCCTTGTATCGGTCTAGAGTGCCGGCATAAAAATCGCTTTTTATCCCTTCAATTTTTCTTTCTGTAACTCTCACATGATCATTAAGGTAGTCGCAAAGATTTGCATCCCATTCCCTGTACCAGAATACAGGAGATCCGGAATTGTCTTCAGGGTAAAGAATCGCGTCATGCTTTCCATCCGATTCTGAAAATAAGGAGAGAGACATATCAGGAGGTATTTCATCGTTTTTAATTCCATGGGAATCTGAAAAGTCACGGAAAGAGAACACGATATCCTTAATATCTTCATTTGAAAGGGTCCCGCCATTTTTTACAAGGCTTGATACCACATCCGATTTAAATACAGAGATGTTTTTTTTTCTAAGTTCTGATCTGATTCGCCTTCCCGTCTCTTCATATTTTTTATGGACGGCAAAATATAAATCAGGCCTTAAACGCCTCCCAAAAGGCATTTTAAAAGGCCTGTAAGATATGAGTTGATCAACTTTTTTATATGTCTGAAAAACAAGAAGAGCGCATGTCTCAACATTTCTTTCCATATTCATGGCTTTTTCAAACATACCGTATATCATCATCAGAGATTTTCTTGTTGCATCATCAGGAGTAAAATTTTCCAGGGCAGGTTCTCCGAGAGCGATAAGCATGTAAAGCAGAAAAAGGAATTTGCCAGGATCTTCTTCGTTATAAATCATTCCGGCTTCACGGATAAGCAGCGGATAAGAAAGCCTGACAAGCCCCGGATATTTTTCTTCGCTGATAATCCTTATGCGCCCGTGTTCGAATATGTTAAACAGATCGCGGGCAATCTCCCATAACGGAAAAATTCTAAAAAACTTTTCCAGATCCGAGCAATCCTCCCGGATACCATCATCTTCATTCTTGTATCCCCGAGGAAAAGAAATTTCATCACCGAATGCGCCGCAAAATTTAACTGCTTTTTCAAGGTCAAACCCGAAAGTGTTAAATTCGTACAATCCCGACTCAAGTCTTGCAAGACATTTATAGAGCCCTCTGTTTTCTTCATAATTTTCATAAGCAGTTATTTCATCAGGGAGATACAAAAATTTCCCGTCCGAAAAGACGAAGGGTCTGTCGCCATTTTCATTCAATGCAGCCTCACGGATAACTCCAGGCATTAAAGATAAAGGACATACGGATATAAAACGGCCGGTTTTAGCCTTCATATAGCGGGCAAGCTGGAGTTTCACATTCGAAAGAGGAGCCGATGTCTGTAATTTTATAAGTGTGTCCGCGCCAAATCTGGACTCAAGAGAGATAAATTTCATGCCGAGCAACTTGTCTTTAGCATATTTCTGAAGGCCAAGTGTGACAAATTCTTTGAGAGCTTCCTGTGAAAGAAAAGAAAGACCTTTTCTCATGCCATCAAAAAACAGGTCGGCAAGATGATAGTCTTCAAGAATTATTCTATAAAGCTCCTCTGCCTGCCAGAACCTTTTTGAAGGCAGAAAAGAGATCACTTCTTTTGGGAGTACATGGGAAAAATGCCGACTCTCGCTGTAAGTCAGTTCTTTTGAAAAAAGACCTTTAAGTATCCTGAGAAATACGTAACAGGATTTTTTATCTTCTTTTGAAAGAAGGAGAGAAACAGCCTTAAGAGGGTCGGATAAAGTATAGGTTCCCTTTTGTTGCATTGAATTGACCGCATCGAGAAAACTTTCGAGCAGCCTTTCATCTCCATCTGCGAGAACGGGAACAAGGTGCTCGGCCAATAGCCGGCCGAAAGTTGGGCCGTTTTCACCTGCTTTTCTTACAAGCTCTTTGTATTTTTCAACTTTATCCGGTTTTGCAGTTTCATACAGGCCGATATAGCCTGCCGCAAGAGTGTTTCCAAAGGCATATTCAACAGATAAGGCCCATGTGACTTCATCATAAAGTGTCTGCGCCTGCCCTTTTGAAAGCGCGATATTTTTCTGTTCTATTTTCTCTTTAACTGATTTTGCAATTTCCGGGTCGGCAAAAGAGAGTTCTTTTAATAACTGCATCAGAATACGTCTTCAATCAGATCGTTCAATGTTTCAAGGAGTTTTATGTCGTCGGTTAAGGGCAGGCAAATTGCGGACATGCATGCTTCACGAAAAGGGATATTTCTGCCGATAAGCTGCGCCGCATATATCAGAAGCCGGGTGCTGGCCCCTTCGGTCAGGCCGTGCTCACGCATGCTCCTTATTTTTTGCGCAAGAGATACAAGTTTCAGCGCTTCGTCTTTCCCAACTCCGCCTTCATGCGATACAATCTCAGCTTCTTTTTCCGCCTCCGGATAGTTAAATTCAATAGAGACGAACCTCTGGCGCGTGCTTTGTTTTAAGTCTTTCAGAACGGACTGATATCCCGGATTATATGAGATAACCAGCATGAAATCAGGATGCGCCGATACCATCTCTCCTTTCTTATCAATTCCGAGTGTTCTTCTGTAATCTGTCAGGGAATGTATAATGACGGTCGAATCCTTTCGTGCTTCCACAATCTCATCCAGGTAACATATGGCCCCCTTTCGCACAGCAATTGTCAAAGGACCATCCATCCAGACCGTCTCATCTTTTTTCAGCAAAAACCGGCCGACAAGATCTGTTGCAAAAAGATCTTCGTGACAGGAAACGGTTACGAGCGGCCGTTTTAAACGGTGTGCCATATATTCCACAAATCTTGTTTTGCCGCACCCTGTAGGGCCTTTTAACATAACAGGAAGCCTAATGTCATATGCGGCTTGAAACATTTTTATCTCATTGCCTGTGGCAAGATAATAGGGTTCCTGATCGATAGTATTAAAAGCTGTTTCCATGCCTGTTTTATGGCTCATTTAAATATTCCCTCCTTTTGCAGGATTCGCTTTGCTGTGGGGTTTTAACCTTGCTTATGTTTAACATATGTATTATTCTGTCAAAAGTTTTACAATAATAACAAAAGGAATTAAAGTTAAATGCAGGAAACAAGCAACTGCGATATGGTTCATCGCCTGACCCATGAAGATAAAGAGATAATTTTGATCGGTACAGCTCATGTATCAAAAGAAAGTGTTCAACTTGTAACTTCAGTTATTTATGATGAAAAACCTGATACAGTGTGTGTCGAGCTTTGTGAAACAAGATATCAGGCAATAAAAAATAAAGACTTGTGGCTTAATACGGATATCGTAAAGGTAATAAAAGAAAAAAAATCTTTTCTTCTTCTTTCCAACCTCCTCATGGCATCTTTCCAGAAAAGAATTGCAAAAAAGTTTGATATAAAGCCGGGGCAGGAAATGATAGAAGCGATTGTGGCAGGTGAAGCTGTCGGAGCCGGAATATATCCGTCCGATAGAGATATACGCATAACCCTGTCAAGAGTCTGGCATAACATGGGATTTTGGGGTAAAACCAAACTGCTTTTCCAGTTAATATTATCTCTCGGAGATGTAGAGGATATCACAGAAGAAGACATAGAAAAAATGAAAAAGGAAGATGTCCTGGAAACCCTTCTTGCTGAAGTCGGAAAATCACTTCCTGTTTTAAAAAAAATATTGATTGACGAAAGAGACATGTACCTTGCCCAGAAGATAAAGTCGGCTCCCGGAAAAAAAATAGTGGCGGTTGTCGGCGCAGGCCATGTGAAAGGCATAAAATCATTCTGGAACGATTCCATCGATACCGATTCTCTAGAACAAATTCCGCCTAAAAGCAGGCTGTCGGATGCTGTCCAATGGATCACGGCTGCCGGAATAATAATTCTTTTTGCTCTCGGATTTTATTACGGCGGAGCAAAGGCCGGTGCGGATATGATAACCTGGTGGATAATTATTACGGGGCTTCTTGCAGGATTGGGCGCTCTTCTTGCCATGGCACATCCTTTAACGATTTTATCTTCGATTCTTGCAGCGCCTTTGACAACCATTCATCCGCTGATAGCTGCAGGGTGGGTTTCAGGACTTGTGGAAGCCTTTTCCAGTAAACCGAAAGTTCGAGATCTCGAAAATCTTCCCGAGGATATACTTTCAATAAGGGGGTTCTGGAGAAACAAGGTTACAAGAATTCTGCTTGTGGTTGCCTTTACAAATCTCGGAGCTACTATCGGTTCGATGATTGCCATACCGCTTATGATAAAAATGTTGTAGCTGTGTCTGAATTTTGTTTACTGTTCACCTTTCACTATTAACTGTTCACTATCTGAACAACCGTTTTCTCAATTTTTTTTCCGCCTTCAAGGGTATAAGTCATCCTGGCAGTTTTAATGCGTTTCCTGGCAAAAAGCTGAATACATTCGGGATAAAGCTCCCATTCGAGGGCAAGCCCCTTTTTTTTGATCGAATCTATTGTGTCATCCGGTTCTATCGAAAAAGACTTTTGTCCGATTATGGGGCCGGAGTCCTCCCCGTAATCAATAAAATGTACCGTGCATCCTCCAATTTTCGCCCCGAAACGGAATGTATCTCCGTATCCGTCAGTTCCCGGAAAAGCAGGCAGCAGGGCTGGATGTATGTTCATGATGCGAGGATTGTCAGAATCTGTATTTACTCTGTCTATAAAATACGGGGTAAGGTTTCTCATGAAACCAGCAAGCACAAGCAGATCAAATGGATAGCTTTTCATTTTTTCAAGAAGCCCGGCTTCGGCAATAGCCCTTGTAATGATGAAAGATTTTATCTTTTGCGGATCAGATCCGTCCGGAAAAAGAGAGAGCCTGGAACTGATATCTTCCATATTAAAATCATCAGGCAATTTAATCCTGTCCGGTTCATTTCTATGGCTTCTGATAATAGAAGAATAATCGACGACAAAGGTCGGAATATTGTGTTTTGATGCCCTCTCAAGACCCTTTGCATCAGGATTATCAGATCCGACAAAGACCATCTTCCCGTCTATTTTCCCGGACTCGCATGAATCTATTATGGCCTGCAGATTGGTTCCGCCGCCCGATATTAGTGCGCCTATCCGGATACGATTTCCCATATAAGCACCTCCGTTTAGAATGTGGCAAGAACTGTGAGAGCTTTGAATTTCTCGAATATAGGTCTGCGGGGTAATGGGTTTTGGCATATCCGCATCCATTAGGATGTTGACAGCCCCAAAGGATGAATGGTCACGAAGCCTTATACAGTATCCGCCTGTATGATACCTGTCGGATATCTGGGGGCGTTGCTATGTGATCATAAAAATTTCTTGCGAAATGCCAAAACCCATTACCCCTCAGACCTTTTAATAATATGTTATGCAACGCTCTCATATTAACTTAAAAGAATTTACTACCTGTTTGATGATTTATACTATATCAAAAGATATACGTCAACTAAATATCATGTTTGAAGTTTTTAATATATATCGTCAAAGATAATGACTTGATAGGTTGCCGATAAAGATTGCTGTAATGATATTTGCCTTAAAATTAAAGGTCTTCTTCATTGTCTACAAATTCATCTTCAGCAATTTTTATGCTTGTTTTCAGCTTATCCATCGAGCCTTTTCCTTCATAATTTTCCTCGAAGCTTTCTTCAAAGACTTCATCAATCTCTTCAGTCTCGCTTTCAACAGTATCATCGACAAGCAATTCTATCGGCTCTTTTGCAAGATGCTCGATATCATCAATATATATTTCTACCGGTTGAGTGTTTCCAGAAGCATAAACAGCCATCACAGCATCTGATATTTTATCTGCCTGCAAAATCGGAGGATAAAAATTATTGGTTCTAAGAGCAGATATCAGAACTTCTTTACCAACTGATATAGCCTGCTTTACATTGGAATCTTCATATGTTTCCTCGCAAAGCATCGAATATATTTCTTTATCAAGCTCTGCATATTCCCTTATAATGAGCTTGTCGTTTTCATCATCTTTTATAATTAAATATTTTTGTTTCATTTTTTATCCCCTTCAACCAAAATAAATCTTAAACACCTAAAAATTTAGGAGATGATAAAGACCATAAAACATTATAAATGTCAACCAATTAAATTTGTTTAATATATTGAGGTAATTGCAATACTCAATAATAGGTATTACCTCCGCGAAAACGGGGGGCCAGAAGTTCATGAAAAGACTGGATAGCGCGAGGGCTTCACTACGTGCCCCGTTTTCACTGGAATGACAATCTCGGACTTTTGCAATTGGCTCATACTATGCTTCATTGCAATGAGAGCTTTGAAGATGTCAATTTTCTTGACCAAAAAGTTATTAAATGTTAGAGAGAACACCTTAGCATGGAGGGATGTCCGAGTGGTTTAAGGAGGCGGTCTTGAAAACCGTTGAGCTTAACGGCTCCGTGGGTTCGAATCCTACTCCCTCCGCCATCAATATCCGGAGAGATTGCCGAGAGGCCGAAGGCGCTCGCCTGCTAAGCGAGTGTGGGGCGAAAGTTCCACCCAGGGTTCGAATCCCTGTCTCTCCGCCAGTTATAAAAATACCTTGGAACCTTTATTATTCTTAAATAATTTCAGATGTATTCCAGCTTCCGCAGGAATGGTGTAAAAGAGCAGATCCTGTATTTTTTCGAGACTATAAGATTTAGTTGGTTTCCATCCGGAAATGGCCCTTTTGTGCGATCTCTGTGTCAATCTGCAGGATTTCTTGTGCGACATACAATGCGTATGTCTCCGCGCAATTCCTTGATTTTCTTGAGCTTGCCCAAAATTGCCTATTTCCGAATTGGAAACTCACATGTGTCCAAATTTGGTTTCCGGATGGACACTAGTTATTAAATTGGATGCCGATATTCAAATACACTTGACAAATATCACTTTTCTTAATAATAGAGACATTCCCTATAATTCATGCTTAAACCCATAAAAAGCCGTTGCTTTTTTGTTTATAAAAACAATAAATCATTGAAAGGAGAAGTTAACAGATGTCGAATTTGATACCACCTCATGGCGGAAAGGGCTTGACCTGTTGTTTACTCGAAGGAAGTGCTCTTGAAGCAGAAATAAAGAAAGCCAAGGGTCTTAAGACTATTGATGTTTCACCCCGTGAAAACGGAGATTTGATCATGATGGGTATAGGCGGATTCAGCCCGCTAACCGGTTTCATGACAAAGGCCGACTGGAAGGGAGTTTGTGAAAATTTTCTTCTCGCAGACGGAACATTCTGGCCCATTCCTGTTACTCTTTCTGCTTCCAAAGCGGATGCTGACAGCATCAAGGCAGGAGAAGAGATCGCACTTCGTGATCCGGAGACAAAAGAGATCATGGCCACAATGAAGGTCACTGAAAAATACGGGATGACCGAAAAAGATAAAAGATTCGAATGCGAAAAAGTTTACATGGGCGAAGGCACCAAGACTGCCGAAGACTTCTGGAAGATCGCAGAAAAAGATCATCCGGGCGTTCAGATGGTTATGGAACAAAAAGAGTTCAACCTTGCCGGCCCTGTAAAAGTGTTGAGCGAAGGTGAATTCCCGGTAAAATATGCCGGAGTTTACATGAGACCTGCCGAATCGAGAAAGATTTTCGACGAAAGAGGATGGAAGGAAATCGCAGCCCTTCAGTTAAGGAATCCAATGCACAGGTCGCATGAATACCTCTGCAAGATAGCTGTCGAAGTATGCGACGGTGTTTTCATTCATTCGCTTGTCGGCAATTTAAAACCCGGCGACATTCCCGCTGATGTTCGCGTAAAATGCATTGACGCTCTTGTAAAAAATTATTTTGTCGAAAAAAATGTTCTGCAGGGCGGCTATCCTCTTGACATGCGTTATGCGGGCCCGAGAGAAGCTCTTCTTCACTCAACATTCCGCCAGAACTACGGCTGCTCACGGATGATCATCGGCCGCGACCATGCAGGCGTCGGCGACTTCTACGGCATGTTTGAAGCACAGACAATTTTTGACAAGATTCCTCATCCGAAAGAACCGGGGAA
>JBFYVZ010000219.1:0-12672 GCA_041298995.1 Desulfobacteraceae bacterium
GTGCGGCATACATTGCGTATGCCTCCGCGCAATCCCTTGATTTCCTTGAGCTTGCCCAAAATTGCCTATTTCCGAACTGGAAACGCAATAGTGTCTATAATTTGTTTCCGGATGGACACTAAATATAATTATAATCCGTTTTTAATATAATTTATCAATAAAACTCAAGGTTAGTTATTCAGGGCCATCATTCAAAGAGAGACACTATGCAAAATGTTCCGACATCAACAAGCCCCTTATCCGTGATTTTTAATTCAGGGATTACCGGCAAGGCAAGAAACGAGAGTGCCATATATGGATCGGAAAGAATCGAACCGAGAGAGCGTGTTGCGGAAAGAAGATGTTTCATTTGCCTGTCAATGGTCTCAACCGTCTCGTTTGACATCAAACCTGCAATCGGAAGTGAAAGTGCGCTGCAAACATTACAGTCACATGCTGCTGCAAGTCCGCCGCCCATTTTTATAACCGCATCTACGGCTGCTTTCATGTCCTCATCATTTGTTCCAGCGGCAATGATATTGTGGGAGTCGTGGGCAACACTCGATGCAATCGCCCCTTTTTTAAAGCTAAACCCTTTAACAAAACCTTTTCCAATATTGCCTGTACCTTTCTTTCAATAACTGCAATTTTTACAATGTCGCTTCATATATCCTATACCGCCGTTCATCGAATAAGCTACCGGTATCGGTTCAGGTTTTTTGATTTCATCGTTTATTACTCCGTTTTCAGCGGGATATGAGCCGAATTCTGAAATAAAGCCTCCGGTGACCGCTATGTCACCAGGGATGATTTCACCTGAAAAAACATTTATGATACGGGCATTTGTAAAAAGAATATCCGCTTCAATTTCTCCCAGTGAAGCTCTTATCTTTGTTCCAATGCCCATATATGCTCCTTTTGTATTTGAGTTCCCAGGAGGTTTATTCTATCAAGAATATCATTTAAATCTAAAGAAAGAAGCTTCCTTTTATTTACTATCAGCTTTCCTGCAACAAGCACATCTCTTACATCCGAGCCGGTTGCGGAGTAGACAATGTGTGATACAGGGTTATACATGGGAATTAAATGGGGAGATCCGGTATCGATTATTATGATATCGGCCTGTTTTTCTTTTTCAATGCTTCCTGTTTCATCTCCGAGTCCGATTGCCTTTGCTCCTTTGATGGTTGCCATCTGAAGTACAGTTTTGGCATCCATGACCGTCGGGTCAAGGAGATCGGCCTTGTGAATCTTTGCCGCAACATCCATCTCCTTAAAAAGATCGGGGTCATTATTGCTCGCGCAGCCGTCTGTGCCGAGCCCCACCGTTATTACATTTTTCAGGAATTCCGGAACAGGCGCGATGCCGGATGCAAGCTTCATGTTGCTTTGCGGGTTGTGGGATATTTTCGAGCCGTGTTCCGATATGATCCGGATATCTTCTTCGTCGACCCATACGGCATGAACAAGAAGTGTCATTTCATCGAGGATTCCGATTCTTTCAAGATATTTTACCGGTGAAACGCCATGCTTTGACATTATCATGTCAAATTCATTCTTTGTTTCAGATGTATGAATCTGGAAAAGAAGCTTGTTTGACCGGGTAATCTGCTTTGCCTTTTTAAGAGTCTCTTCCGAACAGGTGTAGGGTGAATGGCAGAAAACCGAAGGCCTGATCAGGTGGGACGCATTCTGCCATTTTTCGGCGAACAGTGAGGCTATTTTGATATTATCGGCAGGGTCCGGTATGCCCGGCGCCGGAAGATCTATAACACCCTGCCCGAGAATACCCCTTATACCCGATTCAATTACCGCTTCTGCAACCATATTTTCATGGAAATAGCCGTCACAGCATGTCGTTGTGCCGGAAAGTAGCATTTCGGCGCAGCCGAGAAGCGAGCCAAGCTTTACATTTTCAGGGTTCATGTATTTTGCTTCTAGAGGGAAAATATACCTGTTGAGCCAGTCAAAGAGAGGCAGGTCGTCCGCAATTCCCCTCAGCAGTGTCATGGGAAGATGTGTGTGCGTATTTACAAGCCCCGGCATTATTATCCCGCCTTTTGCGTCGATTATACTCTCTGCTCCGGAAGGAATATAGTTTGCGGGTCTTGATGAGACGATTTCAATTTTTCCGTTTTTGATGCAAATCAATCCGTCATTAATTATGTCGAAGTCCCTGTTGACCGTTACGATTGTTCCGTTATGTATGATAGTATCGAATCTCATGATTTATAGGCTTCTTTTAACGATATCCTGTGCGATCCTTATAACTTTCCCGGCGATTTCTGAAATATCGAGAGTTAGCAGTTTCCTCTCTTCCATTATCAATTTTCCGTTTATTACCGATGTCCGGACATCGCTTCCCCTCACGGCATATACAAGATGCGATAAAGGGTTGTAAATGGGCGTCAGGTGGGGCTTATGAGTATCTATAATAATGATATCCGCTTTTTTACCCATCTCAAGCGATCCGGTGATTCCGGAAAGACCGAGCGCCCTTGCGCCGTCAATGGTTGCCATCCTTAAAACCGATTTTGCGTTCATGGCCGCAGGATCGCTCGTATGCACCTTGCCCAGTTTTGCCGCCATGCTGATTTCATGGAAAATATCAAGATTGTTGTTGCTGGCGCAGCCGTCGGTTCCTATCCCGACGCACACCCCCCTGTTTATAAGTTCAGGAACCGGAGCTATGCCTGATGCGAGTTTCATGTTGCTTTCGGGATTATGCGCAACCTTTACATCATGTTTTTTCAGAAGAGCGATGTCATCTTCAGTTAAATGAACGCAGTGGCACGCAAGAAGTTTGGGCGACAGGACGCCCAAACTCGCCAGAAACCCGACCGGCGTATACCCGTATCTCTCTTTTATTTTAGAAACCTCGCTTTTGGTTTCGGAAACATGAATGACGAGAAGAAGGTCTTTTTTTTGAGCCAGCAGAGATGCTTTTTCAAGCAGGTCGGGTTCGCATAGGTAAGGTGAGTGGGGCTCAACCGCAATATTTATAAGCGTGTCTTTCCTGTATTTATCAATGAGCATTTCCGTGTATGCAAAACCATTTTCGATAGAGCCGTAATTGGGGGAGGGAAAATCAAAAAGCACTTCCCCGACAACAGCGCGCATCCCGGCCTCTTTTGCAGCCTGCGCAACTTGATCTTCAAATAGATACATGTCGCAGAAGCAGGTCGTGCCCGAGAGGATCATCTCAGCACAGGCGAGAAGGGCGCCGTCATGGACTTTTTCAGGAGTAAGGCCTGCTTCAGCCGGAAAAATATGGTCATTGAGCCATGTCATTAAAGGGAGGTCGTCGGCAAGCCCCCGGAAAATTGTCATTGAGGCGTGGGTATGGGCGTTTATCAGACCGGGCATTATTATTCCGCCCCTTGCGTCGATTCTCTTTGAAGCTTTTAAAGATGATAATTCGTCCGCTTCTCCAACAGCGGCGATATTTTCTCCTATTACCGCTACGGCGCCGTTTTCTATTACGGAATCTTCGCGGTCCATCGTTATAACCGTTCCATTTATAATAAGAAGATCCGCTGAAAAATTATTCATATAGGTTCTTCTCCCGATTGGTTGAAGAAAAGGATTCGAGGATTCAAGGGTTCAAGCATTAATGCCTCCCTTCTCATTTGAGAGGTCAACCCAAAGCCCTCATTTTTAGGAAATATTTTTTTGCCATATAAATTTTCAGACATAGTTGATATGCTTTTTGCCAGACTTTTAATTCTTTGTAATTTTTAATAATTTATTTGCTTCCATACATTACATCGTCGCATTCGACCTCTTTTTCACTCGAATCCTTGAACCCTTGAATCCTGGAACCCCTATAAAATCACCAGTTCTTTGGAGATGACCTTTCTCATGATTGCTTCGATTTTCGGGGCTGCTTTCCCGGCGGTGTCAATTATCTCGTCAATCGCTGAAGGTGAAGGGTTGTCGGGATTGTGGATGTTGGTTATGACTGAAAGACCTAGAATCTTCATTCCTGCATGAACGCCGGCAATTACTTCCTGAACAGTTGAAAAACCTACTGCATCGGCTCCGATTGTTTTCAAAAACCGAACTTCAGCTGGAGTTTCAAGGGAAGGTCCGTGCAGTCCCGCATACACCCCCTTTTGAATGAGGAATCCTTCTTCTTTTCCGGCGTTGACGGCGGATTCGGCAAGTTTATGGTCGTAGGGAGCGGTCATATCAGGGAACCTGACGCCCCAGGAGTCATCATTCAGTCCTGTAAGAGGGTTATGTCCGGTCAGGTTTATATGGTCAATGATGACCATGATATCTCCAGGAGAAAATGCCGGATTAAGTCCGCCTGCAGCATTCGTTAAAAGCAATATCTTTACACCGAGTTCCTGCATTACTCTTATTGGGAAGGTGACTTCAAGCGGTGAATACCCTTCGTAGAGATGAAAACGTCCGAGCATGGCCATAAAATATTGTTTTTGAAAACTGCCGACAAGAAGCCTGCCGGGATGGCTTTCGACTGTTGAGACAGGAAAATTCGGGATATCGCTGTAATCGAAAGATGAATTAATATTAACCGACTGAAGAATATTTCCAAGGCCTGTGCCTGAAAGGATTCCTGTTGAAGGCAGTTTTTTAATGTGCTTTCTTATGAATCCGGCCGTCTCTTTTGCTTTTTCTCTTGATTCCCTAATATTTGCCATTCCCCGTGTTCCTTTGTAAAATAACAGAGTAATGAACTACCCCGCAGCAGAGCTGCGAGGTATCTGGAATACAGAATACAGTAGTTAGAAGTCAGAATTTTTTTTTGAAGATATTTTAATCCCCCTTCTGAATTCTGAATTCCGGATTCTTACCCCGAAGCAGAGCTTCGAGGAATTCTTTTGATTAAACGGCAGGCGCTGATTTAAACAGCCTGACCGGACCGGATAAAACGGATTTAGAACGATTAATATAGTCTTTTTAAATAGTCAAGAATGACGAATATTTGCGTATTAATTAAGGCTGCACAGGGAAAGGCATAAATTAAAAAAAACATTATGATATCATTGACTTTTTAATATTGTTGTGAAATTAATAATTTCCCAATAATTAGGGAGATTGAACCGCAATATCGAATGTATTCCAAGTAGATTACCGCGGTAAGATTCAATGGAAAATATATTTATCCCTGGAGATTTAAAAACATGAATGAAAATTTTCAACATCCTGATATTAGTGTTGATATGATGACAAGATTAAATGAAATTGTTTCCACGAACAGAAATAAGCTCGGCGCCTCCATTACTGTTTTAAGGCAATGCCAGGAAGTAGTAGGATACCTTCCTGTTGAACTAGTCGGCTATATAGGCAGAGGTTTGAACATTTCTGAAAGCGAACTTTATGGGATAGCTTCATTTTATTCTCTTTTTTCAATGAAACCTAAAGGTAAAAATGTTATCAAGGTTTGTCTCGGAACCGCCTGCTATGTTAAGGGGATTAAAGAAGTTATGAATAGAATCGAAAATGCTTACGGCATCAGAGAGGGAGAGACTACCAATGACCGGTGCTTTTCAATTGAATCCGTGCGGTGTCTTGGAGCCTGCGGGCTTGCTCCTGTTATGGTTATTAACAAGGATATTCATGGCGCCATAAGTTCAGACAGGGTTCTGGATGTCCTGAATAAATACAAATAATTTTAAATGTGATTATGAAACTATCTGAAATTAAGGAAATACTAAAAGCAACGGTTATAAACGGCGATGATCAGCTTGATAAGAGCGTTATTGCGGGCGGAAGCGCTGATCTTATGGACGACGTTTTGTCTGCCGTTGCTAACAATGGCGTATTACTTACAGGGCTTGTTAACGAACATGTCATCAGGACCGCGCAGCTTTCAGGAGTGGCTGGAATCGTGTTCGTAAGGGGTAAAAAGCCGGATGAGCAGACCATAAATCTTGCAAAAAAGAATAATCTGCCTCTTTTGCTCACCAGATATTCTCTTTTTGTTGCAAGCGGAAGACTCTATATGAATGGTTTAAGAGGATTCGACGGTTCCTGGTAAGCTATTTGACACTATTCTGTTGTTCAAGAAATATTGCGGGAGAATTGAATGAACAAGATCAGAACCCAATTGATGCTGTGTGGAGGCACGGGTTGTCATTCCACAGGAAGCCTGGCCGTTAAAGAGGCTATTAATAATGAATTAAAACTGCGTGGTCTAGATGAGGAGATTCAGGTTATTGAAACCGGATGCAACGGGTTTTGCGCTGTTGGTCCTGTTATGCTTGTACATCCTGAGGGGATTTTTTATCAGAAGCTTACTCTCGATGAGATCCCCAAGCTCGTTGAGGAGCATTTTCTCAAGGGACGCCCTTACAAAAAGCTCCAGTACGTTGATCCGGCCTCAAAGGAGACGATACCGATTATGCATGACATCCCCTTTTTTGCGCACCAGATGTTCTGGGTTATGCGTAACAAGGGAATTATCGATCCTGAAATCATTGATGAATACATAGCGAGGGATGGTTATTTCGGCGCGGCCAAGGCTCTTAAGGAAATGACCCCTGATCAGATTATTGAAGAGATTAAAACCTCCGGCATAAGGGGCAGGGGAGGCGCTGGTTTCCCTGCCGGTTTGAAATGGCAGTTTGCCAAGGCAAGTCCAGGGGATGTCAAGTATGTCCTCTGCAACGCTGATGAAGGAGACCCCGGCGCTTTCATGGACAGAAGTGTTCTTGAAGCAGATCCCCATGCCGTTCTCGAAGGAATGATAATTGCCGCAAAAGCTATTGATTCGCACCACGGTTTTATTTATGTGAGAACAGAATATCCTCTTGCGATTAAAAGGCTTGAGATAGCGATAAAACAGGCAAATGAATACGGGCTGCTTGGGAAAGACATACTCGGTTCCGGCTTTGATTTTGAAATTGAAATTTACCAGGGTGCGGGTGCGTTCGTGTGTGGTGAAGAAACGGCCCTGATGCGCTCTATCGAAGGAAAGCGCGGCATGCCGAGACCTCGCCCCCCTTTCCCTGCCCATAAAGGACTGTGGGAAAAACCGAGCATCTTGAACAATGTTGAAACACTTGCCAATATTCCACAGATTATCGTGAACGGAGGAAAATGGTATTCCAGTGTCGGAACTGAAACCAGCAAGGGAACAAAAGTATTTGCCCTTTCGGGGGCGGTGAACAATATCGGGCTTGTTGAAGTTCCGATGGGAACGACTTTAAGATCCATCATATTCGATATTGGCGGAGGAATTCCGAAAAAAAGGAAATTCAAGGCGGTTCAGCTTGGAGGTCCTTCGGGGGGGTGTGTTCCTGAGCAGTACCTTGATACCACCGTTGATTACGAGGCGATCGTCAAGGTTGGCGCAATCATGGGCTCCGGCGGCGCAATTGTAATGGATGAGAACTCCTGCATGGTGGATATGGCGCGGTTTTTCATGGATTTTATTCAGGATGAGTCCTGCGGAAAATGCACGCCATGCCGTGAAGGAACACGCCGCATACTGGAGATTCTTAATAAAATATGCGCCGGGAAAGGTGAACCTGAAGACATAGAGTCCCTGAAGCATTTATCATATGTTATCAAAGATTCCGCATTGTGCGGTCTTGGGCAGACAGGCCCGAATCCTGTTTTGTCGACATTAAGATATTTTCTTGATGAATATAATGCCCATATCTATGAGAAAAGGTGTCCTGCAAAACGGTGCGTCGCTCTTCTGAAGTTTGAAATAGATCCTGAGATATGCACAAAATGCGGCCTCTGTTTCAAGAGCTGTCCTACCGGGGCAATCGATTGGAAAAAGAAGGAAGTTGCGAAGATAGATAAAAGCAAGTGCGTACAATGCATGACCTGTTTTGACAGATGCAGGTTCGGCTCCATTTTTTGACTTTTTACGAAGGTATCAACCATGTTAAATATACACCCTGGGAGAGAAAATCATGTATGAAGCTATTTTAATGATGGGTGGCCTTGGTCTCGGGATAGGTGTCTGTCTGGCCGTGGCATCCAAAGTATTTTATGTGTATGTTGATCCGATAATCGAGGCTGTTGAAGGTGCACTCCCCGGAGCAAATTGCGGTGGGTGCGGTTTCCCGGGTTGCGGCGCAAATGCCCTGGCGATTGTTAAAGGAAAAACAACTCCGGGATCATGTGTGGCAGGTGGTTCTGAGATCGGTGAAGCAATCGCAAAAATCATGGGAGTTTCATTTGAAGCAAGAGAGCCCGATATATCAAGGCCGGGATGTACATATGGCGTCGAAAAGGCGGATACTAAATTCATATATGACGGAGTGAGCGACTGCAGGGCTGCCGTTCTCTTGAGCGGAGGTATGAAGGTATGCAATATTGGCTGTATCGGGCTCGGAAGCTGTAAAAATGCATGCACATTCGGTGCAATTACAATGGGAACAGACGGACTTCCGGTTGTTGATAAAAAGTTATGTACGGGATGCGGAGCCTGCGAGCGGGTCTGCCCGAAGCACATAATCACCCTTTCATCTGTCACAAGACGCATTTTGCACGAATATACGACTGAAGATTGCACAACACCATGCCAGAGAAGCTGTCCCGCCGGCATAGATATCAGGGAGTACATCAGGCAGATTGAACTGAAAGATTATAACAGGGCTGTTCAGATCATCAAGGAGAGAAATCCTTTTCCGACCGTGATAGGAAGAATCTGTCCGCGTCCATGCGAGATAAATTGCAGACGAAAGCTTGTTGATGAGCCGGTAGCTATCAATTATCTGAAACGATTCGCGTCCGATTATGAGAAAGAAAGTGGCGAACGAATACTTCCTTACAAAGCGCCGTCGACAGGCAGAAAGATTGCCGTGATTGGCGGCGGAGCTGAAGGCCTGTCTGCGGCTTTCTTTTCCGCCCGCCTTGGGCATGAGGTTTTTGTTTTTGAAGCATCGGAAAAACTCGGAGGATTACTCAGGAGCGCTATCGCATCAAACAGGCTTCCGCATGATGTGCTCGACTGGGATATTGATGGAATTATTGAGATGGGTGTTGCCGCAAGGACAGGCATGCTGCTTGGGAGGGATTATACGGTAAGCTCGCTTTTATCAGAAGGATACGAGGCAGTTTTTGTTGCGACAGGCGGTTGGGACAGCAGGCTGGCGAGAGGAATGGCAGGAGCTCCCGGAGAAGAGATTCCGGGTTGTTCACTTCTGATTGATTTCATGAAAAATATAACGAATGTTAATTTTAAGCAAGGAGACGGCGTTTCATTAGGGAAAGATGTCATTATCGCAGGAGGAGGCAAGCTCGCAATAGAGGCGGCCGGGATTTGCAGGAAACTGGGGGCTGAAAGAGTAACTATAATGTTCAGGGAATCAAAAGATGAGATACAGTTTAAGGAAATTGATTTCAACGCAAAGGATCTTGAAGGGGTCAATATTATATTCAGATCCGGTATTGTCCGCATTTTCGGAGAAGATAACGATTTAAAGCAGCTTGAATATGTCGATCTTGATTCGCTGAATATTAAAATGATTCCTTCATCAAGATTGATTATGGCTTCCGCGCGTTTCCCGGAATTTATTTTCAGAAAAACAAAAACAGGGGCTCCCGAAGAAGCCGGTCAGACCAAAACTTACTGGGAGGGATCTGAAAACTGTAAACAGCCTGTCTTCAAGAATGAAACAGGATTTTTTGCCGATGGTGATGTGTTGACCGATTTCAGCGGCGCAATAAGAGCAATCGGCGCAGGAAGGAGAGCTGCGGCTTCAATTCATAAAATGATGTATGGCATACCGATCGTGCTTGCGGAAAAAGTATTAACCTTTGAATCCATGATACAGGATGTAGCGGCTGTTGAAAATGTTAATAAAAACCTTCGCCAGATTATGCCACTCAGTAATGTAATAGAGCTTTCCAAAGGCAGTGAAGCAGAGAAAGGCTTCACTGAAGAGGCGGCAGGCAAGGAAGCATCAAGATGCTTAAAATGCGGACTTATCTGTTATGAGAAATCCGAATTTTCCCAAGAGGTCGGAGCGGTTACTGCCACATAAATTTTCCGGAGAAAGATCTTAAAACCAAAACAGCGCTGAAAATGGTCTTATAAAAAACCGCAGGGTGGTATTTTGGCAAAAGAAGAGGGTATAGTATTAAGAACCGGTGCGGGCACTGCATGGGTTAAGACTACCAAATCTGACGCATGCGATTCGTGCGAAGCGAAAGACGCCTGCAGTATGCTGGGAGGCGGCAAAGATTCGGAGATTGAAGCGATTAATAAAATCGGGGCTGAAGCTGACGACAGGGTTGTGATCGGTTTTGAATCCTCATCGTTGTATAAAGCCTCTTTCCTCCTATATATATTACCGATAGTTTTCATGATTGCGGGCGCGCTGACAGGACAGAAGTTTTCATTAAAGTATGGTGTGGACGAGACATTGTTTTCAGCAGGCGCAGCTTTTCTCGCTTTTGCCGCCGCTTTTCTTCTTGTGAGGGTGTTGGGAAACAGGATGGCCCAAAAGGATGCCTACAAAGCAAAAATAATAAAAATCATAAGACAAAGAAGCTGAAAAACCATTTTTAAAAGCGCTTGACGGGTTTCATTCAGGATATATAAACCCCTCTCCCCTGTAATTTTCAACCATAACCTTTCCGTCCGATACGGACTTGACATATTCCGGCAACAGCGGGACTTTCCCTCCTCCACCGGGAAGGTCGATCATGTATTGAGGCACACAAAGACCTGAAGCGTGCCCGTGGAGAGATTTCATGATGTTAAGACCTTCTTGGATTGTAACCCTGAAATGTGAAGTTCCTCTTACAACATCCGGGTGATGAATATAATACGGCCTGACTCTTATGGTAAGAAGTTTTTTCATGAGAGTCCGCATTACTGACGTATTATCATTAACGCCCTTAAGAAGAACCGTCTGGGAACCGAGCGGAATGCCTGCATCGGCAAGAACGGCGCAGGCCATAGACGCTTCATTTGTTATTTCATCCGGATGGTTAAAATGGGTGTTTATGAAAAGAGGATGGTATTGCCTCAATATATCCGCAAGATTTTTTGTAATTCGCTGAGGCAGGGTGCATGGAACTCTTGTGTGAAGGCGTAATATTTCAACGTGTTTAATGGAACGAAGATCTTTCAGGATTCGGTCAATGGCATCGTCCTCCAGTAAAAGCGGATCGCCGCCGGATATGACCACTTCACGAATATTTTTATTTCCCCCGATATAGTCTATACCTGAATGTATTGTGGAATCGGTAACCGTAAAAGGATGCCCCACTTTTCTTTTTCTCATGCAGAAACGGCAATACATGGCGCACTGATTTGAAATCATGAAAAGAACCCTGTCAGGATATCGATGTGTGAGACTCGGAACTGGAGACTGTATCTCCTCACACAAGGGGTCATCAGAACCGGATATTTCTTCAATCTCCCTTGAATCCGGAACGGCCTGTTTCCAGATATGATCATCTTTATTTATCATCAGTGAAAGATAGTATGGATTTATGCGCATCGGGTAGAATTCCGTAACCTTCTTTATTCCGCTTATATCGACCGGCAGATGTTTTGCGAGATCTTCAGCGGTGCTTATGCTGCCCGAGAGCAAATCATGCCAGTCCGAATATTTATTGTAGCTGTTTTCTTTCAAATCTGGTAATTTCTCCCTGCGGATAATCCCAAAAATCTCAGAGCGGTAAAAATTTGTAAATTTTTACGAGCGCATTCTCAGTTTAATTTATATGAATTATTTTGACAAGGATGAAACTGCCGAATAAATGAAAACAAGATGAGGAGAGACCTTTGAAGAATATCCAATTTTGGCCAAGTACAAGGAAGGCAATAATTTCAACCACAGGAATACATTTAAGTATTTCGAGGATAGCGCTTTCGCTTCACTTTGTGCCGAAATTTGAGCCTGACACAGTAATCGGGCAAAAGGGGGTGTTATGCAAAGGTCTCGAGGAGAAACCATGAGAGATAAAAAGTTGCCATATGATTACACGGAAAAATTGAAGAGGAAAATAAAAAAATGGGGCGCCGATCTTGCAGGAATTGCCGATCTCGAGCCTTTAAAAGAGCTTGAGGTTAACCCGCCCGACCTTCTTTACGGTTTTACAAGGGCCGTTTCGATTGCAGTAAGGCTGCCTGTTGCCGTTTTTGAACAGATCAAAGACAGACCGACTCCTCTTTATGCTTCCGTTTACCAGACGGCAAACCGCATGCTCGATGAAATAGCTTTCAAAACCTCTGTTTCGCTGCAAAACGACGGTTACCTGAGCCTTCCCGTTCCGGCATCCCAGGTTCTGGACAGAAAGAACTGGATGGGCGCAATAAGCCATAAAGCTGTTGCGAGAATGGCAGGTATCGGGTGGCAGGGGAAAAACCTTCTTCTTATAACGGCAAACTACGGATCAAGAGTGCGTCTTGTTACCGTACTGACGAACGCTCCGTTAAAAGTTGACGGCCCTGTAAAGAACCGGTGCGGAGAATGCACCATGTGCCGTGATGCCTGTCCTGTCGGAGCTATCAAGGGTGTTGGCACCGAAACATACTACCGCGACAGGGAAGAGGCGCTTTATCTTGAACGCTGCGCCGGTAAACTGGCGGGAGAGTTTGCGGCCATTCCCGATGTAGGGGTTCCTGTGTGCGGTATTTGTATAAAGGTTTGTCCTTTCGGACGCAGATCAGTGATCAGTAATCAATGATCAGTGATCACCGACAACTGATAACTGGTAACCGATAACTGATAACCGGCGACCGACAAC
>JBFYVZ010000220.1:0-3596 GCA_041298995.1 Desulfobacteraceae bacterium
GGCTGTGTTGGCGCAGTCTTTTATTACACCAAGTTGCGGGACCGGTTCCCTCGGCCTTGACCACGCCATGAAAGTACTTAGTATGACAAGAGAGGTTTCACAGATATTAAGAAAAGAGATATTAAAATAGGATTCAAGGGTTCAAAGGTTCGAGGATTCTAGGATTCTATGATTCAGGATAAGAACATTAAATTTTTAGAAAGGATTTAAATATGGTTGGAGAGAAACAAACATTTTCGGGTGCGAAACACTATGTTCTGGATGAGGAGCTTGCCAAGATAGTTAATATTTCAATGGCGCTTGAGATGCCCCTTCTTTTAAAAGGGGAGCCGGGGACAGGAAAAACAATGCTTGCCCATGCCATTGCGGAGAGTCTTGGCATGCCGCTTATAGTCCTGAATGTTAAATCAAGCATGAAGCTCGTTGAAGCCCTTTACCAGTATGATACTCTGACCCGGTTGAATGACAGCCGATTCGGGGATTCCAAGAGGGATGTCAGCAATATTGAAGATTATATCAAGATGGGGAAAATAGGACAGGCATTTACATCGGAGATCAGAACAGTGCTCCTGATAGACGAGATAGATAAAGCAGACACCGATTTCCAGGATGACATGCTTGATGTCCTTGACCAGATGGAGTTTGACATTATTGAAATCGACAAGACAATGGGCGCCAAAAACCGGCCGGTGATTATCATAACTTCCAATGCCAAGAAAGACCTTTCAGACCCGTTCCTCGGAAGATGCAACTTCCATCATATAGCCTTTCCGGACCCGAAGATGATGCGAAAGATTATCAGGGTTCATTTTCCCAATATTGATTCGGATCTCATGGAAAATGCCGTCAATGTTTTTTACAAGCTCCGGGAGCTTGAATCGATTGAAAAGCGCCCTGCTACACGTGAGCTTGTAAACTGGATAAGGGCTTTAAAGTCTGATCCTGATTTTAAGGCAAAAGAGCTTGCAAAGGGAGATATTCCGTATCTTGGCGTCCTTTTCAAAAAGAGCCAGGACTATGAGAGGGCGGTTAATACCGTCAGCCGCAGAAGGCTGTGAAAAGCAGCGACCAGTAACCAGTTACCAGTGATCAGTGATCCCGCCACAAAGAAGGCGGGCCTTAGGCAGAGACCGGAAATTTATTATGTTTATTGGTTTTTTTTATAAATTAAGGGAAGCCGGAATACCGGTAAGCCCGACATCATTTCTTACCCTTCAAAAGGCTCTGGGAATAGGGCTTGTATCTTCACTTGACGATTTTTACACTGCTTCCCGGGCCGTTCTGGTTAAGAGCGAAAGGTACTTTGACCTTTTTGACCAGGTTTTTGCCCATCATTTTGAAGGCGCGGAAATGCCTGATTATCAAGGTGTTGAGCTCGATGAACTGGCAAGGGCGCTACTTGAATCATGGCTACATGATCCGAAGACCCTTGCCGCGGCTCTTGGTATTGATGAAGCTCAGCTTTCAAAACTTTCTCCGGATGAACTTATTGAATATTTCAAGGAGCGTCTTAAAGAGCAGAAAGAGCGCCATGACGGAGGAGGCAAATGGATTGGAACGGGAGGCACTTCGCCTGTTGGGCATTCCGGGAATCATCCTGGAGGTATGAGGGTAGGCGGCGCTTCACGGAACAGGTCGGCGGTTAAAGTTGCCCTGGAAAGAAGATACAGGGATTATTCTCTGAGCGGGCCTCTGACCCAGGCAATGATAGGTGAGGCGCTGAAACGGCTTCGCAACATGATACCTGCAGGGCCGCGGGACAGGCTGAACATTGATGAGACTATTTACCAGACCATGAAAAATGCCGGGGAGATTGAAATTGTTTTTGACAGGGATCTGAAGGACCGCCTGAAGGTTGTACTTGCCATTGACAACGGGGGATGGTCGATGGATCCTTATGTCCATGTGGTTCAGACGCTTTTCGATTATGCAAGGACGCAGTTCAAAGACCTTAAAACCTATTTTTTCCATAATACCATATACGGGACTATATGGCAGGATCCATCCAGATATAAGAAACCTCTCAGAATACAAGAGCTTGTAAGGTTCGATCCCGAAACGAGATTCATTCTTATCGGGGATGCCAGCATGGCCCCCTATGAGCTAATGGCGTCAGACGGCTCAATTTATATATACGAGAGAAGTGGAAAACCGAGCATAGAATGTCTCAAGTTTCTGGCGGAAACCTTCCGCCATTCCGTCTGGCTCAACCCAATGCCGACTAACATGTGGGGATACACACAAACCATTTCAGCAATAGGAAGAATTATTCCAATGTTTGAGTTCAGCATCGACGGGCTGGAAAAAGCTGTAGCACAGCTCATGGCGAAGTAAGCGAAGATTGCACAGGAAGACAGAGGAGACACACAATTTCAAAGTATACGATGCCCTGTATGCTTGGCGCCGCCTGGATTTGACCAATAGGGAGTAATAAAAAAACATGATGCCCAGGCAAACTTTTCGGCCCCGGGCTTCCCGGATATATGAATTTCTCGCCTTGCAACGCAACACGACCGGTGTCCTCGGCATGGTTGTTCTGGTTGGGATGGGCGAGCGGATGGCCGAAAGATTTCTGCCCATCTACATCCTGGCTTTAGGCGGCGGCGCACTCGCCATCGGCCTGCTCAATGCCATGGACAACCTGCTCTCCGCGCTATATTCCTTTCCAGGCGGCTATCTATCCGACCGTATAGGCACCAAACGCTCCCTGCTCGTCTTTAACCTGGTAGCAATGGCGGGATTCGGTTTGGTTATCATGGTACCGGCCTGGCAGGCGGTGCTGGCCGGAGCGGTGCTCTTCATTTCCTGGTCGGCCATATCTCTCCCGGCCACCATGAGCCTGATATACCGGGTGCTGCCCCAAAACAAACGCACCATGGGCGTCAGCATGCATTCATTGGTGCGCCGTATTCCCATGGCCCTCGGGCCGATCCTCGGCGGCATTTTTATCAGTATCTGGGGTGAACGTGATGGAGTGCGCCTGGCGTTCGCTGCAGCCCTGACAATGTCGGCTGCTGCCCTGGTTTTGCAGCAGAGGTTAATCGAGAACGACCATCCCGGAAAACCAGTCACGGGAGAGGAGTGTGGTCTGGTTCCGGAAAAAAACCCGTTGAAGTTGCTGCGACTGATGAATCCTGCCATGAAGAACCTGCTGATTACTGACATCCTGGTGAGATTCTGTGAACAGATCCCTTATGCATTTGTGGTCGTCTGGTGCATGAAGACCATTGCCTCACCGGTGTCGGCCATCAAGTTCGGGTTGCTCACCGGCATCGAAATGGCCACGGCAGTATTGGTCTATGTTCCGGTGGCTTATATGGCGGACCGGAGCGCCAAAAAGCCCTTTGTAACTATCACCTTCGTTTTTTTTACTCTCTTTCCCCTGGCGCTCATGTTCAGCCGCTCGTTCGAATGGCTTGTGATGGCGTTCATCTTAAGGGGCCTGAAGGAATTCGGTGAGCCAACCCGCAAGGCTATGATCATGGACCTTTCTCCTGACAGTTGCAAGGCCGGCATGTTCGGTTTATACTATCTTATACGAGATGTTTTTGTTTCTATTGCCGCCATGGGCGGTGCGTTTCTCTGGCTCATCAGTC
>JBFYVZ010000242.1:0-15928 GCA_041298995.1 Desulfobacteraceae bacterium
TCTAACAGATAAAATTTTATAATCGAGCTTCAATGAAGAAGAAGGACAAAAGAGCCTTTATGAGTAAACACCTCAGGCAGATAATGGACAAGCTCATAGAGCAAAGCGACAGCGATATCGCCGCTCATTCCATGAGATTCTTTAAAACCGGAAAAGGAGAATACGGAGAAGGAGACAGGTTTCTCGGGATTCGTGTCCCCGTCATCAGGAAGTTTGTAAAAGAGTTTCGTGAAATATCTCTGGAAGAGACAACAGAGCTTTTAAAATCCTCCTTCCATGAAGCGCGTCTTCTTGCCCTTCTTATAATGGTCGCAAAATACGCTTCCGCAAAAACAACCGCCGGACAAATGGCGGTTTACCGGGCGTACCTCGGCAATACGCGATTCATCAACAGCTGGGATCTGGTTGACTGTTCGGCGGAACATGTTGTGGGCGCTCACCTGTTTCCAAGAGACAGGAAACCGATTTACCGGCTCGTCCATTCAAAAGATCTCTGGGAGCGCAGAATCGGTATTATATCAACTTTCCATTTCATCAAAAGAAACGACTTTGCGGACACCCTTGACTGTGCAAGGCCGCTGCTTCATGACAAAGAGGATTTGATCCACAAGGCCGCGGGATGGATGCTGCGCGAAGTCGGTAAGCGTGACCGTAATGCCGAAGAAAAATTTCTCGCAAGATATTATAAGCAAATGCCGCGCACCATGTTGCGCTATGCTATTGAGAGATTTCCAGAAAAAGAAAGACTGGCATATTTACATGGAACTAAATAGTTTCTATCCAGAAATGGCCCTTTTGTGCGATCTCGGCGTCAATCTTCGGGATTGCTTGTGCGACATACATCGCATATGTCTCCGCGCAATCCCTTGATTTCCTTTGAGCTTGCCCAAAATTGCCTATTTCCAGATTGGAAACTTAATTGTGTCCGGAATCAGTTTCCGGATGAACACTAAATAATGCTGCGTTCCCCGAGATTCCCGTAACGGTGGTAGCTGTCGCATATGCTCTGTTCATGGAAATAGTGCAGAAGTTCGATCCTTCCCTCCATGACCACCTTTGTCCTTGAAATATAAAAGCCTGTTTTCGCGGCTTTCTGGAAAACTTCAAAAGGAACACGGTCAGGCGCAGCAAAGCGGATGCGCTGAACCTCTCCTGTTACAATACAGGCAGCAAGAGCCTCGTCTGTCTGACGTATAGCCTGCGCGTCCTGCAGGAAGAATTTTCCTTCCGTGCCTGTTAAGAAGGATGTTGCCATATTATTCAGTTCAGCGGGAATACTTACGACAAGCCCGCACCTTGCAATCTTTGCTGCTGCTATCCGTGCGAGGGTATCGAAAAGAGTATCCTCTTTATGCAACCGCACGGCAACTCTACCCACAGGAAGGTAACGCACAATGTTATCCTGTCCGCGCAGATGGAAATAATCTTTTTCGGCGAAAAATTCCTGTTCTGCATTATAAAGATAGCTTTTTATCGCCCGTACTGTTTTATGTATATCGTCCTTAACCTGACTGAATTCTCCCCAGTTCAATTTAAAGCTCCACTCCCGGGCAAGTCTCAACAGGGCATGATCGGTATGTATGGCGCCGGTTTTCGGATATGATATGTCCTCGAATTTCATAAACTGAGACACATAATTAGGTCCTCCTACCTTGATGCCCGCTCCGATCGCTGATTTTCCCATACCGCCGAAGGGCTGACGGAGAACTATAGCGCCTGTTGTGCCTCTGTTGATGTAAAGGTTGCCGGCTTTTATCTTTTCCTTCCATAGTTTTTGCTCCCGCTTGTCAAGACTTTCAAGACCTGAAGTGAGGCCATAGCCTGTCTGATTGACAATTTGGATGGCATGGTCAAGATCATTAGCGCACATAACACCTAATATCGGGCCAAAAAATTCGGTCATATGGGTATAAGAGCCTGGGTTAACTCCCCATTTTATGCCGGGAGTCCACATGAGGGGATTGCCGTCAATATTTTCCGGTGCAAGAATCCATGATTCTCCGGGCTCAAGCTTTTCGATGGCCCTTTTGAGGTCTCCTTTGGGTGGATGGATAAGAGGCCCCATTTTATTTTCAAAAATCCATGCAGATCCCACCATAAGGCTCTTTGCCGCGTCAACAAGCTGCTTTTTGAATTTTTCGTCTTCATACACCTCTTTTTCAAGGATCAAAAGAGATGTCGCCGAGCATTTCTGGCCGCTGTTGCCAAATGCCGAGTGAAGCACATTCTTTATAGCCTGATCCCTGTCTGACATTGCGGTAACTATAGTTGCATTTTTGCCGCCTGTTTCAGCGGCAAGAAATACCCCGGGTCTTTCTTTTAATATATTAAGGCCGGTTTCCGTCCCGCCGGTTAAAATTATAAAATCGATATCGGGATGATTTGCAAGGCCGGTTCCTGTGCCTGATCCTGAGCAAGGCAGGAATTGCAGAGTGTTTTTCGAAATGCCCACCTTCCAGAAACATCCGCACAGAATCCAGGCCGGAAGGACAGCCTCGGAGGACGGCTTGAAAATAACCGTGTTGCCTGCCGCAAGCGAGGAGACTATCCCACCGCAAGGTATTGCAACCGGAAAATTCCACGGAGAAATCACGAGACCAACCCCTTTCCCCGAGCACCTGATATTTTCAATCCCGTCGAAAGTTCCAGCGGCATGGGGATAATATTCAGCGAAATCAACAGCTTCAGAAACTTCAGGGTCGGCTTCGGCGAATATCTTACCTGTGTTGCCGGCTGATGCTCCTATGAGATCTCCCCTGGCAAGCCTCAGTTCCCCTGCCACTTTCGAAAGAATCTCGTGGCGCTGTTTCAACGTTTTTTCCCTCCAGCCATCCGGGTCTGATTTGGCAATAGAGACGGCTTTAGCCGCGTCTTCATCTGATGCCATTGCAAATATTGCCGTGCATATATCAGGCGATGAAGGATCGAAGCACTTTTTTATCTGTCTTCCGGAATAAATTTCTTCTCCTGCTATGACTATCGGGATTTCAAAAGGTTTGTCATCTTTTCCTTTTTTCCAATTGCCTCTGATCCCTTCAGCCCATTTCCTGTTTGCGGAAAGAGCCCAGTCGGTGTCAGGCTCGTTGTCGAATTCGTCCCCGTAAAAGGCTCCTCTTTTTTCAGGAAAAGTTTCCGTAATTCTGTTTTGAATTCGTTTTGGAGATTCACCGGCCTTGTCTCTGTGGTTATAGGAGACGATGAACTGGTCCATCAAGAAAGACCATTCTTTTGAGCCGGTTTTAAGATTGCAGGAATAACGTAGAAAATTATCTTTAGCCGTGTTTTCATCAAGCCTGCGGATAAGATAGGCGATAGCGTTTATAAACTGGTCTTTGGTTGCGACAGGCGCATAAAGGAGTATATCGCCGGTTGTATTCTGTATAGCCCGCCTTATGTGATCCGCCATGCCTTCGAGCATTTCAAAGGAAAAATATTCAAATACATCGTTTTGCTTTGCCCGGTTGAAAGCATATGCCAGTTCAAAAAGATTATGGGAGGCAATGCCGAGGTTTACCGCCTTAATCCTTGCCGTGTCCATGCCGTAATCGACCATGCGCTTGAAATTTGCGTCAACATCGAGCTTGTTGTCATAGAGAGCAAGGGGCCAGTTGTGAACGGCAGCATCGAATAGTTCCATCTCCATGTTGGCCCCTTTGACGATTCTGATTTTAATCGGATTTCCGCCCTTTGAAACCCTTTCCAAGGCCCATGCGGTTAAATCTTTTTGTATGGAGAAAGAGTCCGGAAGATATGACTGGAGCACAATTCCGGCGGTGTGGTTCTTAAACTCTTCTTCTTCAAGAGTTCTTATGAAAGCGGCAGTTGTGATTTCAATATCTCTGTATTCCTCCATGTCAAGATTTACGAATTTGGGAACCACCGTTCCGTTTTTCCTTACAAAGTGGTTATCCCTGGCAACCCTGTAAAGGTTTGAGAGCCGCTCCTTTAAAATCTTTACGGAATGTTCGAAGGCAAGGGAGTGTATCTGGGAATAGATAGTTGATATCTTGACCGATATATATTCTATTTCGGGATTTTGAAGATCTTCGGTGTAAGTTTTCAGCCTGTAACCGGCCTCTTCCTCTCCGAGGACTGCTTCTCCAAGGTGATTGATGTTCATGCGGACGCCCTGGTTTTTTCTCTTCTGCAGATGCGCATGCAAAGCATCGGGCTCGCCGGGAATAATTGCCCGGCTGCTGTTGTAGCGCATTTTTTCAATAACCCTTGGGACTGAAAAATGCGGGAAATGTCTGCCCAACCCGAGAAACATCTGTATAAGAAGTTTTTCAACCGAAGAGAAAAAATCAGGGACTCCATATTCTTTGAGAATGCTGTTGACCTGGTCGGCAACTCTTGCGGCATTATCGGATCGGAAGCTCTGGTCGATTATTCTGGTGAGAATAACCTTGTCCATGGGATGGGTCAGAAGCCGCAGCATCTGTTCCTGAATACCTTTTTCTTCATGTGTCAAAAGTTCGTTGGCTCTTTTCTGCCACGATTCCGCAAGCAGGATGGAGTCCGCCAATATGTCGTTTTTATCCGTATTAATCATTTTGCCTCTCAAAAACCGGCATTTTTCTCATACAAAGATCACGAAGAATGCAAAGAATAAATCCGTATGATTTTAATGAGTTTCTCCCGGTTACTTTATGGCTTCGTGCAAAAAAAATCAATTTTAATAAAAGCCTCTATAATGCTGCTATGCATTTTATTTCAATGCACGCTCCTTTTGGGAGGCCACTTACTTCAATTACTGCCCGGGCCGGCTTAGTGCCTTTAAAGAATTCCTGGTATATCGTGTTCAGTTTGGAAAAGTTGCCCATGGATGTTAGAAAAACATCGACGGAAACAACGCGGGAAAGATCACTCCCGGCTGCTATGACTATTTCTGAAAGATTAGATAATGCCTGGTTTGCCTGGGCCGCAAAATCGGGACCCGCAAGTTCACTTGTTTCGGGTTTCATTCCAATCTGGCCGCTTACAAAGAGAAGCTGACCCGAAATAATTCCCTGGGAATAGGGTCCGATTGCCGCAGGCGCTTTATCGGTTTTTATTGCTTTGAGAAACATAAAGATTCCTCCTTTATGACTGCTTCGTTAAAAGTCATTCTTCTGTGTTGCGCTTCATCTTTCTTCATTACAGCGTACGAAAAAGTACGCTTCATTCATCAAGGTTTGTGCGCCTTGCATAATGAGCTTTTAACTTTGCCGTCCCAGGTATGAAGATTTCGCAAATGGACTTATTAAGAATCCATCAAGTTTGTTATATTAACATTAAATCAAGTATTTTCAAAGAACCTTGCAGAAATTGACAATATCTATTCCTAAAAAAGGATGAAATTCCCCAAAAAAGGAAACCGCTTTCATAAAAAGGACTGAAATAGGGCAAATTAAGTTGGCATGGTGATTGCTTATATAAAGCCTTCATGCTACGAATATCAAGCTGGGACAAAAGGCCCCTGCGGATATGTATTGTCAGTGTATAAACTGATATAATTTATTAAACTTATTATTATTATCAAAGGGAGGAATTATTATGAAAGGGTTTTTAAAGTTTATGGCATTAGCCATGGTTGTAGTCTTCGTGCTTGCAGGATGCGGAAAACAGCCGACCGAAGAGATGAATGCGGCAAAAACATCGATCGATGCATTCATAGCTGACGGCGCAGAAAAATATGATGCCGCAGGCGCAAAGAGCTTAAATGATGCAATGCAGGCTGCTCAGGATGAAATCAAGGTGCAGGACGCAAAGTTTTTCAAGGATTACGCAAAGGCAAAAGAGCTTTTAGTAAAAGCAAAGGCTGACGCTGATAAGCTCAAGACAGAGTTAGCAGCAAAGAAGGAAGAGGCAAAGACAAATGCATTAGCTGGACAGGAAGCTGCAACAGCTGCAGTTGGAGAAGCAAAGGCTCTTCTGGAAAAAGCTCCTAAAGGAAAAGGCTCACAGGCTGATATAGAAGCATTCAAAGCCGACCTGAAAGGCATCGAAGATTCTTTAGCTGAAGTAAAGACCGCTGTTGATTCAGAAGATTATAATGTAGCAATTGAAAAAGCGAACGCGATCAAAGACAAGGCCACTGCGATTTCGGACCAGGTAAAAGCGGCCATGGAAAAAGTTGGAGCAAAAAAATAGTTTATAAATATTTGTAATTGAACCGCAACATCTAATGCAATCCCTGTCCATCTTGGACGGATTGGGGGTTCATGTAAAAAAAGGGCACGGGCGATTTTGAGTTCAAAATCGCCCGTGCTTTATTTATCTCCAGGCGCCATTATTTTAGACTTCAAACAAGTCCGGAGATTGACAATGGAGACTTGAAATTGTAAGTATGATCCGTGATGTTCAGCAATAGCAGATGCATGTGTAAAACCGGCAATTATTAAAGCAGTTTAAATAGTTTCCATCCGGAAATGGCCCTTTTGTGCGATCTATGCGTCAATCTTCGGGATTGCTTGTGCGACATACATCGCGTATGTCTCCGCGCAATCCCTTGATTTTCTTGAGCTTGCCCCAAATGGCCTATTCCCAGATTGGAAACTTAATTGTGTCCGGAATCAGTTTCCGGATGGACACTAAATAGTTACTTTAATATGATTTTATGAGAACAGATCCGGAATGGTACAAAATATTATTAAAAAGACTTTAATTTTTTCTATAATGATAATGGCATTCGGTTGTTCTGCTCCGCAGTTACCTCCGGAAATACAAATGGCTGAAAAACAGGAACACAGCCTCTGGCTCTCAGATGCTGAAATGTATGCTCCTGATGGGTTTAAGCAGTACAGGATATCATTACGGAAGGTAAAAGATGACCTGATAAAGGAAAAATCCAGATTCGTATGGCTTCAGAATTATGAGCCAATTCAGTCAGAATTAAGAACGCTGCTGGAATCCGGCCACAATTTACAAAAAAAGATTTCGGATGCAAGGAATACGAAAAAAACGGTCATTTCAGATAAAATATCCTTTTTGAAAAACAGAATAGAGACTCTTAAAGGGCTGACCGAAATGATCAACGAAGGGAGGCTTGCGAGGAAAGATCTCATAAAAGCTGAACTGCTCCTATCAGAGGCAACTGCCTCATATAACAACAGCAATTACGAGGCGGCCGATGCGAAATTTAAGAATATATCAGAATTCATTAAGGCGGCTGAAAATTCGTTACGTCCTATTCTTGACCGTTATGCGGACAGCAGTCATATAAAAAAATGGCAGCAAATGGCGGATGAGACCATAGCTGAATCAAAAAAATCCGGCATTCAGGTCATTATAGTTAATAAAAGCGAGCGCACCCTTATACTTTATAATAATGGCGTTCCCTTCAGGACATATGACGTAGGTCTCGGACGTAATGGTTCTCTCGATAAAAGCTATGCCGGGGACCAGAAAACACCCGAGGGAAAATACCGGATAACAAAGAAACTATCTGCAAGCCGCTTTCACAAGGCATTATTGATAAATTACCCTAACGAGGAAGACATGAGGAATTTTGCCAGTGCAAAGAAAAAAGGGCTCATTCCTCCAAATTCCAAAATAGGCGGACTCATAGAGATACACGGCGGCGGAAAGGACAGCATGACTTATGGCTGTATTTCGATGGATAATAATATGATCGATTCTCTTTTCAGTTTAGTTCATGTCGGGACACCTGTGACCATTGTCGGAGCTGTAGATCACAAGAACACCCTTTCTTCAGCCATGGGAGGTCTCTGAAAAAATGTTTAAAACCGGAATGTTTCTCAAAATATTTATAGTTTTGCTAATAATGTTGCTCGCTCTCGAGTCTGCCGGATATTATCTGGGGAGCAGGAACATACCGTCCGGCGATAAAGCGACGGACACTAAATACCACAAAATCAGTCTGGACGCGCTGAAGGCTAGAAATTCAGCGCTCAGGCAAAAATTAAAAAACCTTTCTCCTGACAGAATTTATATCGTGATAGACACCGGTATGAATAAGCTCTATCTGAAAAAAGGCGGCGTGGTGATCCATGAAGCTGTGGTCTCAAGCGGCAGCGGCAACATATTGAAAGACCCATCGGGCAATCGGCAATGGGTATTTGATACCCCGACGGGCGAGTACATGGTAAAGTCGAAAAGTATAGCACCTGCATGGACAAAGCCCGACTGGGCATTTATTGAGGAGGGCGAGGAGATACCCAAAGATCCCCGGAAAAGAATAGAGAAAGGTGTTCTTGGAGAATATGCGCTGGGTTTCGGCAACGGGTATTTTATTCATGGTACTCTTTATACAAGGATGCTTGGAAGAAACGTTTCGCATGGCTGCATCCGGGTCGGCGACAAAGACCTTAAAACTGTTTTTACCACAGCCGGCATCGGCACAAGGATATATATTTTTTGATTATTACATTCAGGCTCATATTTTTTTTAATCGCCCTGATTGCCGGTACGGCCTTTGCCGGTGACGACAAAGAGATATACATCAGGGAAAGCCGGCTTCTCGAAGAAGAGCTGAAGCTGTCCCGCAAGCCCGATATCTACTTTATTTTCAATCTGAAGGAGAAAATGGTCTATATCAAGTCAAGGGGGATTTCCCTGAAGGAACTGCCGATAAAGGACTTTAATTTCTGGGGCACCCCCGTTTCCGTCAGCGCGTACCTGGTGAAAGAGAAAAGTGCATTCATTCAGCCCGAGAGGGAAATGATAAAACCTGGAGAAATCAAGAAAAATGACAAGTATAAGGTAGATGCCTTTGAGCTGACTGATATGCCGTCAAGATATACTGTTGTTCTGGATGGCGGTATAGCGATATATATAAAACCAATGACTGAAGGAGTTTTTTCAGGAATAAGCAATTTTTCCTATTCATCAGCCAGATTTTTAACACGCCCGATGTTAACTCTCTGGAATGTGTTTAAAGGGAAACCGTATACAGCTATAGATATTGTGCTGGATAAAAATGATGCCATGGTTTTTTACTGGTCACTCTCCGAGAATTCGACCGCTATCTTAAATACCCCTTGATTTTCCGGTTGCCGGATCAAAATGGACTTCCCCGGTCCTCCCCGATTGACTAAACATTATAAATCAATATACAATGTATGCATGCCATTTAAAAGACATATGATAAAAAATTATTTTTCCAGACTATCTCTCAACAATAAACTTGTTGCCCTGATGCTTTTCTTAAGCTTCAGCCTCATCTCCATACTCATCCTGCTCTATTACCAGACCGAAACATCGATCAATAACGAGTTTGAAAAACAGATCGCCGATATTTCAAGAGGCGTTCAGATGGGTGTGGAAGAAGTCACCAGCAGTGGCCTCTCGGAAGATAAGCGCCTTCAGAACTATCTTAATAAACTGAAGACAAAAGGCGTAAAAGAGATCTCGATCATCAGCACTTCCGACAGGATAATATCGAGCACCAACCCCGGAAATGTGGGAAAATGGATTACGAAAGCAAAAAAAGAACTGATATTCAAGGCGGAACTCGGGGAACCCGTGATGGATGAGGGACAGTTTTATAATGTAATTGTTCCCGTGGTTATCGACAAAAAAAATTATGGATACATACATCTTACAGTTAATACAGATGACTTTTCGTCCCAGATGCAGAAAAAAAACATCAGAAGAATTACGGCAACTGCAATCATATTCGGGATAGGACTTATTCTGAGCATTATCCTTGCAAAGCGTTATACAAAACCAATAGAGAATGTAGTAAAGGCTGCCAAAAGTGTCGCGCTCGGCAATCTCGATTATGAAATACGCACAGAAAGGAAAGATGAAATAGGGGAGCTTGCAAAGAGTTTTAATCACATGGTCGGCAAACTTAAGGAAGAACGTGTTCTGGAGGAAAGACTGCGAAAGGCCGAACACCTGGCGGGCATAGGACAATTTTCGATGAGTATCGCGCACGAGATAAGGAACCCGCTCAATTTTATAAGTCTTTCCATCGACCATATACGGAAAAAATATGAACCGGATGAAGAAGGCGAAAAAGAACGCTTCGACTCCCTGATTCTTAACATCAAAAACGAGATTCAGCGAGTCAGCAGATTTGCAGAAAGCTTCCTTGAGCAGAGCAGACCCTTCGAGCTTAATCTGCAGCAGATGAATGCAGGGAAGCTTATAGAAGACGTTCTGGAACTTGTTAAGGCCAAGGCCGAAAATGAAAAGATCACAATAATCAGAGAATTAGTGGCAGTTCCGGAGCTTTACGCGGATCCGGGATTTATAAAAACCTGCCTGTACAATATAATACTGAATTCGTTCCAATCGATGCCTGATGGCGGTAAGGTTACGATAAGAACCGGATGGACGGATGAAAACTTAAGTATAACCGTAGAAGATACAGGAATGGGTATATCAGCAGAGAAGATTTCAAAGATCTTCGATCCGTTTTATACAACAAAGAATGGCGGGCTCGGACTCGGGCTTGCTCTCACAAAAAGAATTGTTGAAGAACATAAAGGAAGGATCGAAATTAAGAGCACTGAAGGCAAAGGCAGTTCGGTTACGATATTCCTGCCTTTGGATAAGGAGAAATAGGATGGCGGTTATTCTTGTTGTTGACGACGAACAACTTCAGAGAGACATAGTAAAGACTATACTCGATGATGAAGGATATGAAACTTATACGGCTTCTTCGGGAGATGAAGCATTGATAACCGCAAAGAAATACAATCCCGATGTCATACTCTCAGATCTCAGAATGGAAGAAATGGACGGCATAGAGCTGCTTGACTCCATTCAGAAGGACTCTCTTTTACCATGCACAACCATGATTATCATGACCGCCCACGGAACAATATCATCCGCCGTTGAAGCAATGAAAAAAGGCGCGTTTGACTATTTGACCAAACCACTCAACAAGGACTCCATGCTGATGACTGTCGGGAGGGCCGTTGAGCGTACAGAGCTTCTGAAAGAGAATCTCCAGTTGCAGAAGGAACTCTATGACAGATTCAGAATCGAAGGGATAGTCGGCAGGTCCTCCAGGATGCAGGAAGCCGTCGATATCATGAAAAAGGTGTCTCATAGTTCCGCTACAATCTTTATAAGGGGTGAAAGCGGGACTGGCAAGGAACTTGCCGCCAGAGCGATTCATTACAACAGTCCCAGGAGATCCAGGCCATTTACTGCCCTCAACTGTGCCTGCATACCTGAAAATCTTTTTGAGAGCGAACTCTTTGGCTATGAACCCGGCGCATTTACCGGGGCACACTCGCGGAAGATAGGGCTGATCGAGGCGACAAACAGCGGCACGTTATTCCTTGACGAGATAGGCGATCTTCCCCTCATGATGCAGTCAAAACTTTTGAGAGTCCTTCAGGATAAAGAAATAAGAAGGCTCGGAGGAAAAGACCCGATAAAGGTCGATGTCAGAATCATAACCGCAACCAACAAGGATATTGAAAAGGAGCTCGCAAAAGGAAATTTCAGGGAAGAGCTTTACTACAGGCTGAGGGTTGTTACTATAGAGCTTCCAGCGCTCAGAGACAGAAAAAGCGACATACCCGAACTGTCCCAGTTCTTTCTGAAAAAATACAATCGCGAATTCGGGAAAAGGATACAGGGAATCGACTCCACCGCGATAAATGCCCTCGGCGAATATAGCTGGCCGGGCAACATCAGGCAGTTCGAATCGGTTATTGAACGGGCGGTAATCATGTGTGATACCGAAACCATAACATTAAGGGATATAAAGAGCGAACTCAGATATTCGGAGTCTGCCTGTTCATTCGATTTTGATCTTCCGGATGGCGGAATAAATTTCGAGGAACTGGAAAAAGATCTTCTGAAAAAATCAATGGCGCGTGCCAATGGAGTAGTGGCCAAGGCAGCAAAGCTTCTCGGCATGAGCTATAAAACCTTCTGGTACAGGTGGGAAAAATTAAACATTGACGGTTCAGTATCAAAAAGTGAAAAACAGGAACAACAGCTTAAGCCTTTTTGACAACAAGCCCAACGCCGGCCAAGAGCAGCAGCGCTCCGGCGTATCCGGGCAGGGTGATATTTTCCGAAGAAAGCCATGGAAGATTCTGAGACGAAAGAATACCGGCGACAAATAAGGTAATCAGCGGGTTTACGACGATAATTGCGCTCACCTGGTTGGCAGGGATCAGCTTCAGGGCTTCACCAAGAGTGCCATAAGCAATGAGAGTATTGGCGCCAAGAAAGATCAGGGTCAGACAGTCTGAAAGGGTCAACCCTTGGAATTCATGAAAAACGGCCAGAGGGGAAAATATCATCGCGGCAACCAGGTAAATCAGCAGATTGGTCTGCTGAGGCGCCCAGAACCGGACAAGGTGTTTCTGGAATATTGCAAAAATTGCCCAGGCAACGGCTCCAAAAATGATCCAGAGGTTGCCAAGAGTGTATTGCTGGGAAGATATCACAAGGTTATGAAGCTGATCCCGGTAAAACAGCACAAAGCCCGCTGCTGCAATGGCAAAACCGGACTTTTGAAGTATAGTCAGGCTTTCCTTGAAATAAAAAACCCCCACAACCACCACCAGAAGCGGAGCGATCTGGATCAGGATTTGGGTATTGCTGGGAGATGTCAGGGCAACACCTGTGGTAAAACCAAAGTAATTACCGCCAACGGCAAGTCCTGCAATTATCCCAAGAACCGGGGGAGTTTTAAAAATTTCAAAATATTGAGGACGGTGAATGAGGTAATAACCTGCCAATAAAACAAATGAAAATGTAAATCTAAACCATATTATCGTATTTCCGCTGAAGCGCTGAAGCGCGTATTTTAGCACAATGGCAAGTATCCCCCATAGGAGAGCCGTTATGCTGATCATTATTATACCTTTGGTATGATTCGACATTAAGACCTTATAAGTTTCAATCTTTTTTCACAGGCAAAGTAAAAAGATCAGTATGCAAGGCGCGCGAATCTTGAGGAATGAAGAGTACATAGAAGTACGCTGCAATGACGAAAGAAGAAGCGCAACACAGCAGAATGGCTTTTTGCGAAGCCGGTTATAAATAAAAAAAGGGTCCGGATGTATTTCCTGAACCCTTGATATTATCTGGCGGGGACGACGAGACTTGAACTCGCGACTTCCGGCGTGACAGGCCGGCGCTCTAACCAAACTGAGCTACGCCCCCGTTTATGAGACCTCTGCATAACACCCGAAAATTTGCTTTTGGTAGGCGGAACAGGGATTGAACCTGTGACCCTCGGCTTGTAAGGCCGATGCTCTCCCAGCTGAGCTACCCGCCCGTAAAAGCAAACTTTTTTTAAAGATCTTCTCTGTCAGCTATATCCCTCAACTTAAAGAGGATGAAGCAATTAACAGCTTGGATATATAATGTCAAGCCCTAAATCAAAGGCATCCTCTGCTCCACATTTTTACTTTCTGGGAGCATTGGAATAGGCATATCATCCTTTTGTGGGAGGATTTCTTTTTCACTTTTAATCAGTGCATGAAAAAGGACCTCGTCCATGTGCTCAACTAAGACAATTTCGATTTCATTAAGGACACTCCTGGGGATTTCCTTCAAATCTTTTTCGTTTTCTTTCGGAACAATAACTTTTTTTATTCTGCCCCTGTGAGCAGCCAGAAGCTTTTCCTTTAATCCGCCTATGGGAATTACCCGTCCTCTTAATGTAATTTCTCCGGTCATGGCAATGTCACGGTGAACAGGCTGCCTGCTTAAGGCCGAGACAATGGAAGTGCACATGGTAATGCCCGCCGAGGGCCCGTCTTTCGGGATTGCCCCTTCAGGAATATGGATATGAAGGTCAACCTCCTTGTAAAATTTACTGTCAATCATAAGGGATTCGGCTCTTGACCGGACATAACTGACGGCAGCCTGGGCTGATTCCTTCATTACATCCCCAAGTTTACCCGTAATTGTTACCTCTCCCTTACCAGGCATTACCAGCGTTTCAACATAAAGCAACTCTCCGCCCACCTGAGTCCATGCGAGGCCGGTAACAAGTCCGATCTGGTCTTTTTCTTCAATCTGGCCGTGTCTGAATTGTAACGGGCCAAGATGTTTTTGTATGGAAGAAGATGTAACCTTGAAGCAGGCGTTATTGTTATCCGTCAAGACCTCGCGCGCTATTTTTCTGCAGACGGATGATATTTCGCGCTCGAGATTTCTTACACCGGCTTCTCTTGTATAATGGCGTATAATTGTATAAATGGCGTTTTTCGAAAAAGAAACACCCATCTCTTCAAGGCCGTTTGTTTTTATCTGCTTTGGCAACAGGAAATTTTTTGCTATATTGTATTTCTCTATTTCTGTATACCCGGGCAGACGGATGATCTCCATTCTGTCCTGCAACGGAAGAGGAATCTCCGGAAGCGTGTTGGCTGTCGTAACAAACAATATATCTGAAAGATCGTAATCAAGATCCAGATAATGATCATTGAAAGCATTATTCTGTTCTGGATCAAGAACTTCAAGGAGTGCCGCAGACGGATCGCCCCTGAAATCCATGCTCATTTTATCAACTTCATCCAGGCAGAAAACTGGATTGTTGACGCCGGCTTTTTTCAGGGATTGTATTATCTTGCCGGGCATGGCGCCTATATATGTGCGGCGATGCCCCCTTATTTCAGCTTCATCCCGGACTCCGCCCAATGAAAGGCGAACGAAGTTCCTGCCGGTTGCCCTTGATATTGACTTGGCAAGGGAAGTTTTTCCAACGCCGGGAGGTCCGACGAAGCAAAGAATGGGTCCCTTTATCTTTTTCACGAGAGTCTGAACGGCCAGATATTCGAGTATCCTTTCTTTCGGCTTTTCAAGGCCATAGTGGTCTTCATTCAATATCTTTTCGGCTTCTTTAATATCGGAACGCACCTTGGAACATTCAAACCACGGAAGGCTGATTATCCAGTCGATATAATTTCTTACCACCGTGGCTTCAGCCGACATCGGTGTCATCATCTTCAGCTTTTTCAGCTCATGAGCCACCTTCTCATCGGCTTCTTTTGACATCTTTTTTTCTTTGATGCGCTTTTCAAGTTCTTTTATCTCATCGCCCGGATCTTCATCAGATCCCATTTCTTTCTTGATGGCCCGCATCTGTTCGTTCAGATAGTAATTCTTCTGGGTCTTTTCCATCTGCTCCTTGACGCGGCCTTTTATCCGCTGATCGGCCTTGAACATTTCTGTTTCCATGTTGATCAGCTGCAAAAGAAAGGTAATCCGCTCGCTTATTGAGAGCATTTCAAGAAGATGCTGCTTATCTTCTATCTTAAAGGAAAAATGAGATGCTACAGTATCTGCCAGTTGAGAAGGATTCGTTATTCCTGAAAGCTTTTTTTCAAAGTCTTTTGGTATATTCTTGGTAAGATTGGCATAATCATCAAAAGCTTCTGCCAGTGCTCGACACAGCACGATGCTTTCTGTTTCGTCGATTTCAAGTTCTGAAACAGGTTCAACATCAACTTTATAAAAATCTTCATCGTTGAAAAAGGTCACAATCCGGCCTCTTGATTTTCCTTCTACCAGGGCTTTAACCGTTCCGTCGGGCAGGCGGAGAAGCTGTAATACTTTCCCAACGGTTCCGATTCGGCTTATATCTCTTTCTTCAGGGCTCTCTTCGCCGGCCTTTATCTGCGTTGCAAGAAAAACACTCTTGTCCCTGCTCATGGCGCTGGTAAGGGAATTGACAGATTTGGCTCTCCCCACGAAGAGAGGTACAATCATATGCGGGAATACTACAATATCCCTTAACGGTAATAGAGGAAGCTGCATCTTCATTGAAGCCTTTTCATGTTCCTTGTTATTAATATTAAAAAAACCCGGCAAATTGACCATAAAGTATTTATTTCATGAAATTATCTTTGATGGACTCGTAAAAAGTCATATGCAAACGGATTTGAGATTTTTGGGAGATAGATTTTTAAGGAACTGAGCGTTAAAAATCACAAGCTGTTTGAGGGTGTTAGCCCGAGTTCTTGTGATTTAGCGAAGTGACTTAAAAATCCCCAAA
>JBFYVZ010000270.1:0-2721 GCA_041298995.1 Desulfobacteraceae bacterium
TCTTCGGCCGCCCTTTGATCCAGGATGACAAAGGAGACATTCTCGATCTTGAGTAGCTCCTCCTTTACCTCTTTCGCCAGCTCCTCGGAGCCGGTTCTGCGCCGATAACGGAACTGTCGATGGTCAGCCTTTTCATCATACCCTATCCCGCTGCTGCCTGATTTCATCAACGGCGGAAACATGATCCCATCTGACGGATATCTTCTCACCCAACGATTTCCAGGCGTTGCTTTTTCGGTCGGCTCTGACAGCGGGCTGCATCTTCAGCAGAATCATCTCTTTTTTGATTTCGTTCAGTTCATGGACAACCCTGTCCAATCGCTGTTCAATTGCGGTAGGCATGGTAAACCTCCTCTTCTACATCCATCCTTCTTCGGAACGAGTCAGGCTTTCCCGCCGATAATGACAAGTGATTGCCCGACGCAATTAGAGCTCGGCGGCCGTAAACATCGATTATAAAATACGAATAATGATTGAGAATGTCAATGAGAATCGTTTGTGCGTTCTGTCCTTTGCTGATATGTCACAACCCGGACAGGGCTGTCGTACCGCTTGCATGTGGCCTGCCGATGACGTGGATATAGCCATCCTTTCTTAACTCCAGCAGCAACCTTTTCGCGGTACTTTCCGACAGCCCCACAAATCGGCTGCATCCATTACCGGGGAATTATTCTGACTTTTCAACCTCAGTCTGATAGTAATGCCTGGCCTGCTCTTGAAGGATTGTAAGGATGAGATCAAAGCCCAATAGCAAGCACGAATCAATGACTCTCGATGTCGAATTGAGGTGAGGAATACCGTTTGAAATCATGCCCCTTCAAGTTTAAAACCTTTTTCCCGGAATAATCTCAGGCAGGCATCTGCGACGGCATCGTCGTAAAAAAGCCCCTTATTGTTTTCGATTTCTTTCAGAGCTGCATCAATGCCCAATCCCGGACGATAGGGCCTGTGCGAGGCCATGGCTTCAACTGATCTGCGAAGTTCCCACGGTAACGGCTATTCTCGACCGATTTCTCAGCCGCGCCGACTTTGAAATATGATCAACCTATATATTGACGTCCTATTTTCCCGTAAAGGCCAATTATTTCCTTTTAGATAAATAAGTTTAAATGTTTAGGACGTAAAATCCCCCCCCCAAATTGAAAGTAGGCTGTCAGCTTATAAACTTAAGATAATTTTCCCTGTTGATGAGATCAAAGGATGCTTCCGGATAAGCTGACAGCCATTCTTTCGGCACCCGCGGTTTTGCTTTTCCCCATTTTATTTCATAGCCGAATAAACGGCCATCCCGTTCTTCCACAAAATCCAGTTCATGTTTCGTATAAGTCCGCCAGAAGTAATTATTGGCTGCGCCGCTTAAGTATTCCTGACACTTCAGCCGCTCAATTATTATGTAATTTTCCCATAATTCCCCTGCGTCATTTCGTTGTTCCAGTAAGTTAAAATTATTGATCAGGGCATTGCGGATGCCGTTATCAAGAAAATAGTAACGGCAGTTTTTTGTAATTTCATTACGCAGGTTGCGGCTGAAGCCTGTTAATCGCTGGACAACAAATGCTTTTTCCAGCAAATCGAGATAGCGTTCCACTGTGTTTTTACTCATGCCAAGGGATGTTCCCAGTTCGCTGAAAGAAACTTCTTTGCCAATTTGAAAAGCAATAAGCTGCAGCAGGCGGCTGATCTTGGTCGAATGCCGGACGCCATCCAGTTCCAGAATATCCTTATATAAGTAAGATGACACAATTTCCTTAAGATACTGCTTCCGTCCACGATTATCCTGCATTAAAACAATTTCAGGATATGAACCGTAGATCAGACGGTTTTCTAAATTGTCTTCTATCTGGTGAATTTTTTCTATCTGTCCGATTTCCAGTTGGGCAAGAGGGAATAGCTTCAGTGTGAATTTGCGTCCTGTGAGAGGCTCTCCCGTACTGCGCGCCAGATCAAATGACGAAGAGCCTGTAGCTATAACGCGAACATCTGGCATATGGTCAACAATAAGCTTGAGATTAATGCCGATATGAGGAATTTTCTGCGCTTCATCAACTACAAGCAGGCGGGTTGTGCCGACAAACGCCTTGAGCTTTTCTATTGATTGGCTGGATAAATATGATTGGATAGTGATATCTTCGCCGCTAACCAAAGTGTATGGTTCGCTTTCATTTTTCAAAAATTCCTTAAGTAAAGTCGTCTTACCTGTCCGCCTCGCGCCATAAATCACAATTACTTTGCCAGGAATAACAAGCTGTTTTAGATTTTTTAATTGTAGCTGGGGAATATACATTTTCATATCTCCGTCAAGATAATGATCGTATTATATATAATTCAGTCATTATGTCAACCTAATTAGTGTTCATCCGGAAACAAATTATGGACACTAATGCGTTTCCAATTCGGAAATAGGCAATTTTGGGCAAGCTCAAGGAAATCAAGGAATTGCGCGGAAACATACACATTGTATGTCGCATAAGAAATCCCGCAGATTGACACAGAGATCGCACAAAAGGGCCATTTCCGGATGGAAACTAATTGGAATCCCTTATCCCGGAATATACAGAGGCAGGCTGTTAAAGAAATGACCATTATGAAACTTCTTGAACAAAACACGCTGGTAAATATCCAATACGCCGGCAAAGTTCAGTTGCAGGAATTTGTTACACCTTATCAGTAACTTTTGGTTCATCATTGCGGTAAGAATTACCGTTGAAATCATGCCCCTTC
>JBFYVZ010000275.1:0-3923 GCA_041298995.1 Desulfobacteraceae bacterium
CTGCATGTTGTCTGAACTTTTTTAGTTTCCCAGTGCCTGACCTTATAGCGGGACTCCTTTTCAACGAGTGCTCCCACTGGGCACGCCTGGACGCATTCCCCGCAAAAGACGCAGTCGGAATCCTTAAGGGGCCTGTCCCCGGCAGCGATTATTTTGGTGGATGCCCCCCTGTATCCTATGCTTATGGCATTGTTTACCTGAACTTCATTGCATGCCTGCACGCAGCGCCCGCATAAAATGCATCTTGAGAAATCGCGGATGATTAAAGGATTTACCGTCTCCATGGGATAGCGTACCAGGGTTTCCGGGAATTTGTCGCCATTTACCTGGTACCTGTAAGCAAGATCCTGGAGCCTGCAATCTCCCCATACCGGGCATAGTTCACCGCTGCCGTCATCTTTCTGGACATTAAGCTGAAACTGGGTCCAATCTTTGCCGTCGAAACCCCGGATAGCGCAGTTGTGGTTTCCTGATGAGAGAAGAAGCTGTATTATAAGACGGCGCGCCTCGATGACAGGGGTTGACTCTGTGTGGACAACCATATTGTTTGACGCGGGTGTGGAGCATGCAGGTAAAAGGCTCCGCGCTCCTTTAACTTCCACGACACAGATCCTGCATGCGCCTGTCGGGATGGTTTTTTTCAAATAACACAACGTTGGGATATCAATGCTGTTTCGCTGCGCTACCGAGAGGATTGTTTCATCCGGCTCAAAAATAAAGTCATGACCATTTATCGTTATTTTATTCTGTTGTTCCGCCATGATGCTTTGATTCTCCTTTTCACGATCCACTATTCATGCCCTGCGTCCGCTTCTTTTTTATAATCGGTTCAAACTATTGTCAATTGTTAAAGATTTCAGGCTCGATCTTTCGTTCCCTTATATGGGAGAGAGTAAGTTTCAGAAACTCATCGACCGAAACCCCGTATTTTACCTTACCGCTCAATGATCTTACAGAGACTGTACCGGCTTCTTTTTCCTTCGCTCCGCAAATGATTATGAGGGGAACATAGCTTATCTGGGCGTCTCTTATCTTCTTGTTAAGGCTTTCTGTCCTGCTGTCAAGTTCGGTGCGTATTCCCTCCTTTTCGAGAGTAGTCCGGATTTCTGCAGCGTATGGAACAAGATCGTCGTTAATCGGAAGCAGAGTCGCCTGAACAGGTGCCATCCAGAGGGGAAACTTTCCCGCGAAATGTTCTATCAATATCCCGAAGAATCTCTCTATTGAGCCGTAAATAACCCTGTGTATCATTATGGGTCGGCGCTTTTCGTCATCTTTATCAATATAATTCAGATCAAACCTTTCAGGCAATGCCATGTCAAGCTGAATTGTTCCGCACTGCCATGTTCTTCCAAGCGCGTCTTTTATATGGATGTCTATTTTCGGCCCGTAAAATGCTCCGTCCCCCTCATTTGTTTTATAGCCCATGCCATAAGTTGCAAGAGCCGATTTCAATCCTTCTGTGGCAACGTTCCATTGCTCATCTGTTCCTATAGATTTTTTGGGGCGTGTTGAGAGCTCAAGATGAAAACCGAGCCCGAAAGTGCTGTAAATCCGTTCGACCAGTTTCAGCACCCCCAGTATTTCATCTTCTATCTGGTCCGGAGTCATGAAAATATGCGCGTCATCCTGGTGAAAGGCCCTTACCCTGAAAAGGCCTGATAGAACTCCGCTCAATTCATGCCTGTGGACAAGACCTATTTCAGCGGCCCTCAAGGGCAGATCCTTGTATGAATGAGGTTTCATGGCATAAAGAAGCATGCCTCCGGGGCAGTTCATCGGCTTTATCGCATATTCGATCTCATCCACAACGGATGTATACATGTTTTCGCGGTAATTATCCCAGTGCCCGCTTCTTTCCCACAGGCCGCGGTTTAACATGATAGGCGTCTTTGTCTCAACATAACCGGCAGCCCTGTGTTCCATCTTCCAGTAGTCAATAAGGGCTCCCCATATGTTCATACCCTTGGGATGGAAAAAAGGCATTCCAGGAGCTTCATCGTGGAAACTGAAAAGATCAAGAGCTACTCCAATTTTGCGGTGATTTCTCTTTATAGCCTCCTCGATAAAATGGAGATGATCATCGAGCTCTTTCTTTGAGAAAAAAGCGGTTCCGTAAATCCTCTGGAGCTGAGCTTTTGTCTGATCGGCTCTCCAGTAGGCGCCCGAGACCTTCATGAGCTTTATGGCTTTTATGAATCCTGTATGCGGCAGATGGGGACCTCTGCATAAATCCGTAAAATCGCCCTGTTCGTATAAAGAGATGGTTCCGTCTTTTAAGTCCGAGATCATCTCAAGCTTGTAGGGTTCGTTTTTATAAAAATCGAGGGCGTCATTTTTGGAGACTTCCTTTCTTTTGAAAGGAATTTTGGCGCTTATAATACGTCTGATCTCAGCTTCAATCTTGTCGAAATCCTCTTTTGAAACAGGCTCCATGTCAATATCGTAATAGAAACCGTCTTCGACTACAGGCCCGATGGTCAGTTTTGCATCCTTATACATATGAAGAATTGCCTGGGCCATGACATGCGCCGCACTGTGGCGAAGGATTTCAAGAGCCTCTTTGTCTCCTGACGTAACAAGTCTTACTTTGGAATCATTTGAAATAACGGTATTTAAATCGACAAGCTTTCCATCAAGCTCCATTGCCACACAATTCCTGGCAAGACCCTCTGAAATGTTTTTCGCCACATCAAGGCCGGTTGGAAAATTTTCAAAACTTTTTATATTGCCGTCAGGCAGAGTTATATTGATCATTATAGGCTCGCTGTTGTTTAAATAAAGGAAACTTTTCACTAAACTGTCGGATATTTAGGTGAAATGGCAGTTATGGTCAAGATAATTTTGCTGTAATCATGATGACTTTGCAAAAAGTCTCCAGCTTTTTATTTAACAGCCGTCCATTCTTTTGCAAGCTGTTCAGCTTTTTGAACTTCATCGGGTGAAATCTTAACCAGGCTTTCTTCAAGCATCAGCTTTGCTAATTTATGTCCGTTAGATGCTGACAGGAGCCACCACATGTAAGCCTTGACATTATTTTTTTCAGCACCCGCATCTTCAGAGAAGTAATATGTTCCGGTCATGAACTGTGCCTCCGGATGTCCCCGGTCTGCGGCTTTCATGTACCAGGAAATCGCCTTTTTCACATCCCTTTCATTTTTATAAAAAAGGCTCAGCTTTGCTATATCTACCATGGCATCCGCATACCCTTGTTCTGCAGCAGCCTGGAGCCATCTTTCTGCCCGGGAATAGTCCTGCTCCGGCGGACTTGCGTTTGCATATGATGCTCCTAACAGATATTGTGCTTCCTCGTTGCCTTGTTCCGCAAAAGGAGTAAGTTCTCTTATTGCCGATTGATAGTCACCACTCATATATGCCGCACGGCCTGTTCGGGTTTCGAGAGAAGCGCATGAGGCGATCATAATAAACGCAAATATCAGCGTGAAAGACAATAATCTTGTTCGCATAATTTAACCTCCCCGTATAATGTCTGACTATTGAGCCTGTTGGTTGAGCGGTAAAGACCGGAATTACCGAAGTCTTGCTGCAAGGTTCTTCAATCCATTTCCATTGCAACTTCTATTTTCTTGATTTCACTTAATATATGCTGCTTTTCTTTTTCAGAAATTTCATTGTTTGAAAGGCGCATTTTTAGTGCGAGAAGAATTCTTTCCAGCCGGTAATCACTGCATGTATAAATATGTTTTTTCCCTTCAGGCATAGTTATTAAGGTTCCTTCATACGATCGGCCTGCTGTTTATTGATTTTATCGATATCTTTTTTCATCTGGTCAAAGCGCTCTATGTTTTTCTGCCCGCTGAGTTCCTTGACCGTGCCGTCAACCTTTTCACGGCTGTCGGTACCTTCACATCCGGCAAAGACCAGGCAGGTGAAAAGAACAAGGAGCGGGGTCCAAATCCTGA
>JBFYVZ010000035.1:0-7273 GCA_041298995.1 Desulfobacteraceae bacterium
GACCTTCTTTTGTCATCGACATCATCAGGCGGCGGCTGTATCAACGATACCATCATGCACGTATCGAATTCCAATATGCCCTTCGGAGGCGTCGGGAACAGCGGCATGGGTTGTTATCACGGCAAATTCAGTTTCGACGCTTTCAGTCATCACAGGTCGATTTTACAGAAAACGACCATTTTCAATCCAACCATCCCCTACCCGCCGTATAAGAACAAATTGAGTTATATAAAACTTTTATTGTCGTAAGCGGAAGGGAGTTTCATGGATCTCTATGATGATGGAAACAGATGATGGAAATAAATGGTTGCAAAATAATTGTCAAGATATTATGTATCATTTAAAATATTTATGTCGTATCTGACGGGCGGGTCAGCCATGAATCGCGAAGATAAAAGAGATGGATCGACATTATCCAGTCCCAAAGATATCTTGCTATCAGAAGAGTTATAAAGAACTCTAAACATATTTCCATTAATATGATATTATCTAAAATATGAAAATTGAATGGGACCCGGTAAAGGCAAATGCTAATCTTAAAAAACATGGGGTGTCTTTCGAGGAAGCTGCGACAGCCTTAAGTGACTCCATGGCCGTAACCGGTACCGACCCAGATCATTCAGTTTACGAAGAGCGTTATATCACATTTGGTCTTTCCAACAGAAACCGGCTTATAGTTGTATCACACACTGAAGAAGGAGAAACCATTCGCCTTATAAATGCTCGTAAAGCGAGTAAAGGAGAACGAGAACTATATGAAGAAGAATATAAAATCTGATAAGGACGAACTACGTCCGGAGTATAAACGGTCTGATTTTCCCGCCGGCCTTGTACGAGGCAAGTACGTAAATCGTTTAAAAAAATCTTCTAATGTAATTGTCCTTAAGCCGGAGGTTGCCGAAGCATTCCCCAATGAGGAGGCAGTCAATAAAGCCCTCCTCTCTCTTATTGATATTGCTCATAAAATAAAACGCCCAACAAGGCGTTCCACCGAATCGCCCCAAAAACGGGCTTCCCGGTAAACCTGTCATTAGCATCAAACGACCTGAAATATCATCTGTTTGTTGCACCAAAAGGAGGGGAACCAAATGCAAATTACCACTACCCCAAGTATCGATGGCAAACGGATCACCAGGTACTGCGGTATCGTTACAGGAGAAGCCATTCTAGGCGCCAACCTGTTCAAAGATCTATTCGCCGGAATCCGTGATCTCGTTGGTGGGCGGTCGGCAACCTATGAGCGGGAACTGCAGCGGGCGCGCGAAATAGCTTTGCAGGAACTCCAGCAGCGCGCACAAGAGTTTGGCGCCAACGCCGTAGTCGGTGTCGATCTGGACTACGAGGTACTTGGCCAAAAAAATGGAATGCTGATGGTTTCGGCAAGCGGCACGGCCGTAGTTGTTGAGTAGCAATGATAACCAATTGAATAAGTTAGGCATATCCAATAAAAGTAAAAAGGCATGTCAAACTGATAATATATTTAAATTCGAGTTGATCAAACTGATATTGACAAATTTGCAAAAAGCAACCATAATGGTTCCATAAAGAATACATTTAATATGGAGGTTAATTATGGCTACAATAACTCTAAAGAACATACCGGATCCGACATATAACACCTTAAAGCAGCTTGCCGCTGAAAATCACCGAAGCGTAAACAGTGAAATCATTATTTTAATAGAGAAGGCCACAAAAAGCACAAGGATTGATCCGAATCAACATCTTGCGCTGTCGAAAAAATTTCGCGAAAAATCCAAAAGCTATATTATCAGCGATGCCGCGCTTGCCGATATGAAAAATGAGGGAAGGTTATGATAGTTGTTGATACAAATGTGATCAGCTATTTGTATCTTTCATCCGAATATTCTGTAATTACAGAGCGGTTATTTCTAAAAGATCCTGCATGGGCCGCCCCTTTGCTGTGGCGGAGTGAATTTAGAAATGTACTCTCTTTTTATATCAGAAAAGAGATAATAACCTTCCACGATGCGGTGCAGATTTTTCAAACAGCTGAAAGTTTATTGCAGGGCAGAGAATATGAAGTTAATTCAACTCAGGTCCTGAAATTGTCAAAAGACAGCGGTTGTTCCGCATATGACTGTGAGTTTGTCAATCTGGCTCAAGACTTGAATGTGCCCCTTGTTACCATGGATAAAAAACTGCTTGATAATTTTAATAACACGGCTTTTCCCATCCAGAAATATCTTGATACATACTAAATGATTAACGATATTATAAAACTTTGCCGCCATGATGGCAGGGCCGGTAACGCGAGTTTGCGAGGGAGTCATTAACACGGAGATGTTTGAGGATGAAAGACCTTCGAACAATCAAATTCAGCTGACGCAAAAAACGTGCTGCTGATTTATACGTTCCCTTTGTGATAATCAACCAATGCTTGGTTTCAGTTTAAATAACATATGAAACTACAGGAGATTTATCATGTCAACTGAGTCCGGAGCCGGAATTACAAGAGAAAACGCACTGCTGCTTTTAAGGGAGCATTTGAAGAATGAAAAACTTGTCGCTCACTGCATAGCATCTGAAGCTATCATGAGAGCGCTTGCCGTAAAATTTGAAAAAGATCAGGACCTGTGGGGCATCACAGGCCTGCTCCATGATCTCGATTACGAGATTACAGGCGAGGATTCGGCAAGTCATGGCGCAGTTTCGGCAAAAATGCTCGAAGAAAAAGGAGTCTCTTCCGAGATAGCTGACGTTATTAAAAAGCATAATGCCGAAGGGCTCGGCCTTGTCCGCTCGACCATATTTGAGCATGCCCTGACATGCGCGGAAAGCATAACCGGCCTGGTTGTGGCAACGGCTCTTGTTTATCCGGACAAAAAAATATCAAGCGTTAAAGTGAGCTCTGTTACGAAAAGGATGAAAACTCCCCATTTTGCCCGCGCTGTGAGCAGGGAAAGAATAATGGAGTGTGAGAAAATAGACATTCCTCTCGAGGAGTTTGTCTCGATAAGCATAAAGGCGATGTCTGAAATTGCAGATGAACTCGGACTTTAAATATTGGAATTACTGTGGAAAAAAAACCTGAGTATCCTGATAAAACACTTTTTCTTATTGATGGAAGCGCATATATCTACCGTGCGTACCATGCCATAAGAGGTCTTTCAAATTCCAAAGGGCTCCCGACGAATGCAATCTTTGGCTTTGCCAGGATTCTGATCAAACTCATGGAAGACTGGAGCCCGAAATACGTGGTTATGGTTTTTGATTCCAAAGGCCCGACATTCCGGCATGATCTTTTCAAAGACTACAAGGCGACACGTCCTCCGATGCCGGAAGATTTGCAGGTCCAGATTCCGTATATAAAAGAGATAACCAGGGCTTTTAACCTTTCCGTAGTTGAAATGCCGGGATATGAAGCCGATGATCTTATAGGAACCCTTGCGGGCAAAGCAGAAGATTCCGGCTATTCCGTTGTAATGGTGACGGGAGACAAGGATTTTCTTCAGCTTGTTACCGATAAAGTTATTATCTGGGATCCCATGAAGGATAAGATCACGGATAAAAACAGAGTTGTTGAAGAATATGGCATTGAACCGCGCCAGATTATTGATGTCATGGGCCTTTCGGGGGATACTTCAGATAATGTTCCAGGGGTTCCCGGAATCGGCCCCAAAACAGCTCTTGATCTGATAAAAAATTTTGGAAGCATTGAAAATCTTTTCAACAATATTGATTCAATCACAAAGAAAAAACAGCAGGAAAACCTTGTTTTGTTTAAAGATCAGGCATTGTTAAGCAGGCGGCTTGTTGAAATAAACACCATGGTTCCTTTTAATTTCGACCCGGATTCCTTTCGTTTTCAAAAGCCGGATAACCAAAGATTATCAGAGCTGTTTCAGGCGTTTGAGTTCAGGCAGCTTCAGCAGAGTGTCTCCATGCAATCGGATCTTTCGGAAAAGGAGTACAGTCTGATTACGGATATGGGAAGCCTTTCCTCCCTTATTTCACGACTTGAATCGGCTGATCACTTTGCTGTTGATACCGAAACCTCATCCGAAAATCCGATCAAAGCCAAACTCGTTGGAATCTCGGTTTCTTTAAAATCTCACGAAGCATTTTATATTCCGCTTGCCCATGATTATGAAGGTGTTCCCGAGCAGCTTGACATAAATGAAGTACTGGGGCAGCTCAAAGGTGTTTTTGAAAATCCGGGTATAAAGAAAATAGGCCAGAATATAAAATATGACTGGATAGTTCTGAAACGTCATGGAATTGCTCTTGCCGGAGTCTCTTTTGATACGATGGTGGCATCCTATCTTATCAATCCTTCCAAGCGCGCCCATAACCTTGACCAGATAGCTCTTGATTTTCTCGGCCATAAGAAAATCACCTTTGAAGAGACAGTGGGAAAGAAAAAGCCGGAGGATGGTTTCACGGGTGTTCCATTGGATAAGGCGGTATCATACGCATGCGAGGATGCCGACATAACTCTTCTTGCCCATGATGTTCTTTTGCCGAAACTTGGTGAAATCGGAGTCAAAGATCTTTTTGAAAATGTCGAAATACCCCTTATTCCTGTCCTTATGAATATGGAAATGAAAGGGATATGTGTTGACAGGCTAAGGCTTCGTGAGCTTTCCAAACATTTTGAACAGCAGATAGAAGATCTTGAAGGCAGTATTTATTCACTTGCTGGAATGCCTTTCAACATTAAATCTCCGCAGCAGTTAGGAGAAGTCCTTTTTGAAAAACTGTCGCTTCCTGTAATGAAGAAGACGAAAAAAAAGACAGGATATTCGACTGCTGTGGATGTGCTTAACGAGCTGTCCGGAATGCACGAGCTTCCCGCGCTTATATTAAGACACAGGACTCTTTCAAAGCTTAAATCAACATACGCGGACGCGCTGCTTGAAATTGCAGACCCTGAAACAGGGCGCATACACACATCATTTAATCAGACCGTAACCGCAACAGGAAGGCTCAGCAGTTCAGACCCTAATCTTCAGAATATTCCCATCAAAACAGATGAGGGGAAAGAGATAAGAAGCGCTTTCATACCTGAAAAAGGGTGGCATCTTCTTTCAGCCGACTATTCCCAGATAGAGCTGAGAATTCTTGCCCACTGCTCTGATGACAAAATCCTCATAAAGGCTTTTTCAGACGATGAAGACATTCATATCAGAACAGCTACCGAGGTGTTCAGGGTTTTTCCGGAGTTTATCACTTCTGAGTTGAGAAGGCAGGCAAAGATTATAAATTTCAGCATAATATACGGCATGGGCGCCTTCAGCCTTTCAAAAGAGCTTGGTATAAGCCAGAAGATGGCCCAGACTTATATCGACAACTATTTTGCAAGATACAGGGGCGTAAAAGAGTTTATTGAAAAGACTATTGCGGAAGCTCACGAGAATAAAAAGACTGCAACTCTCCTTGGGCGCATCAGGCTTCTTACCGATATTGACAGCGCAAACAAGATAGTCCGCGCTGCCGCGGAACGGATTGCCGTGAACACGCCGATACAGGGAACGGCCGCCGACCTCATAAAGGTCGCAATGATAAATATCGACAGGGCGCTGGCTGAAAAGAACTTCAGGACCGCAATGCTCCTTTCCGTCCACGACGAGCTTGTTTTTGAAGTGCCGCCTGATGAACTTGATGCGGTGAGCAGGCTTGTTAAAGACACAATGGAAGGCGTCTGGAATCTGAAAGTTCCGCTCAGGGTAAATATTTCGTCAGGTAATAACTGGGCCGAGGCACACTGATAAAGGGTTGTTGCCATACAGATTTCCTATAGAAGCCGAACCAAATTTTTAGATATGGATGTTCAATCAGAAGAATATCGAACATCGGACATCGAATATCGAAAAAATTGATACTCCGGCTTTTATGTTGAGAGGCAGAAGGATGGGGATATGAAAAAGTATATCATGATTCTGGTGGGAATTATTGCCGCGATTCTTTTATATCTTTTATTCTGGCCGACCAGGATTGACCCGGTATCTTATAAACCGATAAAAAAACCTGATATGACTGGAGTTCTTGCGCAAAATAATGCGCTTGCAAAAGCCGAACTTATAGCGAAGGGCAAAATCAACGGCCCTGAAGACGTTGTGATAGATTCCGAAGGAAGGATATACGGAGGAACCCGGGATGGAAAAATAGTCCGAATATTAAAAGACGGAGGGGTTGAAACCTTTGCTGAAACCGGAGGCCGTCCCCTGGGGCTTGCTTTCGACAGCAAGGGGAACCTTATCGTGGCAGATTCTTACAAGGGGCTTCTTTCGATTGACAATACCGGAAAAATTACTGTTCTCACAACAGAGGCGGAAGGTGTTCCCTATAAGTTTACCGATCACCTCGACATTGCATCAGACGGTATGATTTATTTTACGGATGCGAGTTTTAAATACCATCTTAATGAGTATCTTTTCGACCTTTTGGAATCAAGACCTAACGGACGTTTTCTAAGATACAACCCGGACAGCAAAATAACGGATGTTCTCCTCCGGGATCTTTATTTTTCAAACGGGGTTGCCCTTTCACAGAACGAGGATTTCGTTCTTGTAAATGAGACATACAGGTACCGTATCCAGCGTTACTGGCTCAAAGGGCCAAAAGCCGGAACAGCCGAAATTTTTTTGGACAACCTGCCCGGTTTTCCGAACAATGTTACATCCAACCGCAGGGGCACTTTCTGGCTTGCTCTGTTTACCGTAAGAAATGACCAGATGGACGGAATGCATCCAAGCCCTTTTGTAAAAAAGATTGTTTCAAGGCTTCCAAAATTTATGTGGCCAAAACCCAAACCCTACGGCTTTGTGCTTGCCATTAATGAAGACGGTAAAATTACCAGAAGTTTGCAGGAGCCGACAGGTGAGCATCTTAAAGAGATTACCTGCGCAAGAGAGCATGCCGGATATCTTTATCTGGGGAGCCTGCATAATGACAGGATCGGCAAATATAAACTAGAATAATGACGGCTTCGTATAAAGTCATTCTGCTGTGTTGCACTTCATCTTTCGTCATTGCAGCGTACTAACATGTACGCTTCATTCCTCAAGATTCGTGCGCCTTGCATAATAAACTTTCTACAAAGCCGTCTGGTGCTATTTTCACCTTTCGCTTGAATCCTTGACCCCTTGACCCCTCGAACCCTACTCTTTCAGTATAAACCTCCAGGCGCAGAACCAGTCGTCAGGGTGTTTGTCCGGCGGACAACCTATGCATTCCGTTATGATTCTGGAATCAATGCTTCTTGCAAAGTAAGTGTATTCGACCATGCCGCCCGATTTGCACGGATAATCAT
>JBFYVZ010000192.1:0-15083 GCA_041298995.1 Desulfobacteraceae bacterium
TTTAGTTATATATTTTCCGACTGTTGCAGCGGCATTTTTTACAGGAGACAAGTCAGGGATTTTGTATTCATCAATCGGCGTCGGAACTGCGACTATTATCAGCCTGCAAAGAGAAAGCTCTTTGGGATCAGATGTATAATTTATCTCTGCACATGCAAGCTCTTCAGGTGTTATTTCGAGTGTTCTATCACAACTGGCCTTTAGTTCATTTATTCTTTCAGGTTTATAGTCATAACCAGTTACTGAAAAATGTCTTGAAAGATGCACCGCAAGCGGAAGACCCACGTATCCCAACCCTATTACAGCTATTTTATCCTGTCGTTTTAAAAGCGATTCAAAAATCACCATTTTTATCCCAACTCCCTTTTGATGGACTCGTAAAAAATCAAAATCGGCCGGCAAAGTAAAAAGATCAAGTTCAAGGCGTCGCGAATCTTGAGGAATGAGGCGTACATAAAAGTACGCCGCAATGACGAAAGAAGAAGCGCAACGAAGAAATCGGACTTTTTACGAAGCCGTCATTTATGATTATATATCAGAATAACAATTCGATTACAACAGGTTGTCGACAAGTGATTTCAGTTTCGGAAACTCATCTTTTTCAAGCTGTATGAAACTTTCCTTGAGCGTTATTAATGCCGCTGGGATATATTTCTCAAAGAAGACTTTTCCCTTAACCCTGCTTAAGTGGCCAAAAGCCCCCAGGATCTGGAGATTTCGGGCTATCGAGCAGTATTTGAAACAAAGGCGGAACTTATCGGCATCAATTCCAATGGCAGAAGAAATTGTTCCAGCGCAATAATCAAGGAGTTCCAGACGCAATCCGGGAGGCAAACAGACATATGGATCAACCAGAAGAGAAGCAAGATCGTATTGAAGCGGACCAACGCGCCCACCCTGAAAATCTATGAAATACATTTTTCCATCTTTTACCATGATGTTACGGGACTGCATATCTCTGTGCATGAATCCTGTAACCTGGTGTTCCATAGCCCTTGATGCTATTTTTACAAATTCATTTTTGAATTCTTCAAAATCAATCTCTTTATTGAGATAGCCCCCCAAAAATGAATCAATAAAATATCTGCATTCCTTTTCGAGTATGAGATCAGAATTGTAATAAGGGCTCTGATACGTCCATGATGTGTCAAAGTCTTTTTTACCGGTAAGAGAAAGCTCTACAAGAAGATCTATAGCCTGTTTATACCATGACAGAATTTCGCTCCGTTTTCCGGAATTTATGATAATATTTTGCAGTTTGGTATCCCCCAGATCTTCAAGGAAAACCAGACCTGAAAAGGAATCATGAAAGATAATCCTGGGGACAGGCAGCCCTTTGTCATGAAGGTGTTCGCCGATCGCAATAAAAGAGTCGGTTTCGTTTATCGAAAGAGTCCTTCTTATGCCGTGATCTGCCATTATAAGAGAATTGTTTTGCGAGGTCAGGCGGAACCATCTTCTGTCGGATCCGTCGCCTTTAAGTTCGGATATTTCAACATCCTTGCAATTGTAATCCGGAAAGGCCGCTTTAAATGCCCTGGGAGTCAATTCACCTATTGCCGCTTCTTTATATCTCTCGGGAGTTCCAAGATCATTCCACGAGTGTTTCAGGGGAATGTAAGAATAAATTTTTTTACCACAAGCCAGCATTTGCCTGTACACATCGATGCTGTGTGAGAATTTATTTGCCGGAATGAAATTAAGAACTTCAGGGCTCAAGACCTGAATTCCTGTAAATGCAAATCTCTTTTTATCTCTATGACCGGACTCAGGTGCAATATTTTTACTGCTGTCCGGGCAGGGAAAAGAATCCGAATTGCTCTTATCAAAGCCTGTAATAAAATTGTCATCATCAACCTGCACATTGTTGAATTCTTCGTAATCCGTCAATACAAGAGTTGCCGGATGCCCGTGCCTCATATGAAAAGAATAAACTTCACGAAGGTCAATATCGGTAAAGATATCGCTGTTTATTACTATAAAAGGTTTGTTATCCCAGAAATCACTCACATTTTTTATGGCGCCGCCGGTTCCTAAAATTACAGGCTCATGGCGGGTTATTACCGGGATAGAGTATTTGCCGGAGTTTATGAAATCAATTATCCTTTTATGCAGGTGGTGAGTGTTTATTATTATTGATTCACAGCCCGAAGCCTCCAGCCCTTTAATTATGATATCTATCAGAGGGCGGCTCCCCAAAGGAAACAGCGGTTTGGGTGTGTGTTCAGTGTACGGGAGAAGTCTGGTTCCGAGGCCTGCGGCAAGAATAAGGGCTTTCATAGGTTCACCATTACAGAAAGCTCAGGTATTTCTGAATGGCATCTTCATAAAATTTTAACTTGTCCATTTCTTCAGAGCTTTTGATCCCCTTGTTGTTGAAAAAATCAATTGCATTTGTATAGTAAACTTTCGATAAAGCTTCATTTCGTTCTATTTCATTATTTTTATACATTCTGCTTCCTGTACTTTGAATTTTTTTAATGCGTTCTTTGGCATCAGATTCATGTTGGGAAGTTTTAATAAAATAATTAAGAACTACAAAGTATGATTCGTAATAGGGTTTTAAAAAAGTTGAAAATGACTTTAATTTATTTAAACCTGGCGATGTTACGTTGTATGTATCAGGAAGAGTTGCATGGGGAACAAGGATTGCATCATCTATAAATGTCTTTATGTTTTTCCGGACAAAGTATTCGGGAGTCTTGTCAACATTGTATGCAAACTCATATTTGAAGAAATTTTGCTGAAAAGCGTACCCTGAATGGAGGTCGGATGCCTGGAACTGAAATGATTCTATTTTAAGAATTTCAAGGGCCGTAATTGCTGCAGGAACAAAGAACGAAATGCAGTTATTTTTATAATATTCCATTGCCGGACGTTTGTTAACATTTACTGAAAATTCCTTTACATATGATCGGCTCGCTTTTTCCATTTGAACCGGTTCGATAAATTTTCTATGCACATAGGAATCAAGAACCTGTTCAATCGCGTATCTGAAATCGGAAATAAGAGTATCTGACAGCTTCGCTTCTTGTGAACAAAGGTATTTCATGTAAGTATCAACAGAAAATATTATGCGCTCATAATTAAATCTCTTTCTTGAACAGTTCAGAACGGAGCAGGCAGTAATGGAAAACGGAGTAACAACGGAAACATCGTTTATTGAGTTTATTATTCTGTAACCAAGATTGCGGCATAAAGCGTTCTGCTCTTTCGATGTCATGCTTTTAAGTTGAATATCCTTTTCATCGAATAACTCGTTTAATGATATCGGGTCATTGAACTGAATATATATTTTACCGTATTTTTTCTTCAAAAATTTTCTGGCTTTTATGACCTGAGAAAAATTTTCAGGGTTTTTTTGAGCGCCTTCGAGCTCGTCTAAATACGAGCTTTCTTCAATGACTCTGTCATATCCTATGAAAATAGGCGCTATTATCATGTCTTTGCAGGCGCCTTTCTTATAGGCATCAAGAAGAATCGAAAGGAGTCCCAGTTTGGGAAGGATAAGCTTACCGGTTCTGCTTCTTCCGCCTTCAATAAAAAACTCTATGTTAAATCCTTCCCCGAGCAGCTTGTAGATATATTCGGCAAATACTCTTGAATACAGGGCCGCCCCTCTGAAAGTACGCCTGATGAAAAAAGCTCCGCCTCTCCTGAAAAGCGGGCCAATAGGCCAGAATGAGAGGTTTTTGCCTGCAGCTATATGAGGGCAGGGCATGTTGTTATTATAGAGAAGATAAGAAAGAATAAGGTAATCGATGTGGCTTTTATGGCACGGAATTAATACAAGAGGCCCTTTTAATGACATATTTTTTACTTTGTTCAGGCCGTCAGTGTTGACGGTGTAGCCGTCGAACATGGTATTAATAATCCAGCCGACAATTTCCGCCAATACTCTTATAAAGGCAATATTGTAATTTGCTGCAATTTCTTCAATATATTCATTGACCTCTTTTCGTATATTCCGGGCAGGCATATTCCGGGATTTCGAATAATTATCAAGGAATTCCTGGAAGCGGTCATTTGTGAGGATGCTCTCTTTAAGCTCTTCTCTTGATTTGAGAACAGGTCCGATTATGCTCTGACGGTGGCGATTTAACTGGCGAAGAAGATCACGCCTTAAAAGAAGTGACTGGTGTTCGATTCTCCGTTCCTGCACTTCTGTTGATTCAAGGAAACTTTTAAGATTAATTGGTTCGGAAATTTCAACAATTATTTTTTCAGGATATTTGAAAAGAGTTGCTATTTTCCTCAGTCTGCCCGGATTATCGGGAGTTCCGAATATAATGTCTGTGAAAGAAGGGGTCGTACGCATTGGATTTTTCCCGAAAGACATGATTTGCGGAATAATATATACCGGCCTTTCGGTTATTTTCTGCAATTCTATAAGGTAGGATAAAGGATCTGTTTCCGACTTTACGAACCGCCTGTAAAATGCCTTGTCTTCAACAAGCGAAAGGAAAGCCGATTTTCCGTTTAAGAGCTCTTCTCTTATGTAGCCGCTTTTATAGGGATCGGGCAATGACTTGTTCTGAAAAAAATAATCGAGATATGAAAGTAATGTTCTCAGTATCCGCGGGACAGGCTGCCATATGAACACCCTGTAATCAAAGCCGATTTCGGGAAAGGGAAGTTTGTTCTCACTGTACCGGGTATATGAGAATAAAAACTCGAAGTGGCTTTTAAATTTAGCGGCATAAATAACAATTGCGTTTTCAGGAATATTTTTCAGCCCATCAAGCTGATCGGAATCGATTTTAATTCCAGAGAAGAAAAGTTTCAGAGTATTGGATGAAAAAAAACTTGTGCTTCCCGGGAGGTGGCAGGTAAAATGATTATGCGAATCCTGAAGGATCCGGTTGATCCATTTCCTTATTTTGTTCTTTAATATATTCATACAGGCAGTTGGTGTCCGTTTAAGTTATGTTAAGTTTATCTTGATAGACTATCAAAACCTCATTTTTTTGCAATATCTTAATTGATAAAAGAAAATCTTGAGTTCAATAATATAGCGTGATATATCTGAAACAATAATAATCTTTATTTCAAAAGGTTGTAGAGTGTTTATTATATTTTTGCCGGGAGAATGACATTATATGAAAGCTTTAATTGGCGGCGCCTTTGTGTCTGTGTTTGGGATAGTTTTGCTTGTTATCTGGTGGGAAGAATTTCTTATGATTCTTTCCGGAATCCTTCCCATATCCCTTGTCCTGGGCGGGGGCCTCGCCATTTATCTTGGATTCGATGAGTTGAAAGAAAACTGGAATAAAGAAAATATCATTTCCGGCTCTTCGGGTGGCGAAGTGGAAAAGTACAAGCAGGAAATTGATGATCTGAAAAAAGAGATCGAATCACTCAAGAAAGGATAAAAGTAATTATTCCTGAAAATGTCTTTATTAAGCGAGATCTTCGTATTATATCTGATCTATCGCCATATCCTGCGACGTGATGAACATGAGTTGTTCAAATCTTTCTAAACAGGGGATTTTTCCAGTTTTATTTTTTTTACAGCCTTGTTTGCAAGATAATCCGCCCGTTCATTACCTTCCTGGCCGGCATGCCCCTTGATCTTGATAAGTTTCAAATCTTTAAATCTCTTCATTGATTTTTTAATTGAATCTATCAAATCCTCGTTTTTTTTTGCCTTCCAGTTTAATGTCAGGACACCGAAAGCATAAGCACTGTCTGTAAATATTCTTACCGGCTTTTTTGTAGTTTTAAGTTCAAGAAGGGCGGCATTTATTGCCTCAAGCTCCGCGATATTGTTGGTTGCAATTCCGATCTCTCTTGACAGTTCTTTCTCATGTTTTCCGAAACGAAGAAGAACGCCTATGCCTGATGGGCCGGGATTTCCGGATGATGCGCCGTCCGTATAAATGGAAACGGCATCTTCGGGTATATTATCATCAGGAGATGGAAAGCTGTCGGGACTTTGTTTCTTTTTTTTTGGGGGCGATGCCGGTTTTTGATCACCGCATATTTGAAGTGTGTCAGGCTTGTCTACAGGCTCCAGCTTGTTTTCATAAACCCAGTATTCGTATTCCTGTTTCACATTGTATTTGATAAGGACTTTTCCGTTTTTAATAACAGGGCTGTTATCCGGATAAAAAGCCTGCCAGACCTTGTTGTCTTTGAACATCATCCTTTTCCAAGATATGTTGTTATTTTCCATGATTGACGGCTCTGTTATGATCAGGCATAAAGATAATATTCCCGGCTTATATGAAGATATTCCTCAAGCTCGGATTGCCATGTTGTTTCAATTTCATCGATTTGATCAGGGTTTTCAATTGCCATCCGGATAGTCGAATTTCCGGTGATAAGGTCAACGGGTAATTTTTCAAATTCATATTCGTAGGGAGGGTTCTTCCATCTGAATTCATTCCCATGACAAACATATATTGCATGAAGAAAATTAAGGGTTGAAAAATATGGTTTATACTTAACCGGATCTGTTATGTGAATCTGAAATCCTTCACACCGCTCTCCCTGCCATTTGTTTGAGATAGGCTCAAAAGCAACCGGACGAAGCATGATACCCGGCAACTTTTTACCGCCAAGAGCGGAGCTGATTTTACGGGTATTTATAAAGGGTGCTCCAAAAACTTCAAATGGCTGGGTTGTGCCTCGCCCTTCCGATACATTCGTGCCTTCCCATATTACCTGACCGGGGTAAACTATTGCGGAGACAGGAGTCGGAAGGTTAGGTGAAGGCGGAATCCAGGGAAGTCCCGTGTCGCTGAAAAACATTGTTCTTTTCCAGCCTTTCATGGGAATAACTTCAAGATCGCAATCTATTCCGAAATGATTATTGAACAAGAGGGCCAGTTCGCCGATAGTGAGCCCGTGGCGCATAGGTATGGGATAACGCCCGACAAATGATATGAATTCAGGCGACAGACAATTACCCTCAACAATTTCACCTCCTATCGGGTTAGGCCGGTCAAGAACGACCACTTTTTTACCGAATTTTTTTGCGGCTTCGAGGCAGTAGGACATAGTGTAAATAAATGTATAAACGCGGGTGCCGGCATCCTGAAGATCTACTAAAAGGACATCTATCGGTTCGAACATCTCCTTTGTTGGGATACGGGTTTTGCCATAAAGACTGAAGACCGGAATACCGAGCAGGGGATCGACCATGTTGTCGGACTCAATCATGTTATCCTGCTTTTCTGAAAAAAAACCATGTTGAGGAGAATAAAGAGCGGCAAGCTTTCCGGGTAATTCAGAGTTTATCAATTCGCGCGCATGGTTAAAATTCCTGTCAACTGAAGCTTGATTACACATAAGTCCCAGACGTTTATCGCGAATAAAAGCCGGGGGTGAATCAATAAAATTTTCAAGACCTGTAAAAACTGGAAACATCCTGTTTAGAATCTCCTTTTGCTTCGTCTCTATCATATCAGAATTTGGAAAGGCAAGGTATCCTTAATATATTTAAGGATCATCAATATATTTAAGGATCATCTCCAGTTCATCAAATTTCTTGACATCAGCATAATTAAAAAATACAAGTCAAATTTATCTGTAAACATCTTGGGTTATTTAAATATGCAATTAATTGAATTTAAAGACATATATTCGGGTTCCCCGGTTTTTCCGTATTGGTTGGTGTAAATGGATATCCTGCTTGAAGGAATAATCGTAATTGTTGGAAACTACGGGAGCGGCAAAACAGAGATTTCAATCAATCTTGCGGTAAATAGAAAACTTGCGGGGATAGACGTAAGTGTCGCGGATCTTGATCTTGTAAATCCTTACTTTCGCGCGCGGGAGGCAAGAAAGCAGCTTTCAGAACTTGGGATCGGGGTTATTTTGCCTCCGGATAAATATCTTCAGGCCGACCTTCCCATATTAACACCTGCTGTTGCGGGGCTAATCAGAAAGCCCAGCAGGCTTACCATACTGGATGTCGGGGGAGATAAGGTGGGTGCGACTGTTCTTGCCGCGCTTGCCGATGCTCTGGATGGGAAAAAATACCGCATGCTGCAGGTCATAAATCCTTTCAGGCCTTTTACGGAAACTTTAAAAGGGTGCGTGAAAATGAAGGATGAAATCGAAAAAGCTTCCCGAATGTCAATAAGCGGCATTATCGGGAATGCGAATCTTATAGATGAAACGACGGTTGATATTATATATGACGGGTATGATTTTGTTTCAAACGTGTCCGGGGAAACCGGGCTTCCTCTGGAGTTTATTACTGTTTCTTCCCGGTTTTCGGATGAAATAGACATGAAGCGGTTCTCATGTCCTGTTCTGAAATTGCACAGACAGCTTGTTCCACCCTGGAAAAAAGCTGCTGAGTTGTAAATGAAAATACCGGTTGTCTTGCTGAGGCAGCCTGAAATCAAGGAGTATAAATGGCTCATAAACATTATATTGATGCGGACAGATGCAAGGGATGCGGTTTATGTATTGCCGTATGTCCCAAAAAAGTTCTCGAAATATCCGGAGAAGTAAATTCAAAAGGCTATTTTCCCGCTTATCAGGCGCGTCCCGAAGATTGTGTTTTTTGTTCGACATGCTGTATCATGTGTCCTGATGTAGCCATCAGCATAACAGGCACTGAGGACAGCAATAAAACAGCCGGAAAGGAAGAGGAGGAATAAAATGGGCAAGATTCTGATGAAGGGAAATGAAGCAATAGGTGAAGCCGGTATCAGAGCGGGCTGCCTGAACTATTTTGCCTATCCTATTACCCCGCAGTCGGAAGTAGCGGAATATCTTTCGCACAGGATGCCGGAGGTTGGGGGCATTTTTTTGCAGGGTGAGAGTGAAGTTGCTGTAGGATATATGATCTTTGGCGCCGCAGCCTGCGGTGAAAGAGTATTTACAACGTCGTCAAGCCCAGGGGTCAGCCTTATGAGTGAAGCAATAAGCTATATTGCCGGAGCACAGTGCCCGGCCGTATTTGTAAATATCATGAGAGGCGGGCCGGGGCTGGGTGGAATTCTTCCGTCCCAGGCGGATTATTTCCAGGCGACAAAAGGGGGAGGGCACGGGGATTACAGATTGCTTGTAATGGCGCCGGCGAGCGTTCAGGAAGCGGTCGAAATGGTAATGATGGCGTTTCCTCTTGCGGAAAAATACCGTAATCCGGTTATGATCCTGGGTGACGGTCTGATCGGGCAGATGATGGAGCCGGTTGAGTTTCCGGAATACCTGAAGTCTGAACCGAGCAATAAAGACGACTGGGCTACGAACGGGATGGATATGAGAAAGAGCAAAAAGCGGAATCTTGTGAAATCCCTGTTTCTCGATCCTGTCAAACTGAATGAGAACAACCTGATCCTGAAAGAAAAATACGAGAGGATGAAACGCGAGGAAATCAGATTCGAGCCGTATAATACGGATTCCGACTACAGGATTCTTATAGTCAGCTATGGCACCATGAGCAGGGTCTGCAAAACGGCTGTCGACAACCTCAAGGCGGAAGGTATTGAAGTGGGTATGATCAGGCCTCAGACATTATTTCCTTTCCCGGAGGATGCGATTTTTCAGGCAGCTTCAAAAAAGAGCTGCCGTATGGCATTAAGCATAGAGATGAGTATGGGGCAGATGGTAGAGGACGTTGAAAGGTGTGTGCACGGGAAATGCCCCGTAAAGTGGTATGGAAAGTGCGGCGGGGAGGTTCCGACGCCTGAAGAGATAATGGATGTCGTCAGGTCAAGTCTTTCATAACTTGTTAATATGAAAGAGATTTGATGATTTATACATAAGGAGTAAGCGTAATGGGAAAAACATTCAAAAGACCTGAAGCCCTTTCAGAAATGGACAGTCATTACTGTCCCGGCTGTACGCATGGGGTTGCCCACAGGCTCATAGCGGAAGTAATCGATGAGCTGGGCATCAGAGGCCGGACGGTCGGAATTGCGCCTGTCGGGTGCGCTGTTCTGGCTTACAACTATTTTACATTCGATTTTCAGGAGGCTGCTCACGGCCGTGCTCCCGCGATGGCGACAGGAATAAAGAGAGTCCGTCCCGACCTTGTGGTTTTCACTTATCAGGGAGACGGAGACCTTGCGAGTATAGGTATGGGAGAAATCATTCATGCCGCGAACAGGGGAGAGAAATTCACAACCATATTCATAAATAATGCCGTTTACGGTATGACCGGCGGCCAGATGGCTCCGACAACTATGCCGGGGCAGCGCACAACAACATCGCCATTCGGACGCGATGTCAACGATGTCGGCATGCCCATAAAGGTTTCCGAACTCCTTGCGAGTCTTCAGACTCCGGCATATATAACGAGACAGTCGGTAATAAAACCCAAATATATTGTCAAGGCAAAAAAAGCGATTAAAACGGCTTTTAAATATCAACTTGAACGCCGGTGCTTCAGTTTTGTTGAGCTGATCAGCACATGTCCCACCAACTGGGGACTTACGCCTGTCGAAGCAGTCAAATGGGCTGAGGAAACCCTTATTCCTTATTACCCTCTTGGCGAGTTCAAGACTCCGGGGGAGATTAAAGGAGGAACCGATGCAAAGTGAAGTCATGTTTGCCGGCTTCGGCGGCCAGGGGATTCTTTTCAGTGCCAAAATACTGGCTCACGCGGCCATGGAGCAGGGTTATGAGGTCGTATGGATTCCTTCTTACGGCCCGGAAATGCGCGGTGGAACGGCATATTGCATGGTGGTGATAAGCGACAGGCCGATAGGTTCCCCGATAGTAAGGAACCCTCAGCACCTTGTTGCAATGAACAGGCCTTCCCTTGAAAAATTTGCCCCGGTTGTTAAACCGGGCGGTGTTGTGATGATCAACAGCTCGCTTATACAGGTCGGTTCGGGCCGGAAGGATGTTGATGAACTGAGGGTTCCTGTAACCGATATAGCAAATGAAATCGGAAGCGTTAAAGCTGCCAACATCGTAGCCCTGGGCGCTTTTGCAGCACGGAGCATGATGGTGGATTTTGATATTTTGACTGAATCGGTCAAGGCTGAATTTGCCGCCAAGGCGAAATTGATACCGCTTAATATGAAGGCGCTTGAAAGGGGCAGGCAGGCCGCCGGGAAATAGACCATACGCCTGCGGCGTATTATGATTTCAAATTTGAAATTTCAAATTTGAAATTGCTTTTTGTGTCAAATGTTTCTGTAAGTAAAGATTGGCGATCCAAAAAATCCCTTGATAACTCATTAAGTGAGCATATTGTGTTATGACAATACTGAAAGTTCCAGAACATATACTGTCGATAAAACCTTATGTTCCGGGCAAGCCTATTGAAGAGCTTGAAAGGGAATATGGCATTTCAGGTTCCATAAAAATGGCTTCCAATGAAAATCCCCTCGGGCCTTCTCCCTTGGCTGTCAAGGCTATTAAGAGGGTTGTTTCAGGTCTCAACCGATATCCTGACGGGAGCGGACATGATCTTGTCATGAGTCTTTCGGAATATCTGGGTGTTTTGCCGGGAAAGATCATTCTTGGAAACGGCTCCGATGAAATTATAGGATTGCTCACACGCGCATTCCTTGTGCCGGGGGATGAAGTTGTAATACCCGACCCCTCGTTTCTCATGTACGAGATAATGGCCAAAAGCTCGGGCGCAAGGCTTTTGCGTGTTCCTTTAAAATCGCTTTCAATTGATCTTGACGGTATAGCCGGAAAGATTTCAGAAAGAACCCGCATGATTTTTATATGCAATCCCAATAATCCGACAGGAACGATTTTGTCAAAAAGTGATTTTGAGAGATTTCTTCAAAAGGTTCCGCAGGATGTCATTATTGTTGTGGATGAGGCATATATAGAGTTCGTGCGGGATGTTAACTGCTTCAGAGGCATTGATTATCTCGATTCGGGACGACCTGTTGTTACTCTCCGGACTTTCTCTAAAATATATGGACTTGCAGGGCTCCGGATCGGATATGGCTTAATGCCGGAAGAGATAGCAGGAATATTAAACAGGATAAGACCCCCTTTTAACGCGAGTTCCCTGGCTCAGGCAGGGGCTATCGCTGCTCTCCGTGATGAAGCTTTTTTCACAAAAACCGTCAGCCTTATTCATAACGGACTTGATTATATGTATGATTCTCTTAACAGAATGGGCATCAGGTATTTCACTACTCAGGCCAACTTTTTTTTAATAGATGTCGGGAAAAAAGCAGACGATGTTTTTGAAGACTTACTCAGAAAAGGAATCATAATAAGGTCAATGACATCTTACGGCTATCCCGAATATATCAGGATTACGGTCGGACTGCCGAAAGAGAATGTTCGTTTCTTAAAGGCTCTTGAAAAGGTCATTCAATGAAAAATCAGTCGGATTCCGGCGGGAAATCCTTTCTTATTACCATTGACGGTCCTGCAGGCGCCGGAAAAACAACGGTGAGCAGAATGTTGTCTGACCGTCTTGGATACAGGTATATTGATACCGGAGCTCTTTACAGGGGCGTTGCCCTGGAAGCAAAAAAAGCCGGGATCAGTTATGATGACGACGCGGGTCTTGAGATGCTTTGCGGCTCTCTCAGGCTTGAATTCGTTCATGACACGGATGGCCTTTACCTTTTTTCAAACGGTTTTGACATTAATAGTGAGATCAGGACGCCGGAGATATCAATGCTTGCTTCAGCCTTTTCTGCGCGGCCGGTTGTGAGAAAATATCTTCTTACCCTGCAAAGGGATCTTGGAAAAGGAAAAAGGGCTGTTTTCGAAGGACGCGACATGGGAACTGTTGTGTTTCCCGGAGCGGATATAAAATTTTATCTGAATGCTTCTGTAAGAACCAGGGCAATAAGAAGATATAAAGAACTTTCAGATAAAAAAGATTCTGTTACAATCGAAGAGATTGAAAGAGATATCAGGTGCCGTGATGAAAATGACAGCACAAGAACTCTTGCTCCTCTTAGACCCGCCGAAGATGCCATAAAAATAGACTCGACAGATCTCGATGTCGAATCTGTTGTCAATCTTATGATATCCCATGTTCAGAAGCATCTAATGCATTGATGAAAAGAGTTTAAGGATTCAAGAGGTCAAGTGTTTGTTTTCTAAAGATGACGGCTTCGTAAAAAGGTCATTATGCAAGGCGCACGAATCTTGAGGAATGAAGCGTACTTACTGGTACGCTGCAATGACGAAAGATGAAGCGCAACACAGCAGAATGGTTTTTTACGAAGCCGTCAATAAAAATAAGATTGTTTTTTAAAAAATAGTCTGATATCAAACTCAAGTTGTAATAAGCTATATATTTTATGGATAGCGATCAAATGGCTAAGGGGGTACTTTCTTTTCATGGAAAATCTGGTTAATGGCGATACAAATGAGAATTTAAAACAAAAAAGTTTGTCCGATTCTGAAGCGATGAAAGAGTCCGGGAACGACAAGCTGAATGATGCTGTATTAAAACACGGGTCCTCTGATGTAAAATTATCTGAAGAGGTTAAAGGCCGCGACGACAGCATGGAAGAACTGATGGGCATGTACGACGAGAGCTTTAAACGTTTTCAGGAGGGAGAAGTCGTTACAGGCAGAATAATATCTATAGACAAGGATTACGTTCTTGTTGATATTGGCTATAAATCTGAAGGACAGATAAGAATTAATGAATTCAGGGAAGAAAACGGCAGCATAACCGCCAAGATTGATGACACAGTTGAAGTTATGGTGGAATGGTGGGATGATGAGGAAGAGCGTGTAGTTCTTTCCAAAGAAAAAGCCGAGAAGGTCAAGGTCTGGGATGACATAAAGAAGGCTCATGACGATGACGGCATCGTCGATGGAGTAATATTAAGCCGTGTTAAAGGCGGTTTCTCTGTTGATATCGGAGTTCAGGCATTTCTGCCCGGTTCACAGGCGGATCTGCGACCGATAAGAAACCTTGATGAACTTGTAGGCAAGACGTTTACTTTCAAGATATTAAAGTACAACCGGAAAAGGAGCAACGTTGTCCTTTCCAGAAGAGCCATTCTTGAGCAGGACCGCGAGTCCAAAAGATCAGCCACCCTTTCGGCAATTCATGAAAATAAAGTTATTGAAGGATTTGTTAAAAATATTACCGAGTACGGCGTATTCGTTGATCTTGGGGGTGTGGACGGACTTCTTCATATTACAGACATTTCATGGGGCCGGGTCAAGCATCCGGCTGAAATGTTTGCGGTAGGCGACAAAATAAAAGTCAAGATCCTCAGCATAGATCATGAGAAGGAAAGAGTTTCACTCGGAATGAAACAAATGACGGGTGACCCATGGCTGACTGCTTCTGAAAAATATGCGATCGGTTCCCGTGTAACAGGCAAGGTAGTAAGCCTGACCGATTACGGCGCTTTTGTCGAACTGGAAGAGGGCATAGAAGGCCTTATCCATGTTTCAGAAATGTCGTGGACGCGAAAGATCCGCCATCCTTCCAAAATCATGTCTGTTGGAGATACGATCGAAGCTATTGTCCTTGATATTAAACCAGAAAACAGGCGCATTTCTCTCGGCGTAAAGCAGGTGGTTCCGAATCCATGGGATGTTATAAGTGAAAACTATCCTGTTGGAACAACAATAGAAGGGAAAGTTAAAAATATAACCGATTTCGGAATATTTGTGGGAATTGATGAAGGAATTGACGGCCTCGTTCATATTTCGGATATTTCATGGACAAAGCGCATAAAGCATCCTTCGGAGCTTTATAAAAAAGGGGATGTGATACAGGCCATAGTCCTTGCAATTGAGAAAGAGAATGAAAGATTCTCTCTGGGAATCAAGCAGCTTCAGAAAGATCCCTGGGAAACGGTCAGCGAGCGTTACAAAGTAGGAAAAGAGATAACCGGGACAATAACGAATGTAACTGATTTCGGTATTTTTGTTGAGCTTGAGGAGGGAATCGAGGGGCTGGTGCATGTTTCCGAAATCAGCAAGGAGAAGATTAAAACGCCGGTTGGAAAATTCAATGTCGGGGATGCTTTGACTGCGAAGGTTATGAACATTAACAGCGTCGAAAGAAGAATCGGTCTTTCCATCAAACGGCTTCAAATGGATGATGAACAGGGCATCTTGACAGACTATATCAACAACATGAAACCTGCGACTTCCACTTTCGGAGAGATGCTGCGGGAAAATCTTCAGGAAAAATTAAACGGGGAATGATATCT
>JBFYVZ010000072.1:0-22610 GCA_041298995.1 Desulfobacteraceae bacterium
AGGAAAACGATAGTCCCGATTCCTTTTGCAAGCGCTTCCCAGTTTATGCCTGATTCTTCTTTTCCGGGATCTTCATGGCCTGTTACGAAAGCTACAGTGGATGTGAACGTCCTGTGGGTCAAAGGAATTCCTGCATATGCCGGGGCTGCTATTGCAGAAGTGACGCCGGGAACAACTTCAAATGAGATTCCGTTTTCGATCAGAACTTCAGCCTCTTCTGCTCCGCGCCCGAAAATGAAAGGATCTCCTCCTTTCAGCCTCGTTATCGTACAGCCTTTTTCAGCCTTTTCAACGATAAGGGCATTAATGCCATCCTGGGATAATGTATGGTCTCCGCCCTGTTTTCCGACATAAATGATTTCGGATTCTTTTTTCGCGTATTTCAGGAGGGAAGGAGAGGCAAGATAGTCATAAACAATCACATCAGCGTTTGCGATGCATTCTCTGCCTTTTACGGTGATCAGTCCGGGATCTCCCGGTCCTGCGCCTACAAGATATACTTTACCTTTTTTAGTTTCCATTATTACCTGTAAGATTTTCAAGTATTTCTTTAGCTCCCCGCAAAAGAAGTTTGTCTGCAAGAGCCGTCCCTATGCTTTCCGATGCATCAAGCGGGCCTGACAGCGTCTCTTTTATAATTGTCTTACCTTCAAGATCGGCAACAAGGCCGCTTATTGCAAACATATTTTTTTCCGTTTTTCCGTGGCCTGCTATAGGGATTTGACAGCCTCCTTCAAGTCTTTTTAAAAAAGCCCGTTCACCCATTACAACAGCCCGTGTTATAGAATGATCCAGAGAATCAGCAAATTTAGATATATTATGATCATCTTTTCGTATTTCAATACACAGGGCTCCCTGGCCTACGGCAGGAAGCATGATATTTTCGTTGAGATATTCTGTAATAATATTTTCGAGTCCGAGTCTTTTTACTCCTGCGGCGGCAAGTATGATGGCATCCAGTTCCCCGGAATCGAGTTTTTTTATCCTTGTATCAAGGTTTCCCCTTAAGGGTAATATGACAAGATCCGGCCTTATATGTTTGATCTGCGCAAGGCGGCGGAGACTGCTTGTGCCGATCTTTGCTTTTTCCGGTAGCTGTGACAGTAAAAAATTGTTTTTGGAAATAAGAACATCGCAGGGATTTTCGCGTTCCGGTATTGCTCCTATTGAAAGACCGTCAAGCAATTCGGCAGGCATGTCTTTCATGCTGTGCACAGCCATGTCAATGCGATTGCCTATGAGAGCTTCCTCGATCTCCTTTACAAAAAGCCCCTTTCCCCCGACCTTTGCAAGAGGGACATCAAGTATCTTGTCGCCCTTTGTTTTGATTATAACGATATCCGCGAAAAGCCCCGGAAAGCTTTTTATAAGCTCCGATTTTACCCAGTTGGCCTGCCAGAGCGCGAGTATGCTTCCTCTTGTTCCGATTGTTATTTCCGGTTTCATCAATGCCCGCAACTTGCGCAGCTTGAAGCTGAACATCCGCCGCATGATGAGGATGATGCTGAAGTTCTTACCGTTTCTCCGCCGGTTCCCTTGCTCATAAAACCGCAAGCAGACATGAGCTTACGGACTTTTTTGCTGCTGCATGAGGGACATACGGGTTTTTCTTTTCCAAATACAATTGATTCAAAATCATGGCTGCATTTATCACAGTGATATTCGTAAATTGGCATTTTATGGCTCCGCAAACATAAATATTAGATGGAGTGCAAGTTACTGCACAGATTACTGCGCAGATTTTTGATTATGTCTTTTATCATTAACAGGGGTTATGGGCAAACGGAATTTTACAAGATTAATCAGAACCGGGTAAAACACAAAAACCCCGCTCAAACAAATGAGCGGGGTTATAAATCGTGCGCCATCAGCGTTACCTCTGTTACCGGCTTCCCCGTTTGGATGCTTTAAGAGGATTGAGTTTAGCCTTTGCTTCAGCAGGAGTTGCTACGATATGCGTTGCAAGGTTGCAATTGCCGTTTTTCCATTTCAAAGAAGGATCAGGACAGGTTGAGCAGTACCAGGCTGATGAATATTCCGTGCTGCGGCCGCAGCCAGTGCACTTTTCAATCAGCTCATGGCAAATTCCGCCATTGTAAGAACAACCCTTAGCTGACATAAAGGGACATTCCTTATTTTTTCTGACTGTTGAACAAACCATTCTTTTCACCACCTTTCCATAGTAATAAAACTAAAAAAAAAGGCTGGTTGAGAAATTCTCCAAGCCTTTTTCCGAAGCTTTCAAATTTTTTATGTGACGCGCAATATAATTAAGCCTTTACACTTTGTCAACCAAAATATATATAAAATATTTAAAAAAATTGATGAACTCGTAAAAAGTCGAAATATGCTCACTTAATGAGCTTTTTGGGGATTTTTAAGTCACTTTGCTAAATCACAAGAACTCGGGCTAACACCCTCAAACAGCTTGTGATTTTTAACGCTTAGTTCCTTAAAAATCTATCTCCCAAAAATCTCAAATCCGTTCGCATATGACTTTTTACGAGCCCATCAAAATTGGATCATCTCCAAAAGAATTGGTGATTCAATGATGATTCAAGGGGTCAAGTATTCCCGCCATAAAGATTGGCGGGCCTTCGGCGGGGTTCTATGATTCGAGTGAAAAATCTACCTGGGGTAGAAAAAGCACTTGATTTATTTTAGAAAAATTGACAAACTATTAATAATATCGGGTTAGTGTGCAAATACTTTTAAATACCGGAAGAAATAAAAATGATAATCAATGAGGCAATTGAAGTTCTTAAAATTGAGGCGGAAGGGATACTCAAATTAATAGACCGCATTGACAACCGGTTCACTGAAATGGTGGAACTTGTTTACAGCTCGAAAGGGCGCTTGATTGTTGGTGGAATTGGAAAGTCGGGCATAGTTGGAAGAAAAATTGTCGCTACCTTGAACAGTACAGGAACAAGATCTTTTTTCCTGCACCCTGTTGAAGCCATGCATGGTGACCTTGGTGGTGTTTGTAAAGATGATATATTCCTTGCTCTTTCCAACAGCGGGGAAACCGCTGAACTGAATGTGCTTGTGCCGATTATAAGTAAAATCGGATGCAAAGTAATTGCCTTTACAGGCAATAAAAACTCAACCCTTGCAAGGCACAGCGATATTGTTATTGATGTTGGAGTCGAAAAGGAAGCGTGCCCGTTAGGGCTTGCCCCGACCGCAAGCACAACCGCATTACTTGCGATGGGCGATGCCCTGGCAGTTGTCCTGATAAACAAAAGGCATTTCATGCCGAGTGATTTCAGAAAGATTCATCCTGGGGGTATTCTTGGCCAGCGCCTTTCCAGCAAGGTTAAAGATATAATGATAAAAGATGAGTCATTGCCCCTTGTTTATGAAGGAGTGAGCTTGTACGAGGCAATTTGTAAAGTTGATTCGGGAGGACTCGGGGCCGCTATTGTTTTAAAAGAAGATAACACACTTATCGGTATCATAACTGATGGGGACATCCGTCGAACTGTAGCGAAAAACAGGCCGATATATGAACTTAAGACAGAAGATGTCATGACAAAAAACCCCCGGAAGGCAGATCCTGATTCACCAGCCTATGACGCTCTTTACCTGATGGAAAAATTTCAGATTACTGTGCTTCCTATCACGGATTCCGCCAATAAGATTATGGGGATATTGCATCTTCACGATATTCTTGGTAAAGGCAGCTTCAGGTTTAACGGGAGATAGGATTTATTTCATTTAAAAGATAAAATTCTTTCAATATAGTTTGTGTCCTTCCGGAAACCAACTTGTTAATCGAAAGAGGTTGATATGGATGATAATGATTTTGAAATAAGTACGGAGATTCCAATCCTGGGAGAAGCTAAAATACCTTCTTTTGCACACAACAAAGAAAGAGGAAAAGAACGGCAGGCTTATGTATCGGACAATGATAAGGTTCTGATTGATGTCAACCCTTCCCGCATTGTAAAGCTTGTTAAAGAGGGAAAGGAACTGCCGTCATTTGAAATGGCTGGTCCGAGGGAGAAAATCTATTTTGATCCAAGCAAGTTAAGATGCGCCCTTGTGACGTGCGGCGGACTTTGTCCCGGTTTGAATGACATTATCCGGTCTATAGTTCTGGCGCTTTATTACGGATACGGAGTCAGGAATATTTATGGCATAAGATATGGCCTTCAGGGATTTATTCCGAAGTACGGGCATGATGTCATGGATCTGAAACCGGATACGGTCTTAAATATTCTCGAAATCGGAGGATCTATCCTCGGCTCATCCAGAGGTCCTCAGGAGATTGATGAAATCGTCGATAGCCTTGAAAGAATGAGCATCAGCGTCCTTTTTATGATCGGCGGGGACGGAACGCTTAAAGCCGCAATTAAAATTGCGGATGCCATACTGGAAAGAGGACTTAAAATAAGCGTTGTCGGCATTCCAAAAACAATCGACAATGACATTTATCTTGTTTCCAGATCATTTGGTTTTGATTCGGCAGTTGATATTGCCACAATGGCAATAAAAAGCGCTCACAACGAATCTGCCGGCTACCCCAATGGCATAGGGCTTATTAAACTCATGGGGAGATATTCTGGTTTTATTGCCGCAACATCTGCTCTTGCTCAGCAGGATGTTAATTTTGTCCTGATTCCGGAAATAGATTTCGACCTCGAAGGGCCGAAAGGATTGCTATCATCTCTGGAAGGACGTCTTAAGCTCAGGGAACACGCGGTAATCGTTGTAGCGGAAGGGGCCGGGCAGAAATATCTTGTAAATGAGAAGGAAGAAGTTGACGCATCAGGAAATGTAAAGCTTAAAGATATCGGTTTATTCATCAAAAATGCCATCTCGACATATTTTAAATCGAAAAGCATAGAGATTTCTCTGAAATACATAGATCCGAGCTACATAATCAGAAGCCTTCCGGCAAATGCCAATGATCATGTTTTCTGCAGCTTTCTCGGTAGAGATGCTGTCCATGCCGCCATGGCAGGAAAGACCAAGCTCATTGTCGGGAATTGGAGTAACCATTTTGTTCATATTCCCATGATAGCATCAGCGGAGAAGAGGAAACAGGTAAATCCAATGGGAAAGCTCTGGCAAAGCGTTCTTGAGGCAACCGGGCAGGGGCCGCTGAAGAATTGAAGTGAATGGTGAACAGTGAAAAGTGATTAGAAGGGTTCAAGGGTTCGAGGGGTCAAGTTCGACGAATCCACCTTCGCTTACGGTAAGAATATAAAGTTTTTTTTGAGCATCCCGCGAACTGCTAAAAGAAGTAATACCTGTAACTCCTTGGAAATTTGTTATATTATTAAGTTCTTTTTTAACAGAATCCGGGAATCTTACATTGGAAATACTAACTGTCTGAAAAAGCATCAAGGCTGTGTCATAGCTGACAGCTTCAATATATCCCGGTTTTTCTCCGTATTTTTCTTCGAAAGCGTACGCAAAACTTTTTACTCCTTCAGAATCATTTTCAAGGAAGAAGCCTTCAGTTATTATAACCCATTTTTTTAAAAAATCTCCCGCCATATCGATTAACTGCTGTGAATGCCAAAGATTTGTGCCTAAAAGATAAATATTGTTTAAATCAAGATATGTAAGCTGCGGAACAATAAGACCCGCTTTCGCAGGGGCATCAGGGATGAAAATGGCCTCAAAGTCGGGTTCGGCAATTTTTTTGATTGAATTGGTAAAATCTGTCAGGGCAGGATCATACGATTCCGATCTTAATACCTTTCCGCCATTTGCTTGAACTTCGGATGTAAAAAGGGCAGCGAATGTCTTTCCGTAGTTTTCGTTGGGATATAATACGGCAAACTTGCTCATTCCTTTTTTGTGCATTGCATATTCCACAAGAGACCTGACCTGCATTCCGGGAGTAAGGAAGTTCCTGAAAACAAAATCACCAGTATCTGTTATGTTCTCTTTCTGACTTAATACTATTATCGGAACACCACCTGCCTGGGCTTTTTTTGCCGCAGAAACTGTTTCGGCAGTTCCCATTGGGCCGATAATTGCGGAAACATTTTCCTTTATCAGTTCATAAACCGCGATTTCCGCTTTTTCCGGGTTTGATTCAGTATCTTTTATTGCAAGGTTAACCGGAGAATGCCCGGACTGACGTGAAAACCGGATTAATGCAAGTTCTACTCCCTTTAGTGCCTGGTTCCCAAAGACGCTGAACTTACCGCTTAAAGGAAGCAGGCATCCGATAGTATGAGGTTTGACCGCTGTTTTTTTGTATATTTCATTTAGAAGATTTTTGGCCTCTTTTCTATTTTTATGTAACGGTATCGTTTTTATAAAATCATTCAAAGCATCCGCTGCTTCGCGATACTTGTGTTTTTCAAAATAGTTCAACCCGAGCTGATATTTGAAATATCCTTTTGCATTATCTTCTTTGATGTTTTCGGAAAGCGATGCGATGCTGCCGGTTTCAAGCTGCGCTATTGAATCCCGGAGTTTTTTATCGATTCTTTCCCGATCATAATCGGAGCTTTTTGTGCGGGCCATTGAATACGAAGCCGCGGCATCTGACGGGAGCTTCAGATGCATCTGGGTATCCCCAACAAGAACATATATTTTTGAAATGTAAGAATCAGGAATGCTGACGCTGGGTAGGGTGTCGAAAAAATAGATTGCTTCTCTAAACAATCTTTCATTTAAATAACTTTCCAAAACATTAATGATTGAATCAGGAGTAAAATTACTGTTCGGGTAGTTGGAGATAATGTGCATATAACTGTTTCGCGAATTTTCATTCTGTCCTAGAGTATCGTAAATGACGCTCATGCGCATCAATGCTGCCGGAATAAGTTTGCTGTCGGGAAACCTGTCAAGATATTCCTTATAAGTTACAAGGGCTTTTTCATGATTTTTTGAAAAGAAAAGATTTTCAGCTCTTGAAAAAAGAACCTGCTCGGATTCCGTGTCTCTTGGAGTATAAACAACTTCAGGTTTTGGAATGCAGGCGAAAACGGAAAGAAAAAGCAGGACATATAATAATTTAAATCGTTTCATCATTTTTCTCATTTTCAGTAATCAGCAAAATACCTCATAATTCATCTGTCGGACGCGGGAATCTTCAAATATTTTAAAGTCTACATTACTTTTAAATATTGTCAAATAATATAGCAGTTGTCGGAATAATCTTCCGAACAATCAAAACTGATGGACGAGTTCATCAAAACTTGTTGAACTTAAAACATTTTAGGTTTATTATAACTTCGCATCCTAATCTTCGGGGAAAGTTATCGCTTTTCCGGTCGAAACCACAAAAGGGGGAGTGATTCATGGATAAAATAAAATATTTGGCTTTTATTGCAGTTTTATTTTTCTGTTTTCCTGTTTCAGCAGAGTTTTATAAATATACCGGTCCGGATGGCAGGGTATACTATACTGATGATTTTAATAAAGTTCCGAAGAGCCAGAGGGCAAAAGCAAAGGGGTATACCGGATATGAATCTGATGAGGAGATTTCTGAATCGGGACTAAAGCAGAAAACGGAGCAGGGAAGCGTTACACTGGAGCTAAAAGGAGAAAAACAGGGTGAAAAATCAGAGCCGGCCAGGACGGATGTTTCTGATAAAACAAAAGAGGAGCTCAAAAGAAAGAAACTTGAACTTGAAAACGAATATAATGCCATAGATAAAGAGAGAGAAAAAATGGAACAGCTGAAGACTGAACTCAAAACAAACCAGCAGAAGCTGGAATATAATTCAAGAGTACAGGATTATAACGAAAGAATAAAATCATACTCTGCAAAAATGAAAGCTCTGGTTTCGGAAACAGAGTCGTATAACTCTGAAATTGAAAAATCGATGAAAAGAGATTAGAAAAACATAAACAAGATAAAAATATCAAATACGTTCGAATATGACTTTTATGCAAGAGCATCGAATCTCATTCTCAAATGATTATACGAGATCATATTCAATATCAAAAGGATCTAAATGGTATTAATAGTTTTTTTATTGTCCTGAATGTTGGCCGGTCATTTCCTGCGGAAAAAAACAGGAGAATACTCATTTTCAGCATTATAGTTCTTACTCTTACGGTCCCTTTTCATACAACCCTTATTCTTACGGCTGTTTAGTATTGCTTATAAATATAACACTATAGATGCAGGGAGGAAAAAAATGGCTATTAAAATTATTATCAAAAGAACTGTATCTGAAGACAAGGTGAAATATTTAACTCCTCTTCTGAAACAACTGAGAGCGCTTGCAAATAACCAGTCCGGATACATTTCAGGTGAGACCCTGAAACGGATTGACAATCCGAGCGATTACCTTGTAATCAGCACGTGGAAGTCGGTTGAAGACTGGGAAAAATGGTTTTCAAGCAATGATAGAATTGGAGTGCAGAATAAAGTAGATATTATTCTCGGCAAAAAAACCGAATATGAAATTTATGCTTATTGATTAATAAAGGAGGTATTGCCATGCCAGGTATGACAAACGGTATTTCGGATTTTGACAGGGCAATCAGAACAGGACGCCCCCCAAACGTTGTAAAACTCTTCCCGAATTCCAAAGCCCTTATCGTTAGCGGAAAATTCATCGACAGGGCCATGATGGCCAAAGGCAAGGCTATTGCAATGGCTGCCAACGGGAGAAGCAATATTATAATTCGGGGAGTTCTTCAGGCTGCTCAGAGAGCCAATTCCACAATAATTATTGAGATTGCAAAATCGGAAGGCGGATCAAGCGCATATTGCGCGGTCAATTACTGGAATATTGCAAGGCAGACTGATGCCCTCTGTAATGAACTCGGCATTACAGTTCCTGTTGCAATTCACGCAGACCATTATGGAATAAAAAAAGCACAGGATGTTGATGCTGCAAAAATCGAGATTCCCACTCTTTTTGAAGCAGGTCTGACATCTATCGCTATTGACGCATCCCACATGACGGATGATAAAAATCTTCTGGCAAATATTGAGCTATGCTCTTTTATTCCGGCGTGGGCCGGGCTTGAAACCGAAGTCGGTGAAATCAAGGGGAAGGCTGGGCTTTCAACGGTTGATGAGGCTCTTTTTCTGATTCAAGGATTGAATGCGCATAACATATTTCCGGATTGGATTGCATTAAACAACGGGACTACCCATGGCATAGAAGCAAGCGGTCAGGGAATTCAGGTTGATTTGACCCTCAGCATCCATGATGCTCTGGAAAAGTATAAAATATCAGGAGCACAGCACGGTACATCCGGAAACAACTCCGACAAGTTAAGAGAGATAGCTGCAAGAACCAGAACAACTAAGGCAAACGTCGCGACTGCCCTTCAGATGATTTCATGGGGGGTTGAAGTCAATGACTACGGGAATGCATTGCTTGACGAAAAGGGTGATTTTATTAAGGTGAAAGGCGAAGGAGTTTCCGAAGAGCTGTGGGAACAGATGGTTGCCTATGCGGATTCAAAGGGCTGGAAAGGCGGAAACTACAAGTCGATTAACCTTGCTTTTGAGAACAAAATAATGAGTCAGCCGAAAAAGATCAGGGACAGAATGGCAAAAAGAGTCGAAAATTTTGTTTATACTATGATTGTGAACGTTTTTAACGGCAGGGATTCTGCGCCGGTTGCTGTTCAAAAAATTCTTGATGCCGGGTCGTATGACCCAGGGACAAAGGTTGAGAGGTTTGAAGACCCATCCGAATGGACGTATGAAAAAATAACGAGTCGTGCGGCTTCAATAACGTCGGACAAAGGCGCAAAGGGGAATTTCGACGATTAATGCGGAAAAAGACAAACTGCCACTACTGCGGCAACAAACTTACGGACAAGTTGTGGGAAGACAGGCTGCGTCTTTTTTGCGAACATTGCAACGAGACTGTTTATGAAAACCCTGTTCCGGCTACATGCGTAGTTACAATCGATGAAACAGAAAGGGTCCTTCTTGTAAAGAGGAATGTTGAACCGAAGAAGGGATTCTGGTGCCTTCCCGGAGGATTTGTTGAACTTGGCGAAAACCCTGATGGAGGCGCCCTAAGGGAGCTTAAGGAAGAGACCGGACTTGATGGTAAGATAGAAATGCTTATGGGAGTGACTTCAAGCCCGAGTTCCCAGTATGATACGGTCCTCATGATAGGCTATCTTGTTAAAAGTTACAACGGCATCTTGTGCACGGGTTATGATGCCTCAGAATCAAAATGGTTTAATTACAAGGAGCTTCCTGAAATAGCATTTAAGAGTCATCTTGCGTTTATAAGAATTTATTACGCGTCTTATAGTAAAGGCATTATATAGTTTCCATCCGGAAATGGCCATTTTGTGCGATCTCTGTGTCAATCTGCGGGATTTCTTGTGCGACATACAATGCGTATGTCTCCGCGCAATACCTTGATTTCCTTGAGCTTGCCCAAAATTGCCTATTTCCGAATCGGGAACCCTTATGTGTCAAATTTGGTTTCCGGAGGGACACTATTTAACCGGAATTACAGAATTATTTTTTATTACTAAACAGAGAAGCCAATTTCAAAAGTTGTCATTCCCGTGCAAACGGGAATCCAGGAATTTTTACAACATAATGAAAAGACTGGATAGCGATGCCGCTTCACTGCGTGCCCCACTTTCGCGGGAATGACAAATTCTTCTCTTTGTAGGACTTTTGCAATTGACTCAGAGGCTGAAGGGAAAGAAAGTACATGCGATTATCAAGTTATCAGATACATCATATAATCCAGGTTTATGTGGACAAGTTGAGTAACGGGGAAGATAAAAAAGAACAGTTTTGTGAAGTGAATCTACCTTCAAGAAACGGCGAACATGTTTCTCAAGCAGACGGCCGGATAATTGCAGAGAGAATAATAAATGATATCACAGGCAGAATAAATGATATCTGCAACAGTGGTATTGAGCCGAAACCGCAAGCTAGCGAGTCAAAAAAAGAGATGATTTCCAACGATCGAAAGTTCTCCGCTGATTGTGGCGGAGAACTTCAGACATCTGAACTTAAGCCTGCATCGGGAATAAATAAGGATAAAGACAAGTCAACCAGGGAGAATAAAAACTATGTTTATAATGTTATTGATAAGAGCGGGAAAAAAGTTTCCCAGGAAATATCCCTGAACGATTCCGATTGGATGAACAGAAGGTGAGGTGAATGGGAAGAAAGTGTCACCAGCTCTTTCTTACCTTTACGCCGTTTTTATCAAGATAGGATTTTATTCCCGAAATCGAGTATGTGCCGTAATGCACCATCGAGGCAATCAGCGCGGCATCAGCCTTTCCTTTTGTCAGAACATCATAAAGATGTTCCGGTTTGCCTGCGCCGCCGGAAGCGATAACCGGTATTCCGACATTTTCTGAAATAAGGGACGTTAGATTTAACTCATACCCTTCACAGGTTCCATCAGCATCAATCGAGTTTAAGCATATCTCGCCCGCGCCAAGTTTTTCCGCATCTATTGCCCATTTAAGCGCGTCGATTCCCATGAATGTTCTGCCACCGTTTATAACTATCTCGTATCCTGAAGGAATCTTTTCGCTTTTCCCGACATGTTTAACGTCCATGCCCAAAACAATACACTGGTTTCCGAAGGCTTCGGCCCCTTTTGAAATAATTTCCGGATTTTTTACGGCAGCCGAATTGACGCTTACTTTTTCGGCTCCTGCCAGAAGGACTTTGCGCATGTCTTCAATTGTGCGTATTCCGCCTCCGACAGAGAAAGGGATAAATATGGTTTCAGCAACGCGCCTTACCACGTCTATCATTATATCCCTTTTATCACTTGAGGCCGTGATGTCATAAAATACGATCTCATCTGCTCCGGCTTCATAATAAAAGCGGGCCATCTCAACCGGATCACCGATATCCACGTTGTCTTTGAATTTTATCCCTTTCGTTGTTTTGCCGTCGCGAACATCAAGGCAGGGAATAATGCGTTTGCTCAGCATGGTTTCCACGTACAGAAATTTTTAAGTATTGCAAGCCCCGGTCTTCCGCTTTTTTCAGGATGGAACTGGGTTGCTATTATGTTTTTATATCCGATAACCGAAGCAAACGGGATTCCATATTCGGTTGTTCCGATTAAATGCTCAGGATCATCAGGCGCCGGATAATATCCGTGAACAAAATAGAATTCATCGTCTTCTTTCAGATTCGATAAAATAAAATGGCTCTTCCGCAACAAGATCCGGTTCCATCCCATGTGAGGTATCTTTAGTCCGGCTCCGTTTTTCCGGATTTCATCAAATCTGAAAGTTAGAACTTTTCCGCCTATTATTCCCAGGCACTTTGTGTCATTTTCCTCGCTGTATTCCATGATAATTTGTGTTCCAATGCATATGCCGAGGATCGGTTTGCCTGATGAAAAGGCCTCTTTTATGGCTTTATCAAGACCAAGACGTTTTATGCTTTCCATGGCGGATCCGGCTGCCCCGACTCCCGGAAAGATGATACGTTCGGCTTTGCCTATCTCATTTATATCATTTGTGACGATGCACTCAAACCCTATGTGAGTTACAGCTCTTGCAACGCTCGTAAGGTTTCCGGCATCGTAATCAATTATCGCAATCATTGTATATAGTGAATAGTTAACAGTGAATAGTTAATGGTTCGAATATCGAATTTCGGACATGGTCTCTGGTTAATAGTTTCTGATTAATGGCTGTTTGAACCGCTTAAGCCGCTTGAATCCTCGAACCCTTGACCCTTGAATCCTTTTTACGCTTTTTTAACTTCCTCCCACAGCATATTAAGTTCATTCCGGGACACAGCATCAAGGCCTCTTCCGCTCTCTGCCACTGTTTTTTCCATATTCCGGAAACGTGTCTCGAATTTTTTTATCGAATCCTTCAATGCGGTTTCAGGATGAATTGCCGCAAAGCGCGCAACATTGACAAGCGTAAAAAGTATATCTCCGAATTCAACGGAGATATCGTCCGTGTTTTTTTTATTAAGGGCGCATTGAAATTCGGACCACTCTTCTTCGGTCTTTTGCATTACGCCTTCGATATTATCCCAGTCAAATCCGGTTCTTGCGGCTCGCTCTGAAATTCTGTACGCGCGCATGAGAGCAGGGAGTCCTCCGGGCACGGAATCGAGAACAGATTGATGCTTCATATGGTTCTTTTCGTTCTTCTTTATGGTATGCCAGCGTCTTCTCACGTCGCCTGCGTTTTCAACGCTTTCCGAACCAAAAACGTGAGGGTGCCTCCGAATCATTTTTTCTTTGTTAAATCCGGCCACATCCCCGATGTCAAAAGCCACTTTTTCTTCAAAGAGCCTTGCCATAAAAAAAATATGAAACAGAACATCACCAAGCTCTTCGCGAATTTCATCGGGATTTTCTGTTTCTATAGCATCAACCAGCTCGTAAACTTCTTCCAGAAGGTAAATGGCCATCGTCTTTATTGTTTGTGTTTTATCCCAAGGACATCCATTTTCTCCTCTGAGAGTTTCAATAAGCTCTATCAATTTTTGTAAATTTTTTACTTTGTTATTTATTTGATTTTCTTCCAAGCTTTTTCAATATCCTGTTTTTTCGTCTGATACTCATTCTTCAGGTCTTTTGGAGTCACTTTGATCATTTGGTCGGATATTGCTGTAATATACGGAGAAAGCCTTGAGTTTTTTATCGTGTCAGAATCTTTTGAAAGAAATGCTGTAAATACAATCAATAAGACAGAGCCTACCAATATTCCCTTTAATATTCCAAAGGCTCCTCCGAAAACACGGTCAACCCATCCAAGAAAAACAATCTTGAGAATATATTTGATAATAATTCCAAGGGCGCTGACTATAAGGAATACACAGAGAAAAATTATCAAAAAACTTAATATGTTAATATAATCGGGATCGGATATCCATCTTTTCAGATACATTCCGACACCCTTGTAATGAGTGTACGCAGCATAAAAGCCGCCAAGCACACCTATAAGGGATGAGAACTCCTTGAGAAGCCCTCTGAAGATGCCTCTGATAAAGCAATAGAGCAGAATTATAATTAAAATAAAATCAAACATATTCATAAGATTCCTCTTTGTCAGCCATCATGTTGGAGTATCGACGGCTTCGTAAAAAGCAATTTTATACCGCGAGCAGCAACCTGTTTCCGACGAACTTGCTGGAAGTCTCAAGTCGTCACTCCCGTGAAAACGGGAGTCCAGAACTTGTTTAAAAGACTCGATAGCGCTGGTGCTTCACTATGCGCCCCGCTTTTGCGGGAATGACATAAAAGGGTAAATCCGTACTAAATTACGAGTGCGGTGAATCCCGGAATATACCAAATTACTGTAAATAAACTTTTAATTTTTTTGATATTTCTTTATTTTATAGATGTAATTATAACAAAAAAAAAATTATCCCGTCAAGGCATTTCTCCGTTTGGGTAAGCTTCAATTTGTTGTTTGCAATTGATTTCTTAATCATGATAACATGTAACAGTGAATAGTTGATAGTGAATAGAAGGGGTCAAGGAGCCAGAAATCGAATATCGAACATCGAACCTCGAAGTGCGATATTCGATATTCGAAATTCGGCTTTTATCGAAGTACGATGTACGAACAACGGACCACGATCCACAAAAAAAACCGGTAAGTAAAAACATAAACTATGGAAGTTGATACAGAGAACAATCTTACAAAATTGACTTTTTCGGATATAAATTATGCCAGGCAGCTTTTCGGAGAGCATAACAGCAATCTGCAGAGAATAGCGGCTGCGATTGATCTTAAGATACATGCACGCGGCAATACGGCTTTTATCGAGGGAGACACCATTTCATCCGGCCTTGCTCAAAATGTATTAAGACAGCTCTACGGCCTCATCAAAGATAATTATCCAATATATCAAAATGATATAGATTATGCCATAAAACTGCTTTCAGGAGATGACAGTTTAAAGCTTAAGGATATTTTCCTCGATACCGTTTATATAACTGCAAAAAAACAATCAATTACCCCAAAAAGCCGGGCTCAGAAAGAATATATCGATGCGATGAGAAATTATGATATTGTCTTCGGCATCGGACCGGCAGGGACGGGGAAAACGTATCTGGCGATGGCTATGGGGATCTCCGCCCTTTCGAAAGGTCTCGTGAGCAGGATTATCCTGACGAGACCTGCTGTTGAAGCCGGGGAGGCTCTCGGATTTCTGCCGGGTGATCTTGCTGAAAAAGTTGATCCATATCTGAGGCCGCTTTATGATGCTCTTCATGATATGATGCGGTTTGAAAAGGTATCAAACCTTATGCAGCAGGGTGTAATTGAGGTTGCTCCACTTGCATTCATGCGGGGAAGAACTTTAAACGACTCCTTTATCATACTTGATGAAGCACAGAATACAACTTCCGAGCAGATGAAGATGTTTCTGACCCGTATCGGGTTCAGCTCGAAAGCCGTTATTACTGGAGATATAACCCAGATTGATCTGCCCTCAGGGAAAACTTCCGGACTGATAGAATCCAAGGATATTTTACAGAATATTGAAGGGATCAAGTTTGTCTTCTTTTCAAAAACGGATGTTGTCAGGCATAAACTGGTCCAGAATATAATTGAGGCGTACGAGGAACTCGAAACAAGAAAAAGGGAAAAAGCAAACGGGCCCAGAAAATGAATATTAAAATAATAAATGAGTCTGTCACAAATTTTCTTAATTCGAGCATCAATTTGCGTTGGTGGATCCTTTCGGGAATTACTATTACCTTTGCCCTCATCCTTTATATTACCCTTGCTCCTGTCAAGCATACATATAAACCTGGAGATATTGCCGATAGAGACATAAAGGCTCCTGAAGATTTTCTTGTGGAAGACGAGGATGCAACTGAATTGAACAGAAAATCGGCAACAAGTAAGGTCCCGACCATATACGATTACGATTCAACCCTTTCCTCAAAATTATCCGCGCAGATCCGGACAGCCTTCAGAGAATCAAGAGATATGTTTGAAACAGGTGGTATTAAATCGCTGTCTCCTATACCAAACATTCAACCCGCAAACGACAAGGACAGATCTGTAAGGTTGAAAAATGAATTCGAAAGTAAAATCGGTTTTCAAATTACAAGTGGTGTTTATGCCACGCTCGAAAAATACGGGTTTTCCGAGGATATTCCTAATGCTGCAATAAATATTTTATCAAAAATATTGGGAAAAGGAGTGGTGGACAACAAGAGTTTTTTGATTCATGACATGGAGAATGGAATAATAATACGGGATATTGAAACGAAAAACGAGTCGGTATCCTACGAATTAAATTCCTTTTACAGTCTTGAAGAAGCAAAGAGCATTGTCAATGTAACCGGGCAGACATTTCTAAAGAATCAGGATGTAAACAAGAAGAATCTTGTATTATATTTTGTTAAACAACTTGTTCAGCCGAACATTACTTTAAACAGAAATGAAACAGAAGAAAGAATAAAAATTGCTGTTGCAGGGATTAATCCCGTCCTCTACAAGATAAAAGCCGGTGAAATGCTGCTGCGTGAAGGTGAGAAGGTTTCCGAAATCCAGTTTGCCAAACTGAAGGCTCTGCGGGTAAAGGTCAGGTATGAGCAGATATCGGCAACCATTATCGGAGCAGCAATGATTATGCTCTGTCTGCTCATAACCACATATATTGTTCATATAAAAAAAGAAAATGGGAATATTGGCAACCATAACAGGAAATTGCTCTTTCTGGCATGCGTAGTACTCATGTTTTTCATGTTTGCAGTAATATCTTTATCATTCTCCCAATCTCTTACCCGAAACGAACCTCTTTCAATAACTGCAGCCTCAATTCAACTTGGCATTCCAATGGCTTCCGGAGCAATGCTTATTTGCCTTTTTATAGGGTTTGGCACAGCAATCCCTCTTGCTGTCGTCATTGCTGTTTGCACTGCCATTGTATTCCAGAATAGTTTTGAACTTCTGATATTTTTCTTACTGAACGGAATAATGGGCGCTTACTGGATGCAGAATTGCAGGGAACGTAAAGTCTTTATAAAAGCTGGAGTCAAACTCGGAGCTTTTAATGTTGTTCTTGCGACAGCCATGAATATTTATTTGGCTGATCTCTCCTGGACAAAATTGCTTTGGGACTGGGCATTTGCATTTTTAGGCGGTGTGGGAGCGGGTATTGTGACGGCAGGGCTTACTCCTCTTGTAGAAGTGGCGTTTAACTTCACAACGGACATAAAACTGCTGGAACTTGCAAGTCTTGATCAGCCGGTTCTCCGAAGACTCATGATTGGGGCTCCGGGAACATACCATCACTCAGTAATAATTGGCTCAATGGTTGAAGCCGCTGCGGCGGAAATAGGCGCAAACCCTCTTCTTGCCAAGGCTTGCGGTTATTATCATGATATTGGAAAGCTGAACAAGCCCCAGTATTTTATTGAAAACCAGTCAGACGGTGTTAATAAGCATGACAAGCTCGCCCCGTCCATGTCGAGCCTTATACTGGTAGCGCACGTTAAAGACGGTGTGGAGCTGGCAAAAAAGTACGATCTCGGGCGGGAAATAACGGACGCCATCAGCCAGCACCACGGCACGAGCCTTATACGATATTTTTATGACAGGGCCAAACAGCTTAAAGGGGAGGACAAAGTAAAAATTGATGATTTCAGGTACCCCGGCCCTAAACCGCAGACAAGGGAAGCGGGTCTTGTAATGCTTGCCGATGTTGTTGAATCGGCTTCAAAAACACTTGAAAATCCCACTCCGGCAAGGATCCAGGGGCTGGTCCAGAATCTGATGAACAATATCTTTTCTGATGGTCAGCTCAATGACTGTGAACTTACCTTAAAGGACTTGAATAATATCGCGAAAAGCTTCAATACGATTTTAAACGGCATATACCACCACCGGATTGAATACTCCGAGGCTCCGGTTACGGGCAATGTAAAAGGAAAAGATGGGAGTTCTGATAAACAACACCCAAAAAAGGCGCAGGATCAGTCAGTCAGGCATACGAGAAACGGCTCAAGCCATCTTAAACGCCTTGGATTGTCCTGACGGCGAATTATCCATCCTGATTGTCGATGACAATGAGATCGCGAAGCTGAACAAACAATACCTTCAGAGGGAAGGACCTACAAATGTAATTGCCTTTCCCATGCGTGACGGAAATTTTCCGGGCTCAAGCCAAGACATTCTCGGAGATGTGGTGATATCGGTTGAAACCGCTGAAAGGGAAGGAAATGACTCCGGTGCCGGTTTGAGGAAACGGTTTACCGAGCTTCTTATTCATGGCATCCTTCATCTTTTCGGCTACGATCATGAGAGAAACCGTTATCAGGCAAAGAAAATGGGGAAAAAAGCAGCAGAGCTTTTGAAGATTGTTGAAGGCATAGCATTATAAAAGGGTTCAAGTATTCGAGGATCCGAATATAGAACATCGAATATAGAATGTAGAAAATCAGAGATCAGGGGTCAGTAGCCAGGGGTCAGGGGAAAAAGAAAGTTTTTCACTAAACTATAAACCAGAAACCAGAGACCAAAAAATCTATAGGAGGTGTTCAAGATGGCCGGGCTCGCAGTTAATGTCGATCATGTTGCAACTTTGAGGCAGGCAAGGGGAAACGTCGGTTACCCGGACCCGGTTGCCGCAGCGGTTCTTGCAGAGCTTGCCGGCGCCGGCGGAATAGTAATTCATCTCAGGGAGGACAGGCGCCACATACAGGATAGGGATCTGAAAATATTAAGAAGTACTGTTCAGACAAAACTTATACTTGAGATGGCTTCGACTTCTGAGATGATCGGAATGGCCCTCAGCATAAAACCCGATGCCGTGACCCTTGTTCCGGAAAAACGGAGCGAGCTTACCACTGAAGGAGGGCTGAATCTGATGATTCACGGCAGCTCCGTTGCTGAAACAGTGGCTACGCTTCAGGATGCCGATATCCCTGTGAGTATTTTCATAGATCCTGACCCGGAGCAGGTAAAGCTTGCCCATAAGATCCGCGCTTCCATGGTTGAAATCCATACAGGGGAATTTTGCGATGCGAAAACAGGCAAAAAAAGAGAAAGGGCCTTTTCTAAAATAGAGGATGCTGCAAAGCTGGCTTACAGGCTTAAGATGGGGGTCAATGCCGGTCATGGATTGTGCTACCAGACAATAAAGTCTTTCAGGGGACTTGGCGAGATAAGGGAATTCAGCATTGGCCACAGCATAGTATCGAGAGCCGTTTTGGTCGGTATGGAAAGGGCCGTCGGGGAAATGATTGGGCTGATAAAGGAACTTTGAAGAGCCGAATATCGAATGTCGAACATAGAATATCGAAAAACAAAAATCCAGCTTCGATGTCCGATATTCGAAGTACGATATTCGATAAAAAACAGGAACCAACACATGTACATTGTAACAGCAGATGAAATGCGGAAGATGGATAAGGCGACGATTGATTTCGGTCTTCCCGGAAGAATACTTATGGAAAATGCGGGGAGAGGGGCCGCGCAAGTATTATTCAAGAGATTTGGAGATATTGCAGGGAAAAAAATCGGAGTTTTAGCCGGACGCGGGAATAATGGCGGCGATGGATTTGTTGTTGCGCGATGCCTTGTCCAGAAAGGAATTGATGTAGTTGTATATCTTCTGTCCAAGGCTTCACTTGTCAAGGGCGACGCTTTGGCAAATTTTGAAATGCTTTATCCTCTCGGAATTCCGGTTATTGAAATACCGGACAATAAAACCTTTCATTCCAACCTGGTTTCGATGCGTCACAGGGATATATGGGTGGATGCAATATTTGGAACCGGTCTGAAATCGGATGTCGGAGGGTATATTAAGGATATCATGATTTTTATTAACGGCCTGAAAAAGCACGTTCTGGCGGTTGATATTCCTTCCGGGATTGATTCGGATACGGGCCAGGTTCGAGGAGAGTGCATCCGTGCCGTTGCAACCGCAACCTTTGGATATGCCAAGGCAGGTCATTATCTTTATCCCGGCGCCGATTATTCGGGTGAAGTTGAAATCATCGATATAGGCATACCGGCGGTAATTGCCGACAGAATTTCACCGAAACAGCATCTTCTTTCGAATGATAAAATAAACTCTTATCTTAAACCGAGAGAAAAAGATGCACACAAGGGGAGCGCCGGCCATCTTTTCATAGTTTCCGGTTCGCCCGGAAAAACCGGCGCTGCTGTGATGACTGCAACAGCGGCCATGAGGGCAGGGGCCGGCCTTGTAACCATAGGAGTTCCAAAAAGCCTGAATCCTGTAATTGAATCCATGGTTCTTGAAGCGATGACATGTCCTCTGCCTGAAAACAGTGAGGGATTTCTTTCCGAATCGTCACTTGATGCCATATTGCATAATCTTGCCGGAAAGAAGTGCCTTGCCATGGGCCCGGGTCTTGGAACCGACCCTTCGACAAAAGAGCTTGTTCTGAAAATTCTTCGTGAGTTGAAAATCCCTGTTGTTCTGGACGCGGACGGTTTAAACCTGCTGGCAGGAGAAACCCGGTTGTTTAAAAAACTTAAGATTCCGGCTGTTTTGACTCCGCATCCCGGTGAAATGTCCAGGCTTGCAGGAATTGAACTTGCAGAAGTTCAGCAAAACAGGGTTGCCTGTGCCCGGAATTTTGCCAGGGAATTCAATGTTTATTTGGTACTCAAGGGAGCAGGGACCATTATTGCGCATCCTGACGGGAGAGTCTTTATAAATCCGACCGGAAACCCCGGCATGGCGTCAGGCGGCATGGGGGACATTCTTACAGGCATTATCGCCGGATTTATCGCTCAGGGATATCCGGTGGATGAGGCTGCCCAAATCGGGGTTTACATTCACGGAGCAGCCGGAGACGATCTTGCACAAAACATGGGGCCATTCGGTTTTCTTGCATCCGATCTTCTTAAATTAATCCCAGCCCAGATCGGGGTATTGATGAACTCGTGAAAAATCGATTATTCACACGAAGACACAAAGGCACAAAGAACACAAAAATTTTTGTATGAATTTGAAATTTCAAATATGAAATCTTTTTATATAGCGTCAGGCTCCCTTTCAGAAACACAGTTTCTTGGTGAAAAAACCGGCAGGAAGTTTGACTCTAAATTTATTATAGGTCTGTCCGGAGAGCTTGGAAGCGGAAAGACATCATTTGTCCAGGGACTTGCAAGAGGACTTGATGTTCCGGAAAATTATTGCATTACAAGCCCGACATATTCTATTATCCATGAATATCCCGGACGCATTCCGTTGTTTCACATCGACTTGTACCGTATAAGAGTAAGAGACGAAATTTATGAAACCGGCCTTTACGAAATACTTGACAGATTCGGAATCTTTGCTATTGAATGGCCGGACTTTGTAATAAATGATCTTGGTGCTGATTTCCTGTTGATTCACTTTGAATTTGCCGGTGATGATACGCGCGAAATCCGCATGACTTCGCATGGAGAGAGATCAGCAGAACTGATAAAAGAGCTTGGAAAGTGAATAGTGAAAAGAAAAAAGACTTTAGATAGATAGGCTGAAGGCTGAAGTTGCTAATCCGCCAAACAGTATGGCGGACAGTCTAAACACCTTCAGCCTATTAACCAGAAACCACAAACCAGAGACCAGAAACCAGGAATCAGAATATGAGCTTGATTGTTCAGAAATATGGCGGAACATCGGTTGGCGATATCGACCGGATCAGAAATGTCGCGAGGCGCGTTTCAAAAACATTCGATGAAGGAAATAAAGTGGTTGTGGTTCTTTCGGCCATGTCGGGTGTTACAGACAGCCTTATTAAAATGGCAAACCAGGTTGCATATGCTCCTGACAAGCGAGAGCTTGACGTTCTGCTAACTACCGGGGAACAGACCACAGTCGCTCTCCTCGCAATGATGTTGAAAGGCATGAATTATCCGGCCGTATCGCTCCTGGGACACCAGGCTGAAATTCTCACGGACAGCGATTTCGGAAATGCAAGGATTGCGGGAATCGGCGCCGGACGTATAATGAACTTTCTTAATGAGCGGATGATAGTTGTCATTCCGGGTTTTCAGGGAAGTGATCAGAATGGAAATCTCACAACTCTCGGGCGTGGAGGATCTGATACTTCTGCGGTTGCAATCGCCGCGGCTCTTAAAGCGGATATGTGCGAAATTTACACCGATGTGGACGGGATATACACGGCTGATCCAAATATATGCAAAAAGGCAAGAAAACTTGACAGGATTTCCTATGATGAGATGCTTGAAATGTCGAGCCTCGGCGCTAAGGTTCTTCAGATAAGATCGGTTGAATTCGCAAAAAAATATGATGTTCCTGTGCATCTGAGATCATCTTTTTCACTGGAGGAGGGAACCATGGTAGTAAATGAAAATTCGGATATGGAACGCCTTGTTGTTTCCGGCGTAACTCACAGCAAAAATGAAGCCCGCATAACATTGAAAAAAGTACCTGATCAGCCCGGAATTGCCGCAAAAATATTTACACCTGTTGCCGATGCTGGAATACTGGTTGATATGATTATTCAAAATACCCGTGCAGAAGGAATGACAGACCTAACCTTTACTGTACCTAAATCGGATTATAAAAAAGCGCTTGAAATTGAAAAAAAGGTTGCCGGGGAGATCGGCGCCGAGGCTGTTCTCGGAGATGAAAATGTTGCCAAGGTGTCCGTTACAGGCGTTGGAATGAAGAATCATTCCGGTGTTGCGGCACGAATGTTTTCGGCTCTTGCAAAGGAAAATATCAACATAATGCTGATAAC
>JBFYVZ010000084.1:0-14605 GCA_041298995.1 Desulfobacteraceae bacterium
CGGCTTTGTAAAAAGTCATTCTGCTGTGTTGCGCTTCATCTTTCGTCATTGCAGCGTACTAACATGTACGCTTCATTCCTCAAGATTCGCGCGCCTTGCATAATGAGCTTTTTACTTTGCCGTCGGAGTTTCGGTTTTTTGCGAATCCATCAAAACTGACGGTTTTGAAAAGAAAGGATTAAATATGCCTGAATATAAATTTATCAAGCTTGAGATACGGGAAGGTGTTGCGAATATTACATTCGACCGTCCTAAACACAATGTTTTCAACATCGAAATGTTAAATGAGCTCAATTCTGTCCTTGATGGTCTTACGAAAGATGCTGAAATAAAATGCGTTGTTTTCAGGGCACAAGGTCCAAGCTGGTGTGCCGGAGTCGATGTAGGCGACCACAAGCCCGAGCTCGTGGATCAAATGATCTCGACATTCAACCGGGTATTCGAACTTACAGACAGGATTGAAGTCCCGACAATAGCCGCCGTACAGGGCGCGTGCCTTGGAGGCGGAATGGAAGCGGCCATAGCCTGCGACATTATTATTGCCTCAAAAAAGGCTGTTTTCGGACAGCCGGAAATAAAACTCGGGTTTTTCCCCCCTTATGCCGCAATCCGTCTTCCTCAGTTGGTCGGTCCGGCTAAAGCCATTGAAATCTGCACAACGGGAAAAATCTATACTGCAGACGATGCGAGGATGATTGGGTTTGTTTCTCGTGTGGCAGATGATGATAAGTTTGCATCTGAAGTTGATTCTTATGTAAAGGAAATATGCGCATGCAGTCCGCTTATAATCAGGCTTAACAAAAGAGCCGTGAAACAGAATACAGGTAAAAACCTCACTAACGCAATAAATGACGTGAGCGATCTTTTCTTGAATACCCTGATGAAAACAGAAGATACGCTTGAAGGGATCAATTCTTTTTACGAAAAACGCAAACCGGTATGGAAGAACAGATAGCAGAAGGCCGGACAAAAGCGAGATGTAATTTGAAATTTGAGATTTGAAATCCGTATCAGGAGGCAAAATGTCCCAGTCAAAAAAAACAATAAGCAAAATCGGCGTCGTAGGCGCAGGCAACATGGGAAGCGGAATAGCCCAGAAGATAGCCCAGGAAGGCATAAATGTCGTAATGGTTGATGTGAAGGAAGAATTTGTAAGCCGCGGCCTGTCGAACATAAAAAAAATCCTTGAAGAAGGAATAGAGCGCAAGCTCTTTACGCCTGCAAAGGTTCAGGAAACCCTCTCCCGTATCACCGCAACAACAGATCTTAATGCTCTTGCGGATTCAGATATTGTGATCGAGGCCGTTTTTGAAAACAAAGAGGTAAAATTGGAGCTTTTCGGAAAACTGGACAAAATATGTTCTCCTGAAACAATCCTTGCCACGAATACTTCCAGTTTTTATGTTAAAGAGTTTGCGGAAAAGATATCCCGCCCCGACCGTTTCGTCGGCCTCCATTATTTTTATCATCCTGCAAAAAACCGCCTGCTTGAAGTGATACCGCACGACAAGACAAGCAGGGAGACGATAGAAAAATCGATCCTTGCAGCAAAGCTTCACGGCAAAACAGCTATTGTCGTAAAAGATGCCCCAGGCTTTGCAGTAAACCGTTTCTTTGTTCCATTTTTAAATGAAGCAGCCCGCATGCTCGAAGAGAATATCGCAAATATTCCCACGATAGAGGAAGCCGGCAAAAAAGCTTTCAAAATGGGCATGGGAGCGTTTGAACTCATGAATGTAACCGGGATACCCATAGCTGTTCATTCATCCAACACTCTCGGAAACGAACTCGGGCCTTTCTATGTTACCTCTTCCATAATGAAAGCCCAGATGGACAAGAAGGAAAACTGGAACCTTTCAGGTGAAGTTGACGAATCGAAAATCCAGGCTGTTATTGACAGATTTTACGGGGTATGCCTCGGCGTGGCTGCAGCCCTTGCCGATGAAGGCGTTGCAACAATGGAGGATACGGACAGGGGCGCTAAGATAGGTCTTCGCTGGGCTATGGGCCCTTTTGAAATAATGAATAAGATCGGAATAGATAAAACATACTCCCTTGTCTCTGCCATAACAAAGAAATACCCTGACTTTAAAATGCCCGGCATCCTTGAAAAACAGAAAAAGGCGGGAAAACCTTTTTCTTTCAGCTATGTCGACCTTGAAGAAAAAGGCAAAACAGCTTATATCACCATAAACAGGCCGGAAGCGATGAATTCCCTGAATGAAGCCGTTTTTGCCCAGCTTGATGACCGCTTTTCAAAGGCTGAAAAGAATCCTGAAATAAAGGCAATTGTTTTTATGGGCGCCGGCAAGGCTTTCGTGGCCGGAGCCGATATCCGCTATTTCGTTGAAAAAATCAAAGCCGGCAGGATTCCCGATATAGTGAATTTTACAAGAAAAGGGCATGAGCTTTTCTTAAGGATCGAAAATTCAAAGAAACTCACGATAGCTCTTCTGGACGGATTATCGCTTGGCGGTGGAAGTGAACTTGCTCTTTCCTGCCAGGCAATCATAGCAACGAAGGCAGGTTCAATGGCCTTCCCCGAAACCGGAATCGGAATATATCCCGGCCTTGGTGGAATGCTTCGCTTTGCCCTGCATGCGGGGCCCGAACTTGCCAAGTACTACGTATTTACCGGCGCAACAGTAAGTGTCAATGACGCTTACGAACTGGGGATCATTACAGAAATTACTGAGCCGTCGGGCATCGACCAGGCTGTTGATAATCTTATATCAAAGGGCGTACCCGATAAATATAAAAAGCGCGAAATCCCGGCACGCTTCAGGGAGACTGCGCTTCTCTGCAGCCCCGCTAATGTTGCAAAGCTGTTGTCGGGCAAACAGCCTGAAGGAGTAAACGGCGAGCTTGCCGCAAAGACACTGAAGATTGTCGGCTTCAAGGCTCCTCTTGCGTTAAAGATTTCAAACGAAATAATTGACTTGCAGGCCGGAAAGCCTGTTACCGAGGCGATTGAGACAGAGCTTTCACGCTTACAGGAATCATTCTCCACCGCCGACGCACTGGAAGGACTTTCCTCTCTCGGGCGCAAACGACCTGAGTTTAAAGGAAAATAGCAGTAATTGACTCCTAAGGATAAAATCTTAAACGAAGGCTGGGAGAAACGCACAACAACAGACGAACCACGGCTTTCGGAACTTGTTAGATTGTACGATGAGCTCGGCTTTGAAGTTCTTCTGGTGCCTTTTAATGCTGAAGAGGAGCTTGGCTGCTCCGAGTGCATGAAAACTTCACCGCAACATTATCGAACAATTTATACGCGTAAAAAGCCTTAAGATATTTTAAAAACTCATATTTATGAAATTGCAGCGTGGATAAAAATTAGATATGTAACTCGTTATAGACAGACCGCAACGGAGACTTTTACGAAACCGCCGGTCATTGAACCTTTCAAAATGAGACCTTTGAAGAATGTCCAATTTTGCCTAAGTTCAAGGAAGGCGAAAATTTTAACCGCAGGAATACATTGAAGTATTTCGAGGATAGCGCTAAAGCTTCACTGCGTGTCGAAATTTGAGCCTGACGCAGAAATCGGGCAAAAGGGGGCTTTATGCAAAAGTCTCAAAAGGACGTGTCATGCATAAATTGTTAATTGATGATCCGGGCAAGAAAATGCTTCTTCTCGGAAATGAAGCCATTGCAAGAGGGGCGGTCGAGGCTGGTCTTGCTTTTGCCGCCACATATCCGGGAACTCCATCCTCCGAAATTTCACTCAATCTGTTTCAGATTTCGCAGGAAAGCGATCTTTACTTTGAATACAGCACCAACGAAAAAGTCGCCTTTGAAGTAGCTGCCGCAGCCGCAAATTCAGGAGTCCGCAGCATGTGCATAATGAAACATGTTGGGCTCAATGTTGCGGCCGATGCCCTTATGACACTGGCATATGTCGGCGTCAAGGGGGGGTTCGTAATAATAAACGCGGATGACCCCTTCATGTTCTCAAGCCAGAATGAACAGGACAACAGGTATTACGGCAAGCTTTCAGGTCTCCCCGTTATAGAGCCTTCATCCATAAAAGAGGCAAAGGAGATGATTGCATATGCTTTCGATCTTTCGGAAGATCTTAAAGAGCCGGTTATTTTCAGAACAACGACAAGGATAAACCATTCAACCGCATCAGTTGAGTTCGGCAGGATGAAAAAACGCGTTGCGAAGGGCTCTTTTACAAAAGATCCTTTTAACTGTGTCACCGTCCCTGCTGTTTCAAGAAAGCTTCATGTAAAGCTTCTTAAAAACATGGAAAAAGCGGAGACTCTCTCGGAAAGTTCCGCATATAATTTCACGGCAGGAAAAGGTGAATTTGGTATAATATGCAACGGCGTAAGCTACGGTTACGTGACGGATGCATTAAAAGACTTGAATCTTGAAAACAAGGTCAAAGTGCTCCGCATCGGCTTTTCAAACCCCATGCCCAAAAACCTGATCAAAAACTTTTTAAAAGACTGCAAAAAAGCGCTTATTGTCGAGGAAGGCGAACCTTATATGGAAGAGGCAGTCAAGTCATATGCTCAGGAGGCAGGGCTGACTTTACAAATACGAGGAAAAGGGGAAGACCTTCTGTCGCGCCTTTATGAATTCGATCCGGCGATGGTCAGAAAGTGTATTGCAAAATACTTCGGAGCGGATTATTCGCCTCCCGCTGCAACCGATCTTTCAGATGTTCCGGAACTTCCGCAGCGCCCGCCCAATCTTTGCGCAGGATGCTCCCATCGCGCTACGTTTTATGCGGTCAAGAAGGCGGCCGAGGGAATGGAAACAATTTATCCAACGGATATCGGGTGCTACACTTTAGGATTCCTTCCGCCTCTTTCCATGGGGGATTTTTTGATATGCATGGGTTCATCGGTCGGAACTTCATGCGGTTTTTCTAAAGTTACCGATAAAAAGGTGATCTCCTTTATCGGCGATTCTACTTTTTTCCATTCAGGCATACCCGGCCTTATAAACGCGGTTTTCAACAATCACAATTTCACTCTGGTTATCCTCGATAACGACATCACCGCCATGACAGGACATCAGCCGAATCCGGGCGTTGATATGGGCAATTTTAATTTGAGCGGATACGGCCGTGTCGTGATCGAGGATGTTGTAAAAGCTTTAGGAGTTCCTCATATTACGGTTATAAGACCTTATAGAATAAAAAAGAGCATAGAGGCCATCAAAGAGGCTTTGAATTTCAAGGGGGTTTCGGTAATTATCTCAAAGGAGATGTGCACCCTCTACGCGAAAAGTCTTAAAAAACCTATGGGGAAACCTTTTTATATCAGTGATAAATGCAAAAATCACAGAGTGTGTGTAAATGAACTTGCATGCCCGGCCTTCTATCTGAAGGATAACAAGGTGAATATTGACTCTGTCCGGTGTTCGGGATGCTCGGTCTGCGCCCAGATCTGTCCCGAAAATGCCATTCTTCCGATAAGGGATAAAAAATAAACAGGATATATATAATGAAAACTACCAGATTAATCATTGTGGCTGTAGGAGGGCAGGGAAACCTGCTTGCTTCACGCATTCTGGGTGAAGCCTCCCTCCTTTCGGAAATTCCGGTTCGCATGAGTGAACTCCACGGCATGGCCCAACGCGGAGGGGTTGTGGAATCCTCAATAGTTTTCGGCAATGCTGAAAGCACAATTATTTCGGATGGGGAGGCGGATGTTCTTGTCGGATTTGAACCTTCCGAAACTTTAAGGGCCCTGAACAAATGCAATAAGAATTCGACCGTCATTACCAGCCTTTCCCCTCTTCCCCCTTTTACGGTTTCCATAGGAAGAGGAGTCTATCCCGAACTAGGTGCATTGCAGGATCTCATCCGGGCAAAGACAAAAAAACTTATAGCTTTCGATGCCAACGCTCTTGCACTGGAAGCTGGAAATGTGTTGTCCGTAAATATGGTTTTGCTGGGAGCGCTTCTTCAGACCGGTATTCTTCCCCTTTCGGAAGATAATGTTAAGGAGGCGATAAAAGCAAGAACCGGAAAATTTGCCGAATCGAATATTAAAGCTTTTGAGCTAGGATTTTCTGCCGCAAAGATCAGTTGATTTATTCTACCTAATATATATTAAGGAGGGGAAAAAATGCCTTGGAATGACAAGTTCGAGTGTATGCCGGTTGAAGAACTCAATAAGCTTCAACTTAAAAAACTGAAAGAGACCGTGGCCTGGGTCTGTGAACGAGTGCCGTTTTACAAGCAGAAACTTGAAAATCTTGGAGTAACCGCCGATTCCATAAAAACCCTGGCGGATGTTGCCAAACTCCCTTTCACGGTTAAAAATGACTTGAGAGACAACTACCCTTTCGGCCTCTGTGCGGTACCGTTACAAGAAGTTGTCAGGATACACGCCTCTTCAGGAACAACCGGAAAGCCTATCACCGGGCCGTACACAGCCGAAGACTTAGCCCAGTGGGCCGAATGCATGGCAAGAAACCTCTGGTCTGCCGGCGTAAGGAAGGGAGACATTGCTCAGAATGCCTATGGTTACGGACTTTTTACCGGCGGACTGGGTTTTCATCAGGGAGCTACACTTATCGGATGCACTATAGTCCCGACAAGCTCGGGCCTGACCGAACGACAGATTATGCTCATGAAAGATTTTGGAACAACTGTTTTATTTTCGACTCCTTCATATGCCCTCACAATAGCGGAACAGGCTGAGTCAATGAAGATTGATGTCAGGAAACTCCCCTTGAGGGTCGGTGTTTTTGGAGCCGAACCATGGACTGTCGCCATGAGGAAAGAGATCGAGGAAAGACTGGGCATAAAAGCTATGGAAGCGTTCGGACTGACGGAACTTTGCGGCCCAGGCGCCGCATTTGACTGTGAAGCCCAGGACGGACTTCACATCAATGAAGACCATTTCCTTGCCGAGATAGTCGACCCGGCCACGCTGGAGCCCCTCCCGATCGGTGAACAGGGAGAACTCGTTCTAACATCATTGCAGAGAAGAGCAATGCCTATGCTTCGTTACCGCACCAAGGACATAACAAAGCTTCGCAGGGAAACCTGCTCATGCGGCAGGACATTGATCAAGATGAACAAAATAACCGGCCGTTCCGACGACATGCTGATAATCAGCGGTGTCAATGTATTCCCTTCCCAGATTGAGTCTCTGCTGCTCGACATAGAAGAAGTTGAACCTCAGTATATGCTTATCGTTCGCAAGAAGGGCTACCTGGATCATCTTATTGTAAAAGTTGAATCAAAGAAAGAAGTATATGATGCCGGTCCGAAGAAACGGACTGAAATTGAAAATAAAATCAAGAGTCATATCAAGTCAACCATGGGGGTTGGGGTTGAAGTAAATCTTCTGGAACCCAAACTTCTGACCCGCAGCGAAGGGAAGGCAAAAAGAGTCATCGACGAAAGGCCCAAGAATTGATTGTTTCGTAAAAAGTTCGACAACAGGCCGGAGGCGGGTAAGCTCCGGCCCGGATCCCGCAACGAAAGGGGGTTTAAAATGAAAGCCAAATCAAATTTCCGGCCCAAATCATTTGCAGTTGTCGGGGCCGGTCCGGTAGGGTGCATTGTTGCAGCATTTCTCGCAAAAGGCGGATATGATGTAACCCTCTGTGATGTATTCCCCGAATTGCTGAAACCTGTTATAAATCCCGGCATCATAATTGAAGGAGCCGAAAATCTTCAGCAGCCCGTGACCCGCACATGCACCAGCATTGATGACCTTGCGGATATAGCTCCGGAAGTTATTATCCTGACCGTTAAAGCCAACGCGCTTCCGCTTATTTCCTCGGCTATAGAAGGTTTCTACAAGGAGGGAATGTACGTAATAAGCTGGCAGAACGGTATTGATACTGAAGCCGTGATAGCACAGACCCTGGGGAAAAAACCCGTAATGAGAGCTGTGGTAAATTATGGTTGCGGACTGATCAAGCCGGGGCATGTGAAAATGCCCTTTCACCATCCCCCGCATTATTTGCAGGAGATGGATCCGGAATCAAAGCCGGCAGCCATTGCCATTGCCGAAGCACTCAGCACAACCGGCCTTTTGACTCGGCATACCGACAGCATCATCTCGATGGTCTGGAGAAAAGGAATCCTGAATGCCTGCATGAATCCGGTTTGTGCGGTGACCGGACTGACCATGGCCCAGGCCATGGGAGACCCCATCGTATTCCAGATTGTGGATGCCCTGGTCAAGGAATGCGTCAAGGTTGCAAGGGCCAATGAAATCAACCTGGGATGGGATTTTTATCCGGGGGCCATCGAATACATGCGAAAGGCCGGCGATCACAAGCCTTCGATGCTTATGGATATTGAAAATAAGCGCCGTACCGAGATTGATTATATGAACGGGAAGTTCATCGAATACGGCGCACAGGCAGGAATCGAAACGCCCTATAACATCATGATCCGTTCTCTGGTCAAGGCAATAGAATCCAAAAAATAATGAGCACCCGATCCTATTTAGTATCCGTTCGAAAACAAAGCCCGGGCACAAATGTGTTTCCAATATGGAAAATGGATTCAATCATATGAAGGATTCTCAACCTGTATTTGCCGGAGTTGATGTCGGCGCGTCGCGAACCAAGGTTGTCATTCTCGATCGCGGGCGGCAAATCATCGGAAGAGCCGTGGTCAAATCCGGTACGGATTTTGAGGCAGCTTCCCACCAGTGTCTGACTCTGGCGCTGGATATGGCCGGCCGTACAGCCGGGTGTATTGCAAAAGCAATGACCACGGGTTACGGCAGAAAAAATGTGGCCATTTCCCAGGAGTCCAAAACCGAGATCAGTTGCCATGCCAGAGGATGTTATTATTATTTTCCCTTGCCCATATCGATCATAGATATCGGAGGCCAGGACAATAAAATCATCAAACTGGATGAATCCGGAAAACGCACAAGCTTCAAGATGAATCGAAAATGCGCCGCCGGAACCGGGGCCTTCCTGGAAGAGATGTCCGCGCGTCTGGATATCCCTTTGGAAGACCTGGACGGCCTTGCCCGCCAGTCCCTCAACATGGTTGAACTGGGGAGTTTTTGCACGGTTTTTTCAGCCACCGAGGTGCTTGAGAAAATCCGTCAGGGGAAAAAGGTTCCGGACATTGTAAAAGGCCTGTTTTTTTCGGTCATCAAACGGGTCATGGAAATGGATTCCTTGTCCGAGCATGTGGTGATGACCGGAGGAGTGGTGGCGCACAATGCCTTTCTGGTTTTGATGACGGAGGAAATGATCGGCAGGCGTATATTGGTTCCGGAATATCCTCAACTTACCGGAGCGCTGGGAGCTGCATTGTACGCAATGGAAAACAATAAATGATGGGCTCATAAAAAGTCCAAATATGCTCTCTTAACCCCGATAAACGGGAAATCCGTTCGCATATGACTTTTTACGAGATCATCAATAAGGGATGAGATCAACATTCTGAAAGAACATATTAACTTCGAAAGGTGACGGATATGGCTGAAGAAAAAAAAGTTGTTCGAAAGAAAATAGAAGCAACGGTTCAGATGAATCGCTATATGTCGGATTATTTTTACGAGCTGAATGAGGCGGATAAGACCCGCAGCCGGAAGATCGCATGGTGCACCAGCGTGGGGCCTGCCGAGATCCTGAGAGCCTTGGGGTTTCTGGTGCATTTCCCTGAAAATCACGGCGCCATGCTGGGTGCTACCCGAATGTCAACAGAAATGATACCGATTGCCAATGCCAGCGGATATTCACCGGAGATCTGCTCCTATCTGACCGCCGATGTCGGCGCCCATATGAAAGGCGTTACCCCGCTTTCAAAGGCCTATCCGGGAATTGACAGGGTTCCCAGGCCCGATGTGCTGGTCTATAACACCAATCAATGCAGGGATGTTCAGGACTGGTTCGCCTGGTACGCTGCCGAATTCAAGGTGCCGCTCCTGGGAATTCACACGCACCGGGGCGTCAAGGATGTCGGCGATGCGCATGTTGCCTCGATTGCAAGCCAGATGAAAGCCCTGATTCCCCGGCTTGAAGCCATTTCAGGAAATAAATTCGACATGGACAAGCTCCGTCATGTCCTGGCGCTTTCCAGGGAATGCTCCAGCCTGTGGAAAAAAGTCCTCGATACGGCTTCGGCCAAACCCTCGCCAATCACTTTTTTCGACGGCACCATTCACATGGGGCCGGCTGTCGTGCTTCGGGGAACCCAGACGGCTGTGGACTATTACAATCTTCTGCTGGCAGAGCTGGAAACCCGGATTCAGAACAAGGTGGCGGCGGTTGAAGGCGAACGCTTCCGGCTTTACTGGGACGGCATGCCCATGTGGGGAAGGCTTCGCGACCATTCCGATCTTTTTTCCAGAGCCGGCGTGAATGTTCTGGCTTCAACCTACTGCAACAGCTGGATTTTTTCCGCCTTTGACCCCGAAGATCCGTTTAACAGCATGGCCAGGGCTTATACCGAACTCTTCATCGTTCGCGCCGATGACGCCAAGGAAGAGTACATCAAGCGCATGATCGAATTTTTCAAGGTGGACGGCATAATCTACCACGATGCAAAAACCTGCCCGAACAACTCCAACTGCCGGTACGGCATGCCTCAGCGTCTGGAAGCGCTGACCGGCGTTCCCAGCCTGACCATCAACGGGGACCTGAACGATCTTCGACTGGTTTCCGATGAACAGACCAAAACCAATGTCGAGGCCTTTATCGAACAATTAGAGGAGAAATGATATGCTTGAAGCCTTATTCAAACCCAAATCAGTTGCCGTGATCGGCGCATCCGCCAAAGAACTGTCGATTGGAAACCGGATCATCAAAAACCTGATCGATTTCGGATACACCGGGGCGATTTATCCCATCAATCCCAAGGCCGACGAAATCAGGGGCATCAAGGCATATCCTTCCGTATTCGACGTTCCCGGAGAGATCGATCTGGCGCATATGGTGATCGCCGGAAAATTTGTACCCAGTGCTGTGGAGGAGTGCGGAAAAAAAGGAATTAAGGCCATCATTATCAATTCCGCCGGATTTACCGAAATCGGTCCGGAAGGAGCGGCCCTTCAGAAAGATTTTCTGGAGCGGGCCAAAAAATACGGCATTCGAATTCTTGGGCCCAATTGCCAGGGCATAATCAACACCGATCCTGATATAAGAGCTTATTGCAATTTCACGTTTACAAAACCCGATCCGGGATTCATTTCAATTGTTGCTCAGAGCGGCGGCGTCGGCGAACTGATTCATCAGGGCTTTTCGCAAATGGGCATCGGAACACGGATTTATGCTTCCAACGGCAATGCCAGCGATGTATCAATTACGGAAATCCTGGAGTATTTCGGCAGCGACGAGGGAACACGGGTCATTGCGCTGTACGTGGAGAGCCTGTCTGATCCCAAAGCCTTCATGGATGTTGCGAAAAAAGTCAGCGCCAAAAAAACCATTCTGGCCATGAAGGCCGGCAGAACCGCCGAAGGGGCCAAGGCCTCTTCGTCTCATACCGGCGGGCTGGCCAAAACAGATATCGCGATAGAGCTGATTTTCGAAAAACTGGGCATTCTGACGTTCCGGGATGAAGGAGAGCTGTGCCAGGCGGCAGCGGCATTTGCCGCACAACCCATTCCAGCGGGTAACAGGGTGGGTATCATTACCAATACGGGCGGGCCCGCGGTGATTGCAACCGATGTTCTGGTGGACGCGGGTATGCAGATCCCCACGTTGTCTGAAAAAGCCATGACTGTTCTGAAAGAAAAACTGTTTGCGGAAGCGGCGTTCAGCAATCCGGTGGATGTATTGGCTACCGCCGATGCCGGCCATTTCAGGGCCGCGATGGATGTCATGATGGCGGAAGATCAGATCGACAGCCTCTATATCAATTTCGTCACCCCGTTTTTTGTGGACACGGAAAAAGTTGCCCATCAGATCGCCGAAGTCAATCAACAGCGGAAAAAGCCTATTGTCTGCAATCTCATGACAGATCCACGGCAGTGGGTGGGGACTGTGGAGATTCTGAAATCCGGCGGCGTTCCCTGCTACAGCTTTCCCGGTACCGCTGCGCGTGCCCTGGCTGCTTTAAGCCGTTACGGCGCGCTTAGAGCGAGAAACATCGGCGAAGCGAAGCGGTTCTCAGACGTCGACTCGTCCCGTGTTGCGGAGATCCTGAAAAAAGCTGCTGATTCAGGTCGCGATATGTTATCAGCCGGTGAGGTTTATCCGATACTGGATGCCTACCATATCCCATGCGCGAAATGGAAAATGGCGGATACGGTTGCCGAAGCCGAGGCAGCGGCAGATGCCATAGGGTATCCGATCGTGATCAAAGCCGATGCCGCATCGGTCATTCACAAAAGCGATGTCGGCGGCGTTGCCGTCAATCTCAAGACCCGGGAAGCGGTACGGGAGGCGGCTTCGAACATGTCTGCCAAAATCGGCGCACCCGATCTGAAGTTTCTTGTCCAGCAGTATCAGCCGGGCGGCAGAGAGGTCATTATCGGGGCCAAGGCTGAAAAAGGTCTGGGGCATCTGATCATGTTCGGGCTGGGGGGGATCTATGTTGAAATTTTAAAAGACGTCACATTTAAAATTACACCGGTTACCGAAATTGAAGCAAGCGAGATGCTTTCATTGCTTAAATCGGCCGTGTTGCTGCAAGGCGCAAGGGGCGAGGCAGGCATCGACCGGACGGCCGTCATCGAAATTATCCAGCGCCTGTCTCAACTGGTCACCGATTTTCCGGCGATACAGGAGATGGACCTGAACCCGGTCATGGCTTTTTCGGACCGGATTATTGCGGTTGATGCACGAATTAGCATTTAAATAGAGACCTTTGAAGAACGTCCAATTTTGTCCAAGTGCAAGGAAGGCGAAAATTTTAACCGCAGGAATACATTAAAGTATTTCGAGGATAGCGCGAAAGGTTAGCGCTTTCGCTTCACTCCGTGTCACTTCGTGCCGAAATTTGAGCCTGACGCAGTAATCGGGCAAAAGGGGGCGTTATGCAAAGGTCTCAAACGGAGGTTTACTGTTATGGCCCACTGGATGAATCTTGGCCAGATGCTGAAAATAAACGCGAGACATTTTCCTTCAACTACGGCATTGAAAGACAGGGATAGAAGCTTCACCTATCCTGAAACAAACAGCAGAGTGAACCGTCTTTCCCACAGCCTTCTCGGCCTTGGACTTAAAAAGGGAGACAAAGTAGCTGTTCTCCTTGAAAACTGCATAGAAATAATCGAAATCTACCTTGCTGTTGCAAAGACGGGAATTATCATCGTTCCTATGAACTTCCGCCTTGTCGGAAAAGATGTTGATTATATAGTCAACAATTCCGATGCAAAAGCTCTTATTGTGGACAATGAATTCGCACCTGTCATAGATGAAATAAAACCCGGCCTTGTGAACATCTCCAAAGAAAGATACATCGTTGTAGGACAGAAAAGGCCCGGCTACCGGGAATATGAGAGTTTCATCAAAGACTCTTCTGAAAATGAGCCCGGCATGAAGGTTCTTCCCGGAGACACATGGATTTTGATCTACACGTCAGGCACTACCGGAAAACCCAAAGGAGCGTTGCGCTCCCATGAATCACATCTTTCTTTCTATTTCATAAATGCCGTAGATTTCGGATTCAGTCCCCACGATATATGCCTCAATGTAATGCCGCTGTGTCATATAAATTCAACCTTTTTCACATTTACATTTCTCTATATCGGCGCCACTGTCTACGTGCACCCTGCCCGCTCCTTCAAACCCGAAGAGATTCTGGGAATCATAGAGAAGGAAAAAGTCACATTTATCTCGCTTATTCCAACTCATTACAATCTTATATTGAACGTGCCTCCTGAAGCAAGAAAGTATAATGTTAGCTCAATCAAAAAACTCCTCTGCTCTTCCGCTCCGGCCAGAAAAAACATGAAGCTTGCCGTAATGGAATTTTTCCCCGGGGTCCAGCTTTATGAAGGTTACGGTTCAACTGAGGCCGGGATAGTAACGGTGTTAAAACCCGAAGACCAGCTCCGGAAACTCGGCTCCATAGGATATGAGTCTATCGGAACCGATTTTATTAAAATCATAAACGCGGAAGGAAAAGAGGCAGGGGTCGGAGAGGTCGGGGAGCTTTATTCGAGAGGCCCCATGCTCTTTGACGGGTACTACAAACTGCCGGAAAAGACTGCGGCTTCTTTCAGGGGTGAGTGGTTTTCGGCAGGAGACATGGCAAAAAAGGATGAGGACGGTTTTTACCAGATAGTAGACCGTAAAGACAACATGATAATAACAGGCGGCGAACATGTATATCCGAGCGAGGTCGAAGAGGTTATAGGATGTCATCCCTGCATATTCGACGCGGCCGTAATAAGCGTGCCGGATGACAAATGGGGCGAAAAGGTTGTTGCCATTGTCATTACAAAGGCGGATATCGATGAGAAAACCCTGCTTGACTACTGCAAGGACAAGCTTGCAAGCTTCAAACGCCCGAAACAGATACTTTTCATAAATCCAGAAGAAATGCCGAGAACACCGACAGGTAAAATCCTGCACCGGGTTCTCAGGGAAAAATATTGCTGATACCCGGCCCCGGTAAGCGGGCCTTTTTCAATATCCCCTTTAAGGGGTGGAAGAACGCAGGAAATAATTTTCAGCTTACTGATGACTACAATATATAAAA
>JBFYVZ010000125.1:0-10591 GCA_041298995.1 Desulfobacteraceae bacterium
TTCTGAAAGCAACGACTCTTGCCCGAAACCTCGGTCATGATATTGATACATTTACCGCCGTCAATATGGATTTTATCCGGCAATACCGTCCGATGACGAATGTTGTCGGGAGACCGACCGCTAAAGGCGGGAAAGGGATTAACCTTACAGGTCATCACGAAATCATGCTTCCGCTTATAGCTGCAGGAGTGATTGAAAGAGTGAATAGACATGAGGCATGAGGCGAGAGGCTGAAGGCTGAAGTTAATAGTCTTCAGTCTAAACACCTTCAGCCTATTAAACCAGAGACCAGAAACCAGAGACATAAGCTTTGAAGATTAAACAATTCCGTTATTCATCCGACAATCTCGGTTATCTGCTTTATGCCGAAAAAACTGCTATTGCCATAGACGGAGGCGCGGTTGATCAGATATTTTCATTTGCCGGACAGAATGGGCTGAAAATTGAGTATGTCACAAACACCCACTCTCATCCCGACCATACGATGGGATTAAAATCACTTCTCACCAAGACAGGCGCCGTGTACCTTGACCATAACCTGCTTCCTGCGAAAGGATTTATCGGACTGGACGGCGAAAAAATCGATGTATACCATACTCCGGGACATACCGATGATTCTGTTACATTTCATGCCGGCAACTTTCTTATAACAGGGGATACTTTGTTTAATGGGACTGTCGGGAACTGCTTTTCGGGCGATCTTTTCGCCTTTTACAATTCAATAAAGATGCTCATCGCGTTTCCGAAGGATACAATCGTATATGCCGGCCATGATTATGTAGAGTATTCAATGACGTTTGCCGGAATAGTTGAGCCCGGCAACGGGGATATAAATATCTTTTTGAAAAAATATAATCCTGCACTTGTCAGATCAACCCTTGAAGATGAGTTGAAGGTAAACCCGTATCTGCGGTTTAATGATTCAAAAATGATATCTGTTCTTAAGGCAAAAGGGCTGCCGGTTTCAACCGAGTTCGAACGCTGGGAATCTTTGATGGGATTGGGATAGGGAAAATGATTAGAAAAGACAGGGAAATAACCTCCAGGGATGAGATAGAATCCATAATAAATAAAGCTTTAGTGTGCCGCCTTGCCATGGCGGATGAGAATGGGCCATATATGGTTCCGCTCTCTTTCGGCTACAGAGATAATTATCTTTATTTCCATTGTGCAAAAGAGGGCAGAAAGCTGGATATCCTGAAAAAAAATAACAGGGTATGTTTTGAGATTGATGCGGACCATGAGATTGTTATGTCTGAAAAAGCTTGCAAATGGGGCATGAAATACAAAAGCGTTATCGGCTTCGGGAACGTTTTTTTTATAGAAGACGTGGAATCAAAGAAGAAAGCACTTGGTATTATAATGCGCCATTATTCCGGGAGGTCTTTTGAGTTTGAGGAAAAAGAAGTGAACAGGGTTGTTATCTTTAAGGTTGAAATAGAAAGCATGACTGGGAAAAAGAAAGAATAGCGAATATCGAACATCGAATATCGAAGAATAAAAAAGCGATGTGCGAAGTTCGATGTACGAAATACGAAAAAAATGAATATTGCTGATTTTGTAAAAGATAAGGCTGAAAAGCTTTTTGACGGGGCCAAGGGAAGCCACGACTGGGAGCACACCATAAGGGTTTATGGCCTGTGCGAACGCATAGGTCCGGTGGAGAAGGCCGACATGGATGTGCTGCGTGTCGCAGCCTACCTGCATGATATAGGTAGAGCCGACCAGGATTCCACTTTTGGAGCGCTATGCCACGCTGAAAAAGGCGCCCAGATGGCATGGCCGATAGTTGTGAAGCTTCCCATTTCAGAAGATCAGAAGTCAAATATTATTCACTGCATAAGGGCTCACCGTTTCAGAGGAAAATGTTCCCCTGAAACATCTGAGGCAAAAGTTCTTTTCGATGCCGACAAGCTCGATGCTATCGGCGCTGTTGGCGTAGCGAGAGCTTTTCTATTTGCCGGAGAAGTTGGAGCGAGTCTGCACATTCCAGGGATGAATATTGAAGAGACAAAGCCATATTCCAGGGAAGACACCGGCTTCAGGGAATTCAAGGTAAAACTTTGCAGCATAAGAGAGAGGATCTTGACCGGAGAAGGGAGAAGGCTTGCGGATGAAAGGCATGCTTTCATGGAAGAATTCTTTAAACGGTTTATAGAAGAATACGAAGGGAAGAGGTAGATCAGATGAGCATTAATATTGTTGAAAGAATTGATGACAGGGTCAAAGTAAACAATGTCCTGGTCAGTGTTTCGGACAAAAAGGGTCTTGACGCCTTTATTCCACAGCTTGTTGCGGTAAATACCGGTATCAGAATTTTTTCTACCGGCGGAACGTTTGCAAAATTAAAAGAGATTTTAGGCGGCAAGGCTTCGTGCTTAACACAGGTGTCGGACTACACAGGCCAGCCGGAAACCCAGGGCGGGCTAGTCAAGACGCTCGATTTCAGGATATACCTCGGCCTTCTGACTGAAACGTACAATGACGCTCACAAAGCGGACCTTGAGAGAACAAAAAGCGTTCCCATAGACATGGTGGTCGTTAACCTCTATCCTTTTAAAGCTACGATATCGAAGCAGGATGTCACGCCTGAGGAAGCCCGCGGGAACATAGATATAGGCGGGCCGTGTATGATAAGAGCTTCGGCCAAGAATTTCCTGCGTGTGGCTTCGGTGGTTGATCCGGAGGATTACGGCAGGATCATATCCGAGCTGAAGGAGAATGATAATACAATATCCTTAAAAAGCAGATTCGAGCTTGCGAAAAAAGCTTTTGCGCATACCGCGGTATATGACAGGACGATAGAGGATTATCTTGCCGGAAGAACGTTTGACGAAGTCAGGAGTTGCTATAAGATATAAAGAGGGAGGAGCGAATGGCAGAAGATCTCAAAAAAATGTACAAAACGATAATGGATGATCACTTTCCGCCTGCAATGGAAATCAGTTTTGTCGACGGAGATAAAAGACAGACCCTTTTTTATGAAAAAGTAGTCTGGACCATAGATGACGTCGTAAAAGGATTGAGATACGGGGAGAACCCGGGACAGGAGGCCGCCATTTACAAGCTGACAAACGGCAACCTTGTTCTCGGTGAGACACAGACGATTCTGCCGGGCAATCATCTCGCGTCGGATGTCGAACTACTTCAATCCGGGAAGCATCCGGGGAAGACAAACCTGACCGATGCCGACAACGCCCTGAATATTTTAAGGTACTTTGTCAATCAGCCTGCGGCTGTTATAGTCAAGCACAACAATCCGTGCGGAGTTGCCCTCTCCGATTCACTTCTTGACGCGTATATGAAAGCCAATATGGCGGACAGGGTTGCGGCATTCGGCGGATGCATTGCGCTGAACCGGCCGGTTGATACTGAAACGGCCGAAGCAATAAATATGCAGTATGCCGAAGTGGTGGTGGCGCCTGAATTTGAAAAGGGAGTCATGGATATCTTCGCGAAGAAGAAAAATCTGAGGGTGATAAGGATCAGAAACATTGAAAGACTTCAGAGCTTTGTCGGGAAAAGGTGCGTTGAGTTCAAAAGCCTCATAGACGGAGGAATTGTCGCCCAGTGGTCCTTTGTGCCCGAAGCCCGTTATAGAGAAGGCCTGCGTCCTGCCGAATGTTCGTACAAGGGGAATGCTTACAGGATAAAGAGAGATCCGACGGATAAGGAATATGAAGACATGCTTTTCGGGTGGCTTGTCGAATCGGGAGTTACTTCCAATTCGGTTATTTATGTTAAGGATAAGGTGACTGTAGGAATAGGGACAGGCGAGCAGGACAGGGTCGGTGTTGCCGAGATAGCAAGAGATAAAGCCTACAGAAAACTTGCCGACAGGTATTGCTTTGAAACATACGGGATTGCATACAATGATTTTAAGGATAAAGACAAAAAAGCCGAGATAGATGACAGGGTCGCAAGGGAGAAGGGAGGGCTGATCGGATCGGCCATGGTTAGCGACGCGTTCTTTCCTTTCAGGGATGGTGTTGATGTAGGGATCAGGGAGGGAATCTCCTGTGTTGTACAGCCGGGCGGGTCGGATAACGATTACCAGTCGATAGAGGCCTGCAATGAGGCGGGTGTTGCGATGGTATATACGGGACAGAGAAGCTTTAAGCACTGATCAGGTGATAGGAGGTCCATCAATGAACAGACCTAACTGTTTTCAATTTCGATGGCGCTTGCTGCTGATTCTGGCTGTGGCTCTTTTGGCGGCCCAGGCTGTGGGCAGCCAGACGATGAGCGTGCAGGTGAAAAGCGGCCAGGTGCGCAAATCCCCCACGTTTCTGGGGCCCGTCATTGCCAATTTCGCTTACGGTGACCGCGTGCAGATTCTCACGCAGCAGGGCGCCTGGTATCAGGTGGTGCTGCCGTCAGGCAATGGCCAGGGCTGGATGCACATGTCCGCCCTGACTGAAAAGAAGATTGTCCTCAAGGCCGGCGCCAAGGATGTCTCTCAAGCCGCATCCAGCGACGAGCTGGCCCTAGCCGGCAAGGGATTCAATCAGCAGGTGGAAAATGAATATCGAACGCGCAACCCGAACCTGGATTTCAGTCAGATCGACCAGATGGAAGCGCTTACTGTCTCACAGGCCGAGATACAGGCTTTTATCCAGGATGGCCGGTTGACGGCACAAGGAGGCGCCCAATGAACCAGACATCCCGCAGGGAATTTCTCATGTTCAGTGGCAGGTTGGCCGTATTGGGATTGGGCGCGGCCGCTGCCGGGCGACTTCTATCAGGCTGCGCAGCCTTGGATACGATAGCGCAATCCGGCATCACGATTCCTGTCGCAGGTTACAACATCAATACCGCCTCTATTGCCAGCAGTGTCAAGGCGGTGAGCAAAACCTTTGAAGACATCACGCCCGAGCAGGAGTATTACATCGGCCGCACCATAGGCGCGCAGATCCTGAACAAGTACCGACCTTACAACAGAATAGCCGCCAAACGTTACATCAATGTCATGGGACAGACCCTGGCCCAGGCCTCTGACCGGCCGGAGACGTTTGGCGGATATCATTTTATGATTCAGGATTCAGACGAGATCAACGCCCTGGCCGCGCCTGGCGGTCTCATCTTCATTACCCGCGGTATGCTGCGCTGTTGCCCCAATGAAGACGCCGTGGCCGCGGTGCTGGCCCATGAGATCGGCCATGTGCAGCACCAGCATGGCTTGCAGGCCATCAAGAAATCCCGGCTGACCGAAGCCCTGACTACGCTGGCGGTGGAAGGCACAAAGACCTTTGGCAATGAGCAACTGGCCGGCCTGACCAGAGCCTTTGAAGATTCTATCACCGATATCACCAGCACCCTGATCAACAGCGGCTACTCAAGGGCATTTGAAAATACCGCCGATGTTACAGCTGTAGATATTTTACAACGGGTCGGATATAACCCCAACGGGCTGATGGACATGCTCCAACAGATGGGACGGCAGCTCAAGCCCGGACGTCTCGATTTTGCCAAAACCCACCCCGATCCCAAAACCCGCATCGAACAGATTACACCTCTGATTGGACCCTACCGGCCGGTTAAGGTGATCAAAAACCGGCAGAATCGCCTTGAAGCGGCATTAAAGGGTGTCTGAAACATGCAGATCTCAGCCGAGACCAGTAAAAAACTACGGCAAGGTCTGTATGTTGGCCTTGCCGGCGCCCTGCTGGCCCTTTCTCTCTGGTTCTTTAAAGGGCTGGACACCTGGGAATACAAGACCTGGGACTGGCGCGTACGACTGCTGGCCCGGCCTGGAAAAGCCACCGATAATATCCGCATCATCCTCCTGGATCAGGAGAGCCTGGATTGGGCCAAGGAAGTCAACGGCCTCTCCTGGCCTTGGCCGCGCGAACTTTACGCCGCCCTGATCCAATACTGTAAACGTGCCGGTGCCAAAGCTCTGGCTTTTGACGTGCTCTTTACCGAGCCGTCAGCATATGGCGTGGCTGACGACGAGGCTCTGGGGGCTGCCATCGCCGATTTCGGCGCATTTGCCGCCGGCTCCGTCTTTTTAGGGGAGCATACCGGCAGCCGTAATCATTGGCCAATAGATCTGGCTGCACCGGATTTGATCGTACAAGGTGTGGAAGACTGGCTGGCCGCAGCGCCGGACCAAAAGATTGTGCTACCCAGGGCCACCCTGCCCATTGCCGAGGTCAGCCGGAATGCCGATGTGCTTTGCGATGTCCAGATGTTGCCGGATAAAGATGGCATCTATCGTCGGGCTGAGCTTTTTCATCGCTTCGACGGCCATAACCTGCCCGTCGCTGGTCTGGGCGCATTTCTCGCTGCGCATAGAGGCGCCGATGCTCGGATTGCGTCCGGCCGCTTGCGCATTGCGGATAAATTGATCCCCATCGATTCGTCAGGCCGCAGCATCCTCCGCTTTCGCGGCCCATCCGGCACGCACCGAATGATCAGTGCCGCGTCCGTGATTCAATCGGAAATCCGGATCCTTCAGGGTGAAGCGCCCACCATCACCGATTCATCTCTTTTCAAGGACAAATATGTCTTTTTCGGCTTTTCCGCACCTGGCCTGCTGGATCTGCGCCCAACGCCGGTCAGCGGCGTCTATCCCGGAGTGGAGATTCACGCAACGATTCTCGATAACCTGCTCACGAATGATTTCATCGCTCCGGTTCCGCTCTGTCTTACCATATTTCTCATTATTGTGCTCGCACTGAGCAGCGGCATTTTCATTACCTTTTTCAGCAGCTCATTTAAAAGCATCCTTGCCATTGCCTTTGCTCTGGGGCTGCCGACGATCCTTGCGCTCACCGCCTATGAAGCTGGGTATTGGCTGCCATTGGCCGCGCAGTTGACCGCTGCCGCCCTCACACTGACTACAGGCCTTGTTGTCAATTACGCCACCGAAGGCCGGCAGAAACGCTTCATCAAGAATGCCTTCAGGCAGTACTTAAGCCCCGCGGTGATCGATCAACTGATTCAGCACCCGGAACGCCTTAAATTAGGCGGCGAACGCCGCGTGCTTTCCATCTTCTTTTCCGATCTTCAGGGATTTACAACAATTTCCGAAGGGCTTTCTCCGGAAGACCTGACCGCGCTGTTGAATGAATATCTGACCGCTATGACCGACGTCATCCATGAAGAAGGGGGCACCGTGGATAAATATGAAGGGGATGCCATCATCGCCTTCTGGAACGCCCCGCTCGGGCTGCCGGATCATGGCTGCCGGGCGGTTACCGCCGCACTGCGCTGTCAGGCCCGGCTGGCCGAACTGCGGCCGTCCATAAAAGCGCGCATCGGCAAGGAACTTCTGATGCGTATCGGTCTCAACACCGGCGCCGCAGTGGTGGGAAATTTGGGATCAAATACTCGTTTTGACTATACGATGCTGGGCGATGCGGTCAATCTGGCCGCCCGGCTGGAAGGGGTCAACAAGGAATTCGGGACCTACACGATAATTTCTGAAACAACCCGAAAGGAGCTTGCAGAAGGGTTTGTCTTGCGGGAACTGGGCCGGGTGGCGGTGGTGGGTCGCAAGGTGCCGGTCACCATCTATGAGCCCATGTGGCCGGCTGATGCCAAAGAGCGTGAAGCGATTCTGAACCGGTTTGCTACAGGGTTGAAGTATTATTACGCTGGTGACATCTCATCCGCCGCTGATGTGTTCGCCGCTATCGCAAACCAGGATACCCCGGCGTCACACTATCTGACCAAATGCCGGTCTCTACCAGAACCCCTGCCGGTGGGCTGGCAGGGCATATGGGTCATGACCAGCAAATAGGGGATGGGCGGCTCAAGATAATCACGCACTATCCATTAAGGGACCAATAATCTATAATTCCGGGGAAGGAGAAAACGACATCATGGCAAAAGAAATCAGCGCAGCGAAATTGAATACGGAGCAGTTCATCACCGAAAAAGTAAGAGAAATCAGAAAAATCGTAGGGAAAGGCATAGCCATCAACGCCCTCTCTGGAGGGGTTGATTCATCTGTTGTAACCGCCTTGGGTTACCGAGCTCTGGGGGACCGACTCAAAGCCTGTTTTATCGACAACGGCATCATGAGACAGAATGAACCTAAACAGGTGAAATCTCTTTTCCAGTCTTTGGGTATTCCCATAGAGGTCATTGACGCCAGGAAAGTTTTCTTCGCGGCTCTGAAAGGAATTACAGACCCTGAGGTAAAAAGGGAGGCCATTACCCAGACTTTCTATAAAAAAGTGTTTGGTGAGTTGGTTGTGCAGAGAGGAGCGAAATATCTTCTCCAGGGAACCATCCTGACGGATATTGATGAAACCGTGGCGGGAATCAAGCGGCAGCACAATGTCTTTGCGCAACTCGGCATCGACCCTCAGAAGGCATTCGGTTATAAGATTATCGAACCCCTGATCCAACTGCGTAAGGATGGGGTGCGCAAAGTGGGAGCTGCTCTTGGCCTGCCGGCACAGATTTTTGACCGGATTCCTTTCCCCGGACCGGCCCTGGCGGCGCGGGTCTTGGGTGAAGTGACACCTAATCGCGTTAAGATCGTCAGGAAAGCCACGGCCATTGTGGAAAAAGAACTGTCGGGAATGAAAGTTTTCCAGTATCTGGCCATCCTGCACGAGGACCGTGTCACGGGCATGCGGGATGGAAAAAGGGATTTCGGTCTCCAGATAGAGATCCGTTGCTGGAACAGTGTCGATGCCAGATCTGCCGAGGTGACGAGATTGCCCTATGAAACCCTGGAGAAAATGGCAGGGAGGATCGTCAAAGAAGTTCCCGGCGTGGTCAGTGTGACCTATAACATAACCCCGAAACCGCCTTCAACCATTGAAGCGGTATAACCGGGAATAGCTGCGGAGTCGCGCCCTGCCTGATGAATAGAAGGAACTCCCAGTTACCTCTTTAATAAATGTTACCGAAGGGGTTGAGTTGAAGGTAACATCGACTCATTAAAGATGTTGCCGAGGGTTATTATTTATGGAGAATCTGTAGCTGGAGGCTGCACGTGATTGCTTCCTGTTGCCCAGAAAAGTTCCTACAAACGGCTTTTGTGTCAACGCCTTGGATATTTCTATAGAAATGAAGAATTATAAAGGGGGCAATAACCCCTTGGAGGCTAAATATTGGCACCTTCTGATAAATCATTTTAACAATGAACTCCAGGAGGTAAAGGGTTAGGTTGATAGGTTTGTTGAAATAAGCAGAGAAATATCTCTTGATGGGTATTCGAATAAGCGTCATTCTGCAACCAGGCTACAGAATGACGCTTATTCGGAGCAGCCAACTCTTCATTGAGCTCCGGCAAGAGTTTTTGCAAGACCGGGCAGTCTGGAAAGCACATCTTCCTCTTCTCCCTGCGCAAACCTTGAGGAAACAATGCCAAGGGTGGCGAATGTTTCAACATCTATTCTTTTTGTATTTAATAGGTATGCTTTCCCCAAGATTCTAAGGCTTCCGGTTACGATCTGGTTCGCAGCAAGGCCTTTTCCTGCTTTAACCGCCTGCTTCTCATCAATTAGGCCGATCTGCTGAAGTGACATTTCGCGGAGCACATCAAGCAGATTTTCTCTGTTTACCAGGATAAACCTGTTTAAAAGAAAAAGCTCCTCCCTAAGAACCTCGGTTATTATTAACGCAACCGTCCTGTATTGTTCAGGCGCCTCCAAATCATATATTACAAGCCTATTTTTTCCTGAAACCTCTTCATGCATTGGCTTCACAGAAATCGCATCTATTGGTTTTGCCACTTCTGGTTTAGGAGCAACTGCAATCAGTTTGGGTTCAGGAAGAATTATCGGCTTTTCAGGAATTGAAGGGGGAGCCTGTTGAATTGGAGGAGGTTCAGGTTTAGGAACAACTGCTATCTCCTCGTCCTGTGTATACATATTATCGCTCTTTCTAATTGCTGTTTCGAACATGTCTTGTTTTGCACTCAGAAAAACGGTGCGATACAACTTCTTTATGATTTCCACCCTCCTCTCAAAGCTCGCACTGTCAAATTTATCCATCCGGGTGCATGCCTCATAAAGTTTTCCAGAGCTGGTATTTATCAGATTTATGGCTAAATAAATTTCGACACCGGACATTTTATCCGGTTCAGCTCTCCGTTCGATTACTATAACATATTCAGCATAAAGAGCTTTTCCTATCTCTCTTGTTAGCGCCCAGTTATTTTTTGCCATCTCTATGTATGAACGGTTTTGTCCTCCAAGAACTTTTTTCACATCTTCTTTAGGCACAACTTCATAAATACCGATTTGTTTTAGAAATTTCTCGGTGCCGTCGATCTGTCTTGCCTCGAATTCTTTATGTGAAGAATCCCAGGCTGCGGCTCCGCCTTGATAAGGGAAAGGACCGGATATAGCTCGAACATAGACCCTCAGTTTTGCGGTAGTGGAAGGGGGAGGAATAGCTTTCAGCTGAATTTCTGCACAGGAGTTCAGAAGCAGAAAAGAAGCTACCGTCAATAGATATATAAAACGTTTTGAAAAACGGTTTATCATGAGCAAAACTCTTGTAAATTGCTTGATGTTACCTTTCATTGTTATCGAATCAGTTTTGCCGTAATTTCTGCAATACGCTTTCCCTGAAATCGATAATAGCTTGCTTTGTGTGAAAGAAAGTATAGGGAAACCAAGAT
>JBFYVZ010000170.1:0-12704 GCA_041298995.1 Desulfobacteraceae bacterium
ATCGAAAAACTACTCGCCGACAACCCCCATCACGTCATCCCGCGCTCCGATAAAAACAGCACTGATCCCAAATGGGGCTTCAAAATCAAGATCCCCGATAACCTCTACAATTTCGGAGAAATTTATAATCTCAGCGTCGGGCGAGGTACTCTGACGGAAGAAGAACGCTTCAAGATCAACGAACACGTCATGCAAAGCATGATGATGCTCGAACGGTTGCCGCTACCGAAAAACATGCGGCGCATCCCTGAATATGCTGGCACTCATCATGAAACCCTGATAGGAAGCGGATATCCGCGCAAAATGGGTGAGGCTGAGATTACCATACCTATGCGTATACTGGCCATCGCCGATGTGTTCGAGGCGCTCACCGCGTCGGATCGTCCCTACAAGAAAACCAAGACGCTGGCCGAATCCATCAATGTCCTCTCCTTCTTAAAGAAGGACAAGCATATAGATCCAGCACTGTTTGATCTGTTGCTCACCTCTGGAGTGTACAAGCGCTACGCCGAGAAATACCTGCTTCCGGAACAAATCGATGAAGTTGACATCAGTAAATATGTTGGCTGAACCCTCTTGAAAGGAAAGGACAGTCAGCGGTAGAGTAGAGAAATGGCATAGGACAGTCAGCGGGACAGTCAGGACAGTCAGCGCCCATGATTTAATGCGTTTCTATCCTTTTCAGTGTTAACCCCCAAATCCTTCTAACAACCTCCGAAAAGTTGGCTTTAAAATCGCTCATTATCCAGTGGAGTCAGTAACGAAGCGTGGATTGCCTTTTTAATAGGTTTTCGAATGTCGGAATTGATAATGTTTGGTAATGTTGTTCCGAATTTGATCATTTCCACGCCCTCTTATTACAAGCCTTGAATTTCTTACGAAAGTCGCAAATTGTTATTCCGTCAAAAGGCGGAATTCATTCAATTCAGCCTCTTCAGCCTTTTGCCAGTCTGAATCTATATTGATTTTACCGCTCAGGGAGACAAGGGCTTCTATATACTCAAGTGTGGATATTTCAATGGCTTTAGTTTTGGTCTTTGCCTCCATATATGCCGTAAGAGCTTCCATAAGATCCGCTAATCGTTCATTTGATACTCGCCGTTTAAAAGATAGACATATTTTTCCCAGACCCTTTCAAATCTCTCTTCATCTATCGCCGGTTTTTTAATCATTCCAAGGCTAAGCTCCATCTGTGCCTGCGTGCTGCCGGGCTTCGAATAAAGCTGAAGGGCAAATTTGGAGAAATCCCTCACCATGAAGTCAAAAATCCGGTCAACAAGATCATTATCGACTTTATATATAAGGGAGTTTTCAATAATAAGCTGTCCGTAAGCAACAAGAGTGAATAGCTCTCCCAATGTAAGAAGAAAATCGATATCCTTGCTCTGGGCTTCGCTTGGTGTGGCTTTTACCAGAAACTCTTTTAAAGTTTCGATCTGGGTCTTGAAAATTCTTATGTTGGGAAGATCGAGGCTGTTATAGGCAATATTGAAATCATGGAAACGGATTTTTCCCAGCCCTCTTGTCGCACCCTGGTTAAAAAGGAAATCGTCATTGGATGGATCGTTTCGTTTCGGAATTTCCGGAAATTGCCCCGGATTGAAGAAGTAGTTGGCCATGAATTTTATTATTAGCGCCATATTCACATGGACGGTTCCTTCAAGCTTCGGAAGGGCGCGTATATCTCTGGCAGCCATTTCGAAATACATATCCTTCTCAAAGCCCTTAGCTGCGATAACATCCCACAGAAGATTAATTACCTCCTCACCCTGAGTCGTAACTTTCATCTTTACCATCGGATTATACAGAAGATAGCGCCTGTCTTCGGGAGATGCCGATTTCATGTAATCGGCAGCCCTGTTTGCAAAGAGCTTCATTGCAAAAAGGCGCGCGTAAGCATCGGTGAAAAGCATTTTTATATGCGGAAAGTCGGTGACATACTTGTTGTAAAGCCGCCTGTTGGCGGCATGATCAATCGCCTCGTATAATGCATGTGTGCAGATTCCTATCGATGCCCATCCGAGATTGTATTTGCCGACATTGATCGTATTCAATGCCGAGTCCCACGCATCCTGCCCTTTTGTAAGAATATCCTCTTCCGTAACCGGATATGAATGAAGGGCAAATTCCGCGACGTATGACTGGCTGTTTACAACATTTTTTATGCATTCAAAATTTTTATGCTGCGAATCGGCCGCAAAAAAGACATATTCGCCGGTATCGGAATCTTTGGCAAAAACAGAGACTATCGCCGCCTTGTTGGCATTTCCTATATAGTATTTACCGCCGTCCGCTCTGTACGTCCCGTCAGGCATTTGAGTCAGCATCATTTCGCTCGAGTAGAGATCGGCGCCATGCTGTTTTTCCGAAAGGCCGAACGCAAATATCCCGCCCTCTTTTAAAAGCTGCGCGGTTTTCCTTTTTACATCTTCATTTTTCCCCATCCATATGGGTCCAAGCCCGAGTATCGAAACCTGCCACGTGTACCAGTAGTGCAATCCATAAAAACCCAGTATTTCATTAAAATCGCATATTCTGGCGGTATCCCACCGGCATTCCTTATCGCCATATGCAGACGGAGTAAGGAGCGTTGAAAATATTTTTTCATTCTTTATAAAATCCAGAAAATCGTCATACCAGACTCTGTTTCGGTCATCCTCTTTCAGTTTAACCTTGCCCTTATTTTCAAAAAACCGGATTGTTTTTACCATTATCTCTCTTGATTTTTCATCAAGATTCTCAAACGTTTCTTTTTTTGGATTCAGTAAATTCATGATAAAATACTCCTTACAGATTAAATATTGTTTTTGGATGACGAATTAAATATCATAATTAAAGTAGTTGGTGAAAAATATCAAGCAGGTATCTGCTTATATCAGGATGCCCGTCTTTTTTTTAAATATTCTTGAAAAATTTCGTTATTACTAATATTATACGGTCACAATATTTCATCTTATAACAGAGGAGGAATAAATATGGGAATCAATATACTGGTTGCATTCGATGATTCAGACAATGCTATGAGAGCCGTGGAGTTTGTTGCTAAATCCTTTACTCACGACAGCAGGGTCACCCTGTTGAGTATTCTTCAGGATAGCGTAGCTCTTTGTGACATGAACAGCCCGGAATTAACCCCCTACTTTCTGACCCAACAGAGCGCTTTTTGCGCACTTGAGGAAAAAAAGAGAGAGGTGGTAAATGAGGCTATGGGAAAAGCCAGAGATACACTTGTTCGCAGTGGTTTCGTAGAAAAGCATATATCCTTGAAGATAGAAAAAAAGAAAAGCGGCATAGCGAGGGATATCATGATTGAAGCTCAATCCGGCTTTGATCTCATTGTGATAGGAAGAAGAGGGTTGTCCGGAATAATGGAATTTATACTCGGGAGTGTTTCTCAAAAAATTTTACAGTATGCAAAGGATATTTCGGTATTGGTTGTTAATTAAAAACAACTTTTGTTCGTCTTAATGCTTTGTTATAATCCATACCTGATATTTTAATATGGTTTTTCAGATGTTTCATGTTCGATTTTATGGCCTCTTCATATAAGTTTTCTGAAATACCGTAGCGGGCTTTAAAATGAGCCGGGAAAAATCTTATGACATTACCGAAATCCTTTGCCAGCCTGATTTCTATTGTATGATAAAATTCTACTGTTTTGATAATTAGATCCAATTCATTTTTATAAGTCCTTACATTCGCTTCCCTGAATTCATGAAAAAGAAAAGGCAGCTTTTCAAGATAAGTTCTGTCTGACATCTGACCGACGAGGTCGGCTGTTCCAAGCATTTTTCCAAGAAATTCGGTTTCGCGTGTTGAAAACTTTATATCGTCTATTTTTACATGAAGGCCGGTGCAAAGAAGCATATCAGAACATGCTTTAAATTGATCTTTGGGAAAAGCATTTTTTTCAAAATATTTTTTCATAAACTTTATGCTTCGATCAACATGCACTTCTGTATATTTTGCGCCCGTACCGGTTAAGTCATTATCTGTTTGAATATATCCGACATCATGCATAAGTGTTGTGATCAGGGCAAGTACGGCATTTTCTTCGCTGATTTTCTCTTTTTCTAAAATTGCGCCATGCACCAGTCTTGCCATTGCAAGGAATGCATCGGAGGTATGCCGAAGATCATGATATTTAGTATTACAGTGTCGGTATCCATTGTATTTGCCATGAAAAAGATCTGAAATATCTCTGAACACACGGGTTAAAAGTTGTAAATTGATATTTGGATATGCCATGCAAACAACTTTTTTTATCTCATCAAATACACAATGAGGATCATACATATTTACAAATTTTGATAATTGAATTTTATCTTTACCTTTACTCATAACAGCCCGGGTGATACATTGTCAGAGAATAGAAGATGACAAACATATTGCAAATTTTTTCCCGTATAGCAGGAATGATTTTAAACGTCAAGTTAACGGTATAATATTTCAGGTATATATGGCCTTTATAACCATCTCAAGCATCAAAGGTAAAGTTTATGTCCCGGAGATAAAGCCCCAAACTCTGAAAAAACAGAAGTGCCACGACTGCTTTTCATGCCAGTTATGCAGTGAAAGCCGCTGTCAATCATGCATGTCTGAAGAATCTTGTAAAAACAAAGAAACTACATCCAGCAAAAAGCCTTCAGAAAGTGATGTATCTCCTTGAATATGAATATTTTCAAATTTTTGTCTGAAAAAAGATCCGGCAATCTGTTTTCCCATTATAACCCGATGGATTCCGCTGAAAGAATATTATGCAGGGCGGTTGATTTTATATATTCACAACATGAGCAGCCTTTTCCTGAAAAATTCAATCTCATAAATTGCAAAATAATTTCACACAGGGGAGAATATGATAACCGGAGTATCTTCGAAAATACGCTGAAGGCATTTGATGAGGTTTCAGATAAGGGTGTTTTTGGTATTGAATTAGACATACGCTGGACAAAAGACTTAAAACCTGTAGTACTTCACGATAAGAATACAAAAAGATTATTTAATAAAGATATAGATGTTAATGAAATTTGTTATTCTGATTTAAGAAGCTCTATTCCGGAAATAGCCTCTCTTGAAGAAATCATTTCAAGATACGGCAAAAGAATGCATCTTATGGTCGAAATAAAGGAAGAGGTTTATCCTGAGCCTCTCAAACAGGCCGGAATACTGAAAACCCTCTTTTCAGATTTTACGCCCGGGAAAGACTACCATTTTATTTCTCTGTTGCCGGAAATATTCAGCATAATTGATTTCGTACCCAAAAGCACTTTCATCCCCATAGCAAGGTTAAACCTGGGAAGCATGAGTCAAATAGCGCTGCAAAGCAACTATGGCGGAGTTGCCGGTCATTACCTGCTGATAACAAATTCTCTTATTAGAAAGCATCTGAATCAAAATCAGAAGATCGGAACAGGTTTTGTTAATTCCGCAAACTGTCTTTTCAGAGAGTTGAACAGGGGAACAGAATGGATTTTTTCAAACAACGCCGCAAAACTCCAAACAATTGTCAATTCTTCTTTGAAGCTCCCGGTCGCAAGCAGCAGGCAGCTTCAATGATAGATCGAAGTGATTCCCCGCAATTGATGATCCGTATTATTGACGGCTTCGTAAAAAGTCATTCTGCTCTGTTGCACTTTATCTTTCGTCATTACAGCGTACCAGCAGTACGCTTCATTACTCAAGATTCGTGCGCCTTGCATAATGAGCTTTTTACTTTGCCGTCTGAAAACCTGACTTTTTACGAGAGCATCATTATTGCTTTCCCTGGAAAATTTTCCGGAAGCAATTGTTGACAGATTCTGAAAATTGTGCGAGATGACAACCGATACTATCATCTATCGGGGTAATTGGTTGTGGAATGCGGGCTGTTTCGGTTCAAGTCACGGAGGTAGAATGGCAAGAAGATATGGTATGGTGATCCTTTGTATCCTTTTGAGTGTATGGCTGGTCGATGTCCAAGGGGCCACAGGATTCTCAAAATCGTCGAAATCAACATCTGCTGGTAAAAAACTTTCGTCCGTTAAAGCCGCTCAGACTCCCCGGAATCTTGTTCTTCGCTCCGCTTCCGTATTGGTAAAGGATCAGCAGACAGGTGAGCTGCTTATTCAGAAACAAACAGAGGCGATATTGCCCATCGCCTCAATAACCAAACTCATGACAGCAATGGTGGTTCTGGATTCCCAAATTGACCTCAAGGAATCAATTACCATTGAACCCACAGACGTGGACACCGTTCTCTACAGCCCCTCTCGCCTGCCCGTGGGTACACGCATATCACGCGAAAACGCTCTCCTGCTGGCTTTGATGGCTTCCGAAAACCGCGCCGCCAATGCTCTTGGGCGGACTTATCCGGGCGGCCTTGAAGCATTTGTTCTTGCAATGAACGCCAAGGCCAAGTCATTGGGACTTTCAAAAACGCGTTTCGAGGATACTGCCGGGCTCTCCAGCGGCAACACCTCTTCCGCCCGGGATCTTGCACGGATGGTGGATGCAGCTTATCACTATCCACTTGTACGGGAATTTACTACCCGTGAAGAGGCTACTATCTTTTCAGGACGCCGCACACTGGAATTCCATAATACCAATCGCTTGATCCAGAACCCGCGATGGCAGATCGGTCTCTCCAAAACAGGCTTTACTAATGAGGCCGGCCGATGCCTGGTAATGCAGGCTTCGGTTGCCCGGCGCCACCTTCTGATTGTGCTGCTTGATTCTCAAGGCAGACTGACCCGCATAGGTGACGCAAACCGTATCCGGCATTGGATGGAAGAACAGTCACTGGCGCAGCAAAAACGGCAAGGATAAACCGGATATTCCGGCATGTCATTATATAAATCTCTTCATTGACAATCCATATTGGTAGTATTAAAAGCAGTCTGTCGTCTAGTATATGTACGGCTTTAGCTATTTTCCATCCGGAAATAGCCTTTTTGTGCGATCAACGAAGAAATCGGACTTTTTACTAAGCCGTCAATAAATGGGCGACAATATATATCCAGCCTTAAGAGGAATAAAAATATGATCAGGATATTCAGATGTTGCGAAAGCAAGTTTATCTCAACTGATAAAGTCGAAAGCAATTGCTGGATAAATGTTTCAAAACCCGGTTCTGATGAACTGGATAAACTCTCAAAGGACCTGAACATTCCTCTGGACTTTTTAACCGATCCGCTTGATGTTGATGAAAGAGCGCGAATTGAAATAGAAGATAATATTATTCTTATCGTGGCAAGGGTGCCCAATTATGACCCTAATAATTCGGAAGTTCCTTATACGACGCTGCCTGTCGGCATAATTCTTGTTAATGATTTAATGATTACAGTATGTTCAGAAGATATCAATGAAATCCTGAGCCTGAATAATGGAAGGACAAAAAATCTTTATACTCAAAACTCAAGGCGCTTCATTTTACACATATTCAACAGAACCGCTTTGTCTTTTCTGAAATATCTTAAAGAAATCAACAAAAAAACCGGTGAGGCTGAGGCTCATCTGCATAAATCATTGAAAAACGAAGAGCTTATAAAACTTCTAAACATCGAAAAAAGCCTGGTCTTTTTTACGACTTCCCTCAAATCGAATGAGCTTATGATGGAACGATTGCAAAAAATTGAAATTTTGAAGATGGACTCCGAAGATAAAGACCTGCTGGAAGATGTTCTTATAGACAACAAGCAGGCAATCGAAATGGCTAATATTTACAGCAATATTTTAAGCGGAATGATGGACGCGTTTGCATCAGTTATTTCAAATAATCTGAACGTTGTAATGAAACTGCTGACATCATTTACGATTATTCTGATGATTCCTACATTGATAGCAAGCATATACGGAATGAATGTTGATTTGCCTTTTCAGCGTTCAGCTCATGCATTTCTGATAACCATGGGTATTTCATTAACCCTTTCAGCAACCAGTGTGCTGATATTTTTAAAAAACAAATGGTTTTAAATTGGGAAAAGAACCTTATCTGAACATCGGAGAATATTGAATATGACTGTACGCAAGAAAAAAACTGAAAGAGACATTGAAAAAGAATACCCTTTAAACCAATTTGTTGAAAAGCTCCGCAGGTTGGCCGATTGTCTTGAGCAAGGAAAAAAATTTCGCATACAGATTGATGGCGTGCGATTATCCGTCCCTCCCGAGGCAATAATCAACATTGAACATGAGAGAGGTGAGGGGAAAGAAGAGGTTGAATTTCAGCTTAAATGGCAGACAGATTAATAATTGTTCTTTTTTTTAGATGTTACATAACACATCATTTATATTAGGGAGAATTTATGACCAAACTGCAATGGGATTGTCCGCCTCAAATGCAAATTGATCCCGACAAGGTTTATAAAGCGGTTATTGAGACCGGCAAAGGCTCTATTGAACTGGAGCTTTATCCGCAACATGCGCCAAAAACAGTCAATAATTTTGTATTTCTTGCCGGAGAGGGTTTTTACGATGACATATCTTTTCACCGTGTTATCAGCAATTTCATGATACAGGGAGGAGATCCCACCGGAACAGGAAGGGGTGGCCCGGGCTACAGGTTCGAAGACGAGTTAAAAGGAAATCCGCTTATTCACGATAAAAAAGTGATCTCAATGGCAAATGCCGGACCGGACACAAACGGGAGCCAGTTTTTTATTACACATTCCCCACAGCCGCACCTGAACGGGAAACATACGGTATTCGGCAAGGTAATAAACGGGCTGGAGGTCGTTGATTTAATAAGGCAGGGAGATAAGATAGAGCGTGTGACAATAAGCGAGGGCTAAACCGGACGGTGTTCATCCGGAAACAAATTATAGACACTATTGCGTTTCCAATTCAGAAACAGGCAGTTTTGGGCAAGCTCAAGAAAATCAAGGTGTTGCGCTGAGACATACGCTTTGTATGTCGCACAAGAAATCCCGCAGATTGACGCCGAGATAACACAACAGGGCCATTTCCGGATGGAAACTAAATAATATTTAGAACAGCACTTCTTATATCAGGATATTTGAATTCAAAGCCGTATTTTAGAAGTTTATCGGGAATTACCCTCTGGCTTGCCAGAATTGAAGATCCAAACTCTCCAAGAATAAGCCGGATCATGAAAGAAGGAGCCGGCATAAAGGCCGGCCGGTGAAGAATGCCGGCAATGGTTTTAACAAGTTCAATGTTTCTTATCACTTTTGGAGCAGTAAAATTTAACGGGCCGTTTACGTCCTTATTTTCGAGAACATACATGATCGCTGAAATAAGGTCTTCAATATGAATCCACGGGAACCACTGCCTGCCATTTCCGATGGGCCCGCCAACGAAAAAGCGGATCGGAGGTATCATTTTTTCCAGCGCCCCGCCGTCTCTTCCGAGAACAACGCCAAAACGCATTGCAACAACCCTCGCGCCTTTATCTTTAGCCTTAAATGCTTCTTCTTCCCAATCCCTGCAAACATTTGCCAGGAAATCGCCGCCTGACGGCTCGCTCTCCGTGAGCATATCTTCTCCTCTGTCGCCATAATAACCGGCGGCTGAAGTGCTGCAAAGAGTAATCTCCCTGCCTGAAGGAAGAGCTTCCACTAGATTTCGGGTTGTGAGAATCCTGCTTTCATAAATAGATTTTTTGTATTTTTCATCCCAGCGTTTGAATATGCTTCTTCCGGCAAGATTGATGACCGCATCAATATCATTCAGTTCATCCTGCCAGGGGCCCTTTTTAGTCATATCGGCAGAAATGTATTTTAAATTGGGATGCCTTAACCCGCCATTAACCGGACTCATGCCTGCCACAATAACAAAATGTCCTTTTTGCAGTAAAGTGCCCGAAAGATGTGATCCTATAAAACCGGTCCCGCCTGTTATGAAAATCTTCATTTCTCCCCCAAACGATGGCTACATAGCATTACAAAAACCACACATGAATACAGTTAATAGCCGTAATTCCGACGGCAAAGTAAAAAGCTCATTATGCAAGGCGTCGCGAATCTTGAGGAATGAAGCGTACATTTTAGTACGCTGCAATGACGAAAGATTAGCGCAACACAGCAGAATGACTTTTTAAGAAGCCGTCAAATATTAAATGTGCCCGATTCAATATAAGGAACATCTTCGACATCAATGGCGTGCAGAATGTTTCCGTGCATCCTTTTCTTCATCTCCAGAATTACAGCCCTTCTTTTGTTAAGACTTTTTGCAAACGCAAGCGTTTCATTCATAAGATCATTTATATGACATGCCTTTGTAACGATATTGTTTTCGACACATTCCACAGCTGTAAGGCGCTTTCCTGTGAATTGCAACTCCTCGAACTTCTGCCTCGGTACAGCCCGGTTCAGCAACGCAAGCATTCCGGGCAAAAACGGTATGCCAAGGTCAACTTCCGGAACACAGAAAAACCCCCGGTCCGAGCGCATAAACCTGAAATCAAAAGCACAGGTATAAATAGCTCCGCCTGCGAAAGCATGCCCGTTCATGGCAGCAATAGTGATCATTGGATACATAAGAGTTCTTTTATACAGAATGTTCAATAAATAAAAAAAGTCTTTTGCTGTTTTTACGTCTTTTTTCTGGATAACAGGAAAAAGCCAGTCAAGATCAAGACCGTTTGAAAAAATCTTATCATGGGCGGACGTTACAACAAGGGTTAAGGCTGAAGTCTCATTTTCCACCTTGTCGAGAACATCAAGATAAGCGCGGATAAAATCGGGGTTAAAGCGGTTTTCTCCGTTGTTTAAGGTAACAACAGCAACATTTTCATCCAGCCTGTATTCAACCAGCGCCATATGATAAACCTCCAAAAAAAAGGGCAACACCATTTCTGGTGTTGCCCGGATATGTGGATATTAAAAATAGTTAGGAACAGCAGGAACCCTCGGTGCCGCAGCTAGTACATGAGGCTCCCAAATCAAATCCGGATGTAATCTTAAAACCGACTTCAAGAAAATCTACTTTAACGGGCTTTGCCTTTTCCATGAATTCTTTATTTACAAGATATTTGAATCCATCTATATCATAAACATTATCTGAATCCTTAGGCTCATCCAGAGCCAGTGCCAGAGAAGGCCCGCCTCATCCGCCTTCGTTTAAAAAAATCCTGATAGGCGAAACATCTTTTCCTTTAAAATATTCGGCTATCTGCTGGGTAGCCGAGGGTGTTATTTCAACCATTATATTCCTCCTTGATATATTTAAAAAACATATAAAATCCTATAATATTCTTCTTCAAACAAAACAGAAACTTTTTCCGGTTGCCTGATCAGGGCGTAATTTAATTACAGGAATGTGATTTGTCAATCAATATTAACATCAATATTAACACTTCATTCACGTGTCAGAACTGCCTTGACAGCCCGGCAGCAATAATTATTTAATTTTATTGCCTTGTTAGGCTTCTAATATCTCATTAAGGTATTTTTCATATATATTATAATCTTTTGGGGAAAAAAGAATGAAAATCACCTTTGTTACAGAACCTTTTCCATCCTTTAAAAAGCTGCACACTGTATCTATGGCTATCCTGCAGGCATCATGTATGGGATATCCATATACTCCACAGCTTATTGCAGGAAAAGCTATTGAATACAAACTGTTCTGCGAAGCAAGCTGCAGACTGTTGAAATAGCATTGTGATAAAAGCTCGCTGTCTTCAGCCTTTCCGCTGTAAACAGGCCCTACGGTGTGAATCACATAGCCTGCTTTAAGATTGTAACCCTTTGTTATCTTAGCTTCTCCGGTATTGCAGCCTCCAAGTTTCCTGCATTCTTCCAGAAGCTTCGGCCCCGCCGCCCGGTGTATGGCACCATCAACGCCACCGCCACCCAGAAGGGAACGGTTTGCCGCGTTAACAATCGCGTCGACATCAAGCTTTGTAATATCCCCTTGCATAATACCCATCATATCTGTTGCCTTATTTTTCATATTTCACCAACTAAACAGAATCAGTACGGTTAAAGTTTATCGATTACCATTAAAATATGCAATAAAATCTCTGAGAATTCCATATCCTGCTTTTGGTCAATCCCAAAGACATCTCTTCAAATCGCCTCTTCCGAATCTCCTGCAGCAACTCCGTCCGTCTCATATGTCACTTCCATTGATGACCATATCAAACCGGACAGATCGTGTGCTATAAACCCGGACAGTTTACTTGCTTCTAACAGTGATATGTTTTTCATTGACAAACAGCATCATTTTCCATAAGTTCGCGCAGCTCAATAAGAATTTTTGTGAATTCCTCCCGCAGAATACTCCGTCCTGTGGGGATGAATGCGGAGCAGGGGTATGGTGGATGCAATTCCCCTCATTAAGTATTTTATGATGCCCCGCCCTGTGGGCTGGGTAATTCACTAATTTTGGGCTGAAAATAGTTAAGCTCCCCGGCACGCGCGGCAGGAATGAGCTTTTAGCATCAGTTAAAAGAGATCTATGGCGCCATCCGGTAAAAATATATCTTCCATTTCATTCATTTCAGCTGAACCATTCAAGGGATCATGATTCAACCATGAGACAAATCGCTTGTATTTTAAGTATCTTGTCGGTGATGTTCGTTTGCAGCGCAAAGATATCCGCTGCCGCGGATCTGCCTGGGACTGTTCAGCCGGGGCAAATCGAACAGCAGTTCCAGCAGGCGCCCAGGATGCGCGCCGACCAGCCAGCCCGGATTGTTGTACCTGAAACGGACCAACCTGTGCCGTCGAATGCACATGAAATTCGGTTCAAGCTGACAAGGC
>JBFYVZ010000203.1:0-8384 GCA_041298995.1 Desulfobacteraceae bacterium
CAATACCTGTTTCCGGGATGACATGCGCAAACTGTGCCGCCAATATAGAAAGAGGTTTGAAAAAACTAAACGGCATAAAAGACTCTTCTGTAAGCTTTGCTTCGGAACAGGCGGCAGTTACATTTGAACCCGGGGAGATCTCATTAAGCGATATTTCTGAAAAGATAAACAGTCTCGGCTACAAGGTTATTACAAGTAAAATAGAGCTTCCTGTCACAGGAATGACATGCGCCAATTGCGCCATGAATATCGAAAGAGCTTTAAACCGTAAAGTTCCTGGAATTGTGAAAGCTTCGGTAAATTTCGCTACGGAACGTGTCTCTGTTGAATATATTCCCGCCGCAGCTTCGGTTGATGATATTATCTCGGCTGTACGGAAAGCAGGCTACGGGGCAATAATTCCGGACACATCATCAGATGAAAAAGACTCTGAGCTTGAAGCTCGCAATGCCGAAATTAAAAACCAGACAAGGAAGTTTTTTACAGGGCTTGTCTTGACCATTCCTCTTTTTCTGTTAAGCATGGCGCGAGATTTTCATGTTACAGGAATGTGGAGCCATGCATCCTGGGTAAACTGGTTCTTTTTTGCTCTTGCCACTCCGGTCCAGTTTTATACAGGTTGGGACTACTATATCGGCGGGTATAAAAGTTTAAGAAACAAAAGCGCAAACATGGATGTTCTGGTAGCTATGGGATCATCAGTGGCGTATTTTTACTCCATTGCAACCCTTCTTTTTCCTATTCTTGGAGAGCATGTATATTTTGAAACATCTGCTGTAATAATAACCTTGATTAAACTTGGCAAAATGCTCGAATCCCGCACAAAGGGAAAAACCGGTGGAGCAATTCGTAAACTTATCGGACTTTCACCCAAAACCGCAACAATACTTGAAGGAGATAAAGAAAAAGTAATCCCCATCTCCCTTGTAAAAAAAGACGATATTATTCTTGTCAGGCCGGGCGAAAAAATACCGGTTGACGGAGTTGTGATTGAAGGAGAATCCTCGGTAGATGAATCAATGTTAAGCGGCGAACCAATGCCCGTGGATAAGCATGCAAATGATACAGTTATCGGAGGAACAATAAATGTTGAAGGCCTCTTAAAGTTCAAGACAACCCGCATAGGCAAAGAGACTGCTCTTGCTCAGATAATTAAGCTTGTTCAGGAAGCACAGGGCAGTAAAGCCCCGATTCAGGCTGTAGCAGACCGTGTTTCATCAGTATTTGTTCCCTTTGTTCTGATAACTGCATTCATAACTTTTTTTATCTGGTGGTGGTTTGGAAGTGAATTTGTTCCGGCCATGATAAGATTTGTAGCAGTTCTTGTGATTGCCTGCCCATGCGCACTCGGACTTGCAACACCCACAGCCATCATGGCCGGAACCGGCAAGGGCGCTGAAAACGGGATTCTTTTTAAAAACAGCGAATCCCTCGAAATGGCATCAAAGCTCGATATTATTGTGCTGGATAAGACCGGAACTATCACAACCGGAAAGCCTGCCGTTCTTGATATTATACCTCTTGCACCCTTCTGCAATAACGACAATGAGCTTCTACAAATTGCAGCATCGGTTGAAAAAGGATCTGAACATCCCATTGGAAAAGCAATTGTTGAAGAGGCAAAACAGAGACATATTACCCTGTTCGAGCTAAAAGGATTTAAGGCAACCGGCGGCCTCGGAGTACAGGCATATATTCAGGACAGATTTACAACGATTGGGAAACCGGGGTGGTTTAAAACTCTCGGGGTAAATATTCAAAAATCCGAAAAAGAAATTCTTTCCTTACAGTCAGAAGGTAAAACGGTAATGGTTGTTGCACAGGAAAAGGATTTATACGGACTTATCTCTGTTGCAGATCAGGTTAAACCGGAAGCTGCTGATGCGATCAGGCAACTGCAAACACATGGCCTGCAAGTATTCATGTTGACAGGCGATAATCTTATGACGGCTCAGACCATAGCTTCAAAAGTTAATATTTCAAATGTTTTCGCTGAAGTAAAACCCGATGAAAAATCTTTAAGGGTTAAAGATCTGCAGCGAAACAACAATAAGGTCGGAATGATCGGTGATGGAATAAATGATGCGCCTGCGCTTGCCCAGGCCGATATTGGGATCGCCATAGGAACAGGCACTGATGTCGCCATTGAAACAGCAGACATTGTACTTTCAAGCGGGAATCTGCTTGGTGCAGCAAGGGCCATAAAACTCAGCAAGGCAACAATGAATACTATAAGGCAGAATCTCTTCTGGGCCTTTTTTTACAATATTATACTTATCCCTGTTGCAGCAGGTATCCTGCAGCCGTTTGAGTTTTTCCCTGACTCATTAAGACAACTTCATCCTATATTTGCAGCAGGCGCAATGGCATTCAGCAGTATTTCCGTTGTCGGAAACAGCCTGCGCCTCCAACGCGCCAAAATCTGACGGCAAAGCCGTCAAGCTTAATCACCCTGTTCAGCCATATAATTATCGTACAATTTTTCAAGACCGAGCTTGTGTTTCGCCTCTTCCTGGGCAAGGATTTTGAAAATTTTAACATGGTCTTCGTTCTTGTTGTCGCGGGCAACATCATTATAAAATTTAAGGGCTTTTTCTTCACGCTTCATTGCGATTCGCAATATATCTTTATAATGCATACCTTTTTCATATTCCATATCCACAAGATAATTGCTGCGTTTTAAATCCGGAATCCACTCAAACTTATATTCAGATATTTTCCCCTTGTTAGATAATATGCCTTCAAGTATTTTCTGGTGTTTTCTTTCCTCATCTGCAAAACCGGCAAACAGCTCTTTGGCTCCTGAGAATTTCTCCCGACTGCTAATTTCATCATAAAATACAGCGGCCTCTTTTTCTTTTTCAATTGCATATGTTACAACTTCCTCAAAAGATCCGAAACTCATGATATCCTCCTTTTAATACTTTCCTGATTGTCATAACAAATCTCTAATTTTACATTCGTTTACTAAATCATCAATTGATTGCAATATAATTAACTGCATGATATAAAGCAAAGAAAAATCGAAAATATTTTTTTATCAGAAAATATTACTGTTTATTATCTGATCCAGTTTAGATTCATCTTCCGGTCGTTTTTTTATTTATATGGCACATTTTTTTAAAAAACTGCTTGCAAAGAAATTAATAGGAATTATTATTATTAACTCAATAATTAATAAAATAATTTGCGGAGGTTAATAAATGGCATCTATTAAAGGCACAAAGACTGAAAAGAACCTTCTTTCAGCCTTTGCAGGCGAATCTCAGGCTCGCAATCGTTATACGTATTTCGCAAGCAAGGCAAAAAAAGAAGGATTTGAACAAATCGCTTTTATTATTGAAGAAACAGCCAGTCAGGAAAAAGAACATGCTAAAAGATTTTTTAGTTTTCTGGAAGGCGGAGAATTAGAGATTTCGTCATTCTTTCCGGCCGGAGTTGTTGGAACAACTCTTGATAACTTGAAGGCTGCCGCTGCCGGTGAAAATCATGAGCATACCAGTCTTTATCCTTCCTTTGCTAAAACAGCCAGGGAAGAAGGCTTTGAAGCAATAGCAGTTGTATTTGAAAAAATTTCCGTTGCGGAAAAACAGCATGAAAAAAGGTACAGGGAGCTCGCTGCCAATATTGAAGCAGGCCGGGTTTTTAAAAGAAAGGAAAAGGCCGTCTGGCGTTGCCGGAATTGCGGTTATCTTCATGAAGGGAATGAAGCTCCTGATTTATGCCCGGCATGCGCTCATCCCAAAGCGCATTTTGAACTGCTTGTAGAAAATTATTAATTTTAACGCCACGTAAACACAATTAAAAATACGCCCTAACAACAATTTAAACCTATCTAGAAAGGAGCTAAAATGGCAAAAAGACTTGAAGTTTATAAATGTTTGGTTTGTGGTAATATAGTTGAAGTTTTGCATGGCAGTGTTGGAGAACTTGTATGCTGCGGTCAACCAATGAAGCTGATGGTTGAAAATACTGTTGACGCCTCAAAGGAAAAACATGTGCCTGTTATAGAAAAAACTTCCGGTGGTATAAAAGTAAAGGTCGGAAACGTAGCTCATCCCATGGAAGAAAAACATTTTATAGAATGGATTGAAATCATAGCAGACGGGAAAATATACAGGCAGTTTTTGAATCCCGGACAGTCTCCCGAAGCCTTTTTTTCAATAGAGGCCAAAGAAGTTGCTGCACGTGAATACTGTAATGTTCACGGCCTGTGGAAAGCATAAAGAGAGGAGGTGATATTATGCCGAGCTGGAAATGCAAAAACTGCGGGTACACTCTTGAGGCTGACGCACCGCCAAACGAATGTCCGTCATGCAGGGAAAAATGTGAGTTTCTTGATAACACGTGCTACACTCCGGATTGCAAAATAGAAGGTGTTGATCCAAGAATAAAATAGGAATGGAGTGATAATATCATGCCAAAAGCTTTAATTATATATGCAACAAGAACAGGTGAAACCAGTCGGATAGCTGAGCTTATTGGAGAAGGCCTTCGCTTTTCAGGGGCCGAAGTTTCTCTGTTTAATGTTAATGAAATAAAAAATGAAAGCGCTCTCGACGGATATGATGCCTATGTATTCGGATCAGCAACATATCACGGGGATATGATGCAGGGTATGAAGACTTTTTTATTCCTTGCAGAAAAAGCCGATCTTGGAGGAAAAAAAGGTGGCTCTTTTGGCGCTTTCGGATGGAGTGGCGAAGCGCCTGATCGCATATTTAACACCATGAAGAATATTTTTAATATGGATATGGTTAGAGGTTCCCTCAGGTTAAAATCGAGTTCTCTGGGGGGAGGAATAACAATGGCCCAGGATTATGGACGTGAACTTGCTAAAAAACTTGGGCTGTAACTTTTTTCAACAAAATATCTGATGGAGGAAAACATGTCAACTCCCCAGCATTGTCCCGGATATCAGCAATTCAAGCATCTTGAGTCTTTTATGTGCAAATGTCCTTCATGCGGTAAAAAGGTCGAAATATTTTCAGATGAGTTTGAAAAAAAGCATAAGTGTAACGACTGCGGAAAAGATATTGATTTTACACAATGCACACTTGAGGGCAAAGCCTAATCACGGTAAACGGGGCTCTTTTCAGTACCCCCTTGAGAGGTAGGAAAACGCAGAAAATAGTTTCTAACTTGCTAAAAATCGGCATGTCAGGAGGCGTTCATGGATGTAGTCATGCTGTCACGACTGCAGTTTGCCACAGCCACAATGTTTCATTTCCTGTTTGTCCCGTTAACGCTTGGGCTTTCCATAATGATTGCAATAATGGAAACCAGATATGCAAGAACCGGAGACAAGCTGTATCTTTCCATGACCAAATTCTGGGGAAAAATCTTCCTGATAAATTTTGGCCTTGGAATAGTCACCGGAATTACTCTCGAATTTCAGTTCGGGACCAACTGGTCGCGCTATTCCGCATTTGTAGGGGATATTTTCGGATCTCTCCTTGCCATTGAAGCTTCAGCCGCCTTTTTTCTTGAATCAACCCTTATAGGCATCTGGATCTTTGGCTGGAGAAAGCTTTCTCCGAAAGCCCACGCTGCCGTAATGTGGCTTATTGCAGGGGCTTCAACCCTTTCTGCCGTATGGATAATCATCGCAAATGCCTGGATGCAACATCCTGTGGGTTATGTCCTGCGGAATGGGAGAGCTGAACTGTCAGATTTTCCCGCTGTTATTTTCCAGAAATTTGCCATTCTCCAGTTTTTTCATACAATCAGCGCGGCTTATATTGTAAGCGCTTTTTTTGTAATGGGCGTAAGCGCATACCATTTGCTTAAGAAACAATCCATACCATTTTTTACAAGATCTTTTAAAATAGGCTTAGTATTCGGGCTTATTTTTTCCATTTTTACAGCTATCGAAGGGGATATGCACGGTGTTCACGTGGCGGAAGTCCAGCCTGCGAAACTGGCCGCAATGGAGGCACATTGGAAAACAACCACGAGAGCCCCTCTTAATCTTTTTGCAATTCCCGATGAGAAAAATGAAAGAAACTTCATAGAGATCGGTGCTATCCCAGGACTTTTGAGCTTTCTTGGTTACCACGATTTTAACGCCGAAGTTAAGGGGCTTAAGGATTTTCCGGTGGAAGAAAGACCCCCGGTAGTTATTCCTTTTCTTTCCTTCAGAACAATGGTTGGCCTGGGAACCCTGTTCATCCTTCTTACAATTATCGGATTCTTAAGAAGGAACAGACTGCTTGAAAGTCCTTTATATTTAAAGGTAATGGTATTATCTATTCCGCTGCCCTATGTCGCCATCGAAGCAGGATGGGTGCTGGCTGAGGTGGGAAGGCAGCCGTGGATCGTCTATGGCCTTATGAAAACATCTGATGCTGTATCGCCGCTGGCCTCTTCACAGGTTCTTGTTTCTCTTATAGCCTTTATACTTATTTACGGGCTGCTGGGAATTACAGGTTTTTATCTGATAATTAAAAATGCTGTAAAGAATCCCGTGTTGTGATTTTGGGTTGATTTTTTCTTCAGAATCTGGGGGTAACAATGGATCTGCAGGGAATATGGTTTTTTCTTTGGGGTTTGCTCTGGGCTGTATTCTTTATGACCGATGGTTTTGATTTCGGAATTGGAATATTGTACCCTTTTCTTGGAAAAAATGACCTTGAAAAACGAATAATGATAAATTCCGTCGGCCCACTTTGGAACGGTAATGAAGTCTGGCTTATTACTGCGGGCGGAGTCACTTTTGCCGCTTTTCCACTTGCCTACGCTATTATGTTTTCTTCACTTTATTCGGGGCTTATGCTCATTCTTTTTGCTCTTATCCTTCGCGGAGTCGCTTTTGAATTCAGGGGCAAGATTGATAAAAAAAGCTGGAGAAATATCTGGGACATTTCCATTTTTGCAGGCAGCCTCGCACCGGCTGTTTTGTTCGGAATTACATTTGCGAATATTTTCAAGGGGCTCCCGATCGAGCAGTCCGGAGTATCCCAAGGCTCGTTTTTTGACCTTTTGAACTTTTACGGAATTATTGGGGGATTGTTGTTTTTACTCCTTTTTCTCTTTCACGGTTCTATCTGGTTATCGATTAAAACAGATGGCGAACTTCATGAAAGATCAAAGTCAACGGCTCTTATACTCTGGCCGTTTCTTTTGATAACCACTCTGATCTTTTTAGGCGCAAGCTGGTTTTTTACGAAGCTGTTTGATAATTATCTGGCAAACCCTGTTCTGTTTTTAGATATCCTTTTAACAGTTGCAGCTCTCTTTGCTTCAAGATTTTTTATTAACAAAAAAGATTTTTTAAAGGCGTGGTTTTCATCTTCAATCGTAATTCTTGGATCTGTTTTTTTCGGAATAATAGGGCTGTATCCCAATATAATTCCATCAAGCATAAATAATAAATTCAGCGTTACGGCATATAATGCCTCATCCAGTCCTCTTACTTTAAAGATCATGCTGGTTGTTGTTATAATATTTATTCCTGCCGTTATGGCATATCAGGCTTGGGCTTATTATCTTTTCAGGGGGAAAGTTACAAAAGAAGATCTTGCTTACGAAGAACCATATTAGTTAATAAAGGAATCTGAATATGAAAAAGCGAACAAAAATTATTGTATTAACAGGAATATTTATTCTTTTTTCAACTTTTCTCTGGGCGCAGAACAAAGGGGCAAAGGAGATTACCATTCCGGGCGGCATAACAGGAAACGTGCCTTTTAAACATCATCTGCATCAGAATTCTGTTAAAGACTGCAATCTTTGTCATAACCTGTTTCCTCAGACACCGGGTGTAGTCCAAAAGCTGAAAAACGAAGGAAAACTCGAAAACAAGAAAGTCATGAATCAGTGCCAGAAGTGCCACCGTGAAAAAGTAAATGCCGGATTAAAATCCGGCCCAGTGACCTGCAAGGGTTGTCATATAAAATAGGGGGATCAGATAATGTTTGTGCTCGGCATAATGGGGAGCCCCAGGACAAAAGGAAATACCGATTTTCTTCTTTCCTCTTTTATGAACGAAATCGAAAAAGCCGGTGTCAGAACCGACATAATTGAGATTCCAAAAAGAAAGATAATGCCCTGCATTGAATGCGGCGTGTGTGAAAAGAAAGGCTTCTGTTCAATAGATGACGGAATGACTGAAATTTATCCTCTTTTACGCGAGGCTGACATAATTGTTCTCGCAACCCCTATCTTTTTTTACAATGCTCCGGCCCAGACAAAAGCCCTTATTGACCGTAGCCAGACGTTATGGTCACGCAAATACAGTCTTAAACTTACCGATCCCGGCCGTAAAAACAGGCGGGGCTTTCTTCTTGCCCTGGGAGCTACAAAAGGGGCTAATCTGTTTGAAGGAATGAAGCTTACCGCCAAATATTTTTTTGACGCTCTCGGCGCAGATTTCGAAGGAAGCC
>JBFYVZ010000207.1:0-6807 GCA_041298995.1 Desulfobacteraceae bacterium
TGGAATTATTGGTAAATGAAAAAGATTAAAGTCACTATCGGCGTGTATTGGGTCGAGATCCCGGAAGCGAAGCTTTATGTGCTGTGCGGATGCCCGGCGGACAGCGTCAAACATCTCATGAAAAGAGGGTTGATCGTGCCCGTGGAAAAAAACGGTGTTTTCTTTGAAACCGGTCCCAACGCGATACTGCTTTCAGACGTTTCCCTTCAGCAGGAGCAATTTTCAAACCTCGCCGAGTTCCCGGTGTTGCAGATGCTCTACCGGCAGGGATTGATCATGCCGAGCCACCCCAACAACACGGGGGAAAAACCACTGCTTATCGGAATCGAAGACCAGATCAGAGCGCAGGTTGAGTACATCTACCGCGGGAACTACGGGTTGGTGTCCGCCGAGGAAATCATGCAGGCGGGAATCCCCGAAGACGCAGCATACGACATGATGCGCCTGAAGCGCAGGTTCGCTTTCGGCAACATCTGCAAAACCGAGGAATTGCTTGAAACGCGGATAGTGCGAGATGAGGCTGTGGAACTGAGAAACGGGGTTTTTATTCAGCGAAAGGGAATAAACATTTATGAATTCAAATACAACGGTGAATCCATCACAGTAGATATCAACCTGACCGGAAAAGAAGAATATGAAGCGCCCTACCAGCTCGGCTATCATGAAATCCGAAGGGAGTACTTTTCGGTGATCCATTCGGGCGAAGGCGACGGATGGGATATTAACCGTCCCTGCATGGCCAGCATCCTGACGTTCCAGGGAAAAATCTACCTGATCGACGCCGGCCCGAACATCACCCACAGCCTGAGGGCTCTGGGCATCGGGGTCAACGAAATCGAGGGAATCTTCAACACCCACGCCCACGACGACCACTTCAACGGCCTGCCGATCCTGATGCGTGCCGACCATAAGATTAAATATTTCGCAACCCCGCTTGTCAGCAGCTCGGTGATGAAAAAACTATCCGCCCTGCTTACGATGAAAGAAGAAGCTTTTTCAAATTATTTCGATATTCAATATCTTGACTTCGATGTCTGGAACAACATAGAAGGTCTCGAAGTCAGGCCAGTGCTGTCGCCACATCCGCTCGAAACGAGCATCTTCTTCTTCCGCACCCTATGGGAAGACGGCTACAAATCATACGCTCACCTGGCCGACATTGCGGCATTCAACGTCCTTGAAGGCATGATCACCGACGAACCTTCGGAAAACGGCATCTCCCGTGAATATTACAATAAAATTATAGAGTTTTATCTTACTCCGGCCGACCTGAAAAAGATCGATATCAGCGGCGGCCTCATCCACGGCAACGCGGAAGATTTCAGTGAAGACACGACGAAAAGAATTCTCCTGAGCCACACGTCGCTTGAGCTGACAAATATACAGAAAGAAATCGGGGGATCAGCTGTCTTCGGGATGGCAGACGTACTGATCTCTTCCGATCAGGATTATACGAAATCGATCGCATTCATGAATTTACAGACTTTTTTCCCGGAAGTGCCAAAGCATGAATTGAACATGCTGCTTAACTGCCCGGTCGAAACCTTCAATCCTGGAACGATCATGATAGGACAAGGTGTGATAAACGAATACGTATTTCTAATCCTGTCCGGGGAGGCAGAATTCATAATATCCGAGTACGATATCTGGAACAGGCTCGCAAGCGGCTTCATAGCCGGTGAGCTGTCGGGAATCCTCGGCACCGCCTCCCCCGGCACCTACCGCACACTCAGCGTTGTCAAAACCCTTAAAATACCCTGCGAACTTTACTCAAAGTTCCTTAAACGAAACAACTTATTCAACGACCTCAAGGAAACCATAGACAAGAGAATTTTATTGCAGAACTCATGGCTGTTCGGCGAGATGCTGTCCAGCCAGAAAAAGTTCAGTATCGCTGAGCAGATGGAATGCTCTTCATATTCCGAAGGCCAGAATCTGCCTTTAGTCCCGGATAACCTGTACCTGCTCAAAGACGGCGAGGTAAAAATCTATTCAGGGGGCAAAACAATCGAAACAATAGTAACCGGAGGTTTTTTTGGTACAGAGCTGATTCTGCTTAAAGCTTCGCGGCTTTTGGAGGCCCGTGCCACCAAAATATCTGAAATATACAGCATTCAGGGCGAGTCTCTCAAAGACATTCCCATCGTTCGGTGGAAACTGCTCGCAACTTATGAAAAGAGAATCAGAGCAGCCCTAATAACATTTTGATGAAGCTCCCCGCAGCAGAGCTGTGAGGAATTCTTGTGATTAAAAAACAGAAAAGGAGATTAAAAAATGATAAAAAATGTCAAAAGTGTCTTCGCCATGTTAGCGATAATTGTCCTGATTGTGGGGCTATTGGGCTGCCAAGAGGGCCCGGTGGAGCGCGCCGGCAAGAAAATTGATAAGGTTGTAGAAGACATCAAGAAATAATTGCCCCGACACAAAGCCCGGCTATTATCCCCTCTGCAATGTCTAAGAACTCTTAAAGCAGGGTCACATATGACCTAGCGGTCAAATATGACCCTGCTTATGTTACTGTTTCCACCTGCCTTGGCATTCTTTTTAAGATATTTTTTTATATAAATCAGGATGTTGAACAATAAAAAGCTGAAAAATCAAACTCTGGCATGAAGTTTGAGTATCTAAAAGGTAGTGGATAATATCAGAAAGGCAGGCATTGAAGGGAGGTGTACAAAGAGCCTTTTAAAAGAACAGGATAGAATCCATATATATATACCATTAATAACAAACTTACAGAGAGGAGTTACCACTATGAAAAAGAGAAATATCGTTATCCATTTTTTAGTGCTTCTTATGATTATTGGCACCTTTGCTGCCTGTGCTTCGACAAGCACACGTGAAAGTTCAGGTGAATACGTTGACGATTCGGTCATCACGACCAAGGTGAAATCTCTGCTTGCAGCGGATGATTTTCTTAAATCATTCCAGATCAGTGTTGAGACTTACCAGGGAACCGTTCAACTGAGCGGCTTCGTTAATTCTCAAAATGCCTTCAATAAAGCGGCTGAAGTCGTATGGAGCGTCAAAGGGGTCAAATCCTTAAGGAACAGTCTGATCGTTAAATAGGAGGTTTTGGGGAAGTAGTGAAAGCGGTGTATCATGCACAGGCGTGTTCTTATGCTCGTGACTGCGGTTGCATGATACACCACAAACATGACTCCGAAAGTCATGGGTCTTTAGAATAAAAGAGTTCAAAAAACAATAGAGCAATAAAGGGAGAACGTATAATGAAGAAATTTATTTATAGTCTATTTGGGCTGATCGCAGTTACAGGGGTCATGTTAACATCCGGATGGGTTCAGGAGGCAACAGCAGGTCCTCACGTCAGTATCAGGATTCCGCTTCCTCCTCCCCCTCCTTTCCTGTTTCCAAGGCCCCCGGAAATAATCGTAGTTCCCCGTTCCGAGGTTGTTATAGCCCCCCACCCTGAGGTGGATGTCTTCTTCTATGGTGATTACTGGTGGTCTCCCCGGGGAGCCCGATGGTACCGTTCAAGAAATTACAACGGACCGTGGAACGTTGTGAGTTCGCGTTATGTTCCATCACATGTACGTGGTGTTCCAAAAGATCATCGTACAGTTTATGAGAAGGAACCCCGTTATCCCTATGAAAATCACGATCGCTGGAGAAATCAAAGAAACCAGGAGAAAAAGGAACGAAGAAATTGGAAGAATAACAGGGGAAAATATCAACATGATCGCGGACCCGGCAAAAACTGATTAGATTAAACCATACGAACGGTGAACATTTTTAGGCCGGACAGATAAGATAAAGACAAGAAAATGAATTTTAAACAAAGGAAAAGTTTATGAACAGATGGATTGGATTTCTGATGTGTATATTTCTTGCAGTGGCGGGGATGCCTTTGCAATCGCATGCGGAAGCCGAACAGGGCTTGGTGGTCGGCCGCATTTATCATATCGAAGGAGATCTGATGCGTTATATCCCGGATGAAAAAGACTGGGTGGCTGTCGTTGAGGACGCACCCTTCGGGGTTGAAGATACGCTCTATTCCGGAATCGACGGAAGAGCGGAACTGATCGTTCCCAACGGAACCCTGATCCGGACCGGGGATAACACGCAGATTCAATTTATCGCTCTGGATCCCGATCTGACCGAGGTGGATGTAGCCATCGGTATTGGTCGGTTCTATAATAAAGGCAACGATACTGTCGTCAAGGTTACAAGTCCTTTTGGTGATGTCATTGCCTATCCCGGCGCCGTCTTCGACTTTTACGTGGGCGATAACTCCGTCGAAGTGGTCGCGGTGAGGGGGAAGGTGAGTTTCGTCCACGCGGCAACTGATGCCAGGTATGACGTCTCGGCCGGATCTCCGTCGATCTTAGCGGATGAAAAACAGGTGTCGTCAGGCGAGGAAACCGTTGATCCAGACTGGGATCGATGGAACGCGAACCGGGAAGGATTCTGGGCGTCAAAAAAGAGAGTAAGGGGGCGGTCGATGGAATATCTTCCGGAAAGCCTCAGGGACGATTCATATGCCCTTGAAGAGAACGGAAGGTGGGAAAGAGTTCCCTATGAGGGCAGGAATCGCTGGTTCTGGCGGCCTACGATCGTTGTCTCTGGTTGGTCGCCTTTCACTGTAGGGCGCTGGACAAACTGGTACGGGGATCAGATCTGGATTCCGGCAGAACCCTTCGGTTACATCACCCACCATTACGGCAATTGGGTTTACGTCCGGAATAACTGGTACTGGGCCCCGCCTGTGGTGGGCTTTCGCGTCGGTCTTCCCCTTCTCGACATAGGATTCTTCTGGAGTCCCGGAAGGGTTTCATGGATTCACACCGGAGCTTATGTGGGATGGGTGCCCCTTGCGCCGCGTGAAACTTACTACAGCCATCGTCACTGGGGAGGCCCTAATGTAGTGGTCGTGAACAACATCAACATCACCAGGATCAACATCAACGTCCGGGATTATGCATACGCAAGCCATGCTGTCGTGGTCAACCAGGACAATTTCTACCGTGTGAACAATTACAGGGATGTCAGGGTGACCGATGTTAACCGCGCTGCCATCATCAACGATTACCGTGCTGCGCCGGTCGTCAACGACACAGTGATAAAAAATTACACCACAATCAAGCAGCGGAACAATTACACCAACGCAAAGGTTAACGAGAAGCCTCACAATACCGCGATCAACCGGATCGAAAAGAATAAGACAATTATTCATGAGAGCAGGAAAGAAAAAGCTTCGATGATCCATGAGCGGGTAAAGAGCATTCCAGAGGGAAAAGTCAACCGCGAGGCCCGTATCGAACTTCCGAAAACCACGAATAATATCGTACCGGCCGGTGAGGTGAATCGGCCTAAACCAGAAATAAAGCTTCAGCAAAAAGAAATTAAAAGTCACCGGGAGAGAACAGCGGGAGCCCTTCCCGAGGTAGTCGCAAATCCTGATCAGCAGCCTGGAAAGCCTGAAGCGCGACCAGAGCGCATGGCGCCTGCGAAATCGGATCAGCAGAAGCAACCTGGCTCACCCGTAAGACCTGAGCCGGTAAGACCTGCAAAACCTGCTCAGACTGCGAAGCCTGAAGCACGATTGGAGGAAGTGGCGCCTGCAAAGGTAAATCAGCAGAAGCAACCGGAACCACCCGTACGACCAGAACGGGTAAGACCTGCAAAGCCTGATCAGCCTGTAAAGCCTGAAGCACAACCCGATCAAGTGGCGCCCGCAAAGGTATATCAGCAGAAGCAACCGGACCCACTCCTACGACCAGAGCAGGTGAGACCTGCAAAGCCTGGGAAGGGAAAGCAGTTCGACCAATACGAGAAAAAGGAGAAGTTTTCTGAAGAGAAATCCAATGCCCGATAACGAGGACGATGAGCGGCAGCACAGGACATTGCCGGCCTAATTATCTGAAAAAAAGATCGCCCAAATCAAGAAAGTTGTGGGCGGGTAGAAGGGGTTTTTTTGAAATCATCGTATTATACAAAACAGCCGGCCGAGGCTCAGGATACCGGCTAACCATAAAAAGAAAATTGAAAGGAGAATCATCATGTTATGGACTATTGCAGTAATACTGATAATCTTGTGGCTGCTGGGACTTGTGAGCAGTTACACGATGGGAGGGTTCATCCATATCCTGCTGGTGATCGCCGTTATCGTGGTCCTGGTCAATGTCATTCAGGGTCGGAGAGTAACGTAGTCGGCAGAATATCATAAACAAATCCTATAATATAAAGTCAGGGCAAATAGAAAGATTCAGAAATGAAAAATAACGTAATGATAACATTCATGAACGTACTTCCTGAAAAGCAGAAAGAGGTGTTGCAAACTCTTCTTTCATTGACTCAGCAGTCCGCGAAGGAGAAAGGATGTCTTAGATATGGTATCTACCGTGATATCGAAGACGAGAATGTTTTCAATCTGATTTCGGAATGGGAAACCCGCCAAAAGCTGGACCATTATATGAGGTCCGACAGCTTCAGAGTTTTGCTTGGAACGAAGAGCCTCTTATGCGAACCATTGAAAGTTCAAATTTTTGCGGTTTCAGATTCTGAAGGATTCGAAGCTGTCGATTCCGTGAGAAAAAAAATAAACTGATTTTGTATAGACTTTCAGATAACGTTTGATGATCACATCCATCACTGTCCACACTGTTCAGGAATTTATAGAATCAAGCCTGGAAAATTATGGGTCAATACGCATAAGGAGATCAATCATGAGCAAATACATGCAACTGACAGTCACCGTCCGTCCTTATTATCAAAAAGACATGCAGGAGACATACCCCAAACTGGCTCGCAATTTAGGATATCTGGATTCGAGTCTTCCAACCCGGA
>JBFYVZ010000256.1:0-8044 GCA_041298995.1 Desulfobacteraceae bacterium
TGCTCCCGTACATTCCAACCGCGTAATTAAAGGGCTGGCCTGATCCTTTTGATTCTATAACAAGATTCTCTTTTGCTGCCATGACTTCTCCTAACAATCGGGTTTTCTTTTTCCGTGCAAAAGCATATCCGACCACATGCACCCGCCAAAACCAGTGCTTACGGCAAAATTAACATCCGGAACCTGTCTCGCTTCTGCTTTTCCCATCACCTGGAGTGCGGCCTCGGCGCATCTGATAAGACCGGTAGCGCCTATGGGATTGCACGCAATAACGCCTCCCGAAGGGTTTATCGGCAGTTCGCCGCCCATATCCGTCGCACCACTCCATATATATTCGGCGCCCTTTCCCCTTTCCACGATTCCAAGGTCTTCTATCCAGATTATGCCCGCAAAGGAATAAGGCTGGTAAAGCTCTATGACGTCTATCTCTTTTCTCGGCTCACGGATCCCCGCTTTTTTATATATTTCCCCTGACGCCTCGGCGATGCTGTCAAGCTCCCCCCAGTTGACATCACCAAGGTAGGTGTACTTATGTCTGTTGGCAGTAGCCCATATCCAGTCGGGAGCGGCGGTTATTTTCTCAGCGCAATCTTCGCTTGCCATTATTACTGCGCAAGCGCCGTCTGTTCTCGGACAGACGTCCAGAAGATGTATCGGGTCGGCAAGCATGGGAGAAGCAAGAACATCCTCAATTGTAATTTCTCTTCTGAGCTGGGCATGGGGATTGTTGCATGCATGTTTTCTGTCTCTCACGGAGACTCTTGCCGCATCTTTTTCGTTCGCCCCGTATTTCGCCATATACGCCTGCGCTTCGGCAGCAAGACCGGATATCGCCCCCGCAAAAACAAGCCTGTCCCATACGGGATCAAAAGCGGTTGTTATGGCTCCGGTTGTGTCCGATTCTGAATTCTTCTCCCAGCCGATAATCAGCACTTTTTCAAAAAATCCTGATGCAACAAGGTGATAACCGCCAATCGCAAGAGTGCTCCCTGTAGTGCCTCCGGTAGTAAGCTTTATCACAGGCTTCATGGTCCCGCCGGAACCGTCCACGCTCCAGCAGTCAACATAGTTGATGCCCTCGAAATGGTCCATGTTGCCTATCACAACGGCATCTATATCCTTTATTTTAAGATCCGCATCCCTTAATGACCTCTGTACCGCTTCATTGATAAGCTCCTGGCCGTTTACGTCAGGACGGTGGCTCTTATGATATGTCTGGCCGGTTCCTACTATCGCAACCCGTTTTTTAGGCATATTTTCTTCTCCTGCTACTTGGAAACTCAACTTTGTCCGGGCTTTGTTTCCGGATCAACGCAGTTCGCTGATAAACTCGTAAAGAATTAAAATTTAGGCGGCAAAGCAAAAAAAGCTCATTATGCAAGGCGTCGCAAATCTTGAGAAATGCAGCGTACATGATAGTACGCTGCAATGAAGAAAGATTAGCGCAACACAGCAGAATGACTTTTTACGAAGCCGCCAGAACCCATACACAGTGTGACTGTCCGCACAAGCCGTTCACGCCTTGAGCTACCCCTTTTTTTGCGCCTGCAACCTGGTATCCGCCAGCCTCTCCTCTTAACTGCTTCACGATTTCAGCTATGCGGATAAGGCCTCCGGCAATTACAGGATGACCGCTTAATAACCCCCCTGACGGATTAACCGGAAGCTTTCCCTTTATTCCGTAATATCCCTTCTCAAGATTTATTCCAGCCTTCCCGGCTTCGCAAAGCCCCATGGCCTCAAGCCACATGAGTTCCTGGTATGTAAAGGCGTCATAAACCTCCGCCACATCTATTTCCGACATTGGATCGGAAATATGTGCCATTGAAAAAGCTTTTCCGGCAGCCTGTGTAAGCGATCCGGCCTTTGAAAGATCGCGGTCACCAAGAAAATATGAATCTGAACAGAAAGAGACTCCTTTTATCCAGACCGGAATGCTGCCGTATTGGGATGCCCTTTTTTCATTTGCAATTATCACGGCACAGCAACCGTCCGAAACAGGAGAGCAATCAAGCTTGTGGAGAGGATCCGATATCATTTCCGATTCAAGAACGTCTTCAACCGTAATATCCATCGGAAGTTGAGAAAGAGGATTGAGCAAGGCATTACCGTGATTTTTAACCGATACCATTGCAAGCTGCTCCGGACTTGTGCCTGTGCGGTGCATGTATGCCCTTGCCTGCATGGCACAGGCTGATATCATGTCCATCCCGAGCGCCCTGTCATATATGGGATCAAAAGCCGCATTTGTGATGAGGCTTGAAACGCTTTCAGAACCCTTGCTGTGGGCAGTTACAAGCGTTGTCCCATATGATCCGGAAAGCACTCTTGAGAGTCCGTAAAATGCGCCAAACGTCCCATCTCCTTCTACGCATGAAACATTTTTATGTCTTGCCCCGCTTGCATCCCCAACCGCCATGCAGGATATTGTCCGGCCGTCCCAGAAATCGTTCGATGTTGTTATTACATTATCAACATCGTCTATGGTCATCTTCGCATCTTTTAAAGCCTTGTTGACAGCCTCCCAGACCATGTCGGCAAATGTCTCTTTAACCTTGTTTGCCTCAATCTTTGTAATTCCAACACCTATAACAGCCGCTCTATCCATATTTCATCCCCTTAGCTTACTGGTTTCCATCCGGAAATAGCCCTTTTGTGCGATCTCGGCGTCAATCTGCGGGATTCCTTGTGCGGCATACATTGCGTATGCCTCCGCGCAATCCTTTGATTTCCTTGAGCTTGCTCAAAATTGCCTATTTCCGGATTGGAAACTTAACTGTGTCCATAATTTGTTTCCGGATTGACACTTACTGGCCTGAAACAGGCAATATCCTGTATGCTTCCGCATCTTTCATCATTAAATTCTGCTGCAACGCGCATGCCTATTTTTATATCTTCATGGCCTGAATATTCAATATAATGAAGAATCGAAGTGTCTGCTCCGTCCAGCTTTATCAATCCAAAAACAACTGGCGCTTTGCGGGGGAGTGATGCAAGCTGCCTTTTAACGATTGTAAAAGACTCCAGAACACCCGCTGAAGATACTTCAACCCACGCCATATTTTCATGAAAGCAAAGGGGACATGCTTTTCTTGGAGGAACAAAGACTTTTTCGCATACCGGACATCCCGTACCCATTATTTTTTTGTCGTCCCTGAGCGCCAGAAAAAATCTTTCTGCCGTTTCTCCTGTCCACCAGGCATACGGAACATTAATTCCGCTCTTGAACACCATCGGTTCAACATCCGGAAAAATATCAGTCATATGGTTGTTCTCCTTTTTACAAAGCCGTCGAAAACAAGTTCATCATATGAGTCTTGTTCGAAATTATAATCAGATTCAATTCCCTTGACTTCATTTAGAAGCTTGGGTATTAAAAGTCAATAACTTTACAAAGACATCCGATAAAGGAATATACTCAAATGGCTCTTATTTATGAAAAAAAAGATAAAATAGCCTACCTGACAATAAACCGTCCCGAAGCAAGAAATGCAGTTGACCCTGAAACGGCAGTTGAGCTTGCAAACGCATGGGCGGATTACAGGGATGACGGCGATCTGCGTTGCGCGATCATCACTGGAGCAGGCGATCAGTCCTTTTGCGCAGGGGCCGATCTGACTCGCCTGATTCCCCTTTTAACCGGAGCCCGGAAAGCCGAAACAGAAGCCGATAAAATAATACTTGGTAATTCGCAGCTTCTCCAGAACGCATTCTTAAGGGGCTTTGAACTCAATAAACCGGTAATTGCCGCCGTGAACGGTTTTGCCATAGCAGGTGGCTTTGAACTTCTTTATGGCGCCGACATACGGGTTGCATCTTTTGACGCCAAATTCGGACTTCAGGAGGTCAAATGGTCTGTTTTTCCGGCAGGGGGTTCGACGGTTTGGCTGCCAAGACAGCTTCCATATGCAAAAGCTATGGAGATTCTGCTCACCGGAGAGCTGATGGATGCTCATGACGCTTTCCGTCTCGGGTTTATAAATAAAATCGTCCCCGCAAACATGGTGTTGGAAGAAGCAGAACGCTATGCAAACATCATTATCAAAAACGGGCCGCTTGCGGTATCGGGCATAAAAAAGGCGGTCAATGCCATAACAGGCATGTCGATAAAAGAGGGTATGGCAAAGGAGCTCGAATACGCAATTCCGGTTTTTCTGAGTGAAGATGCCAGGGAAGGCCCAAGGGCTTTTAAACAGAAAAGAGAGCCGGTTTTTAAAGGCAAATAAACGGCAAAGTAAAAAGCCCGATTTATTTAAAGACTTGGTTTCTGGTCTCTGGTTTGTTGTTTCTGGTTGTTTCTTTTAGCCAGGAACCAGTAACCATGAACTTAAGCCTTGATTATCGCCTTCCTTGTACTTGAACAAAATTGGGCGTTTTTCAAAGGTCTCAATTGGAGGTACGATTTGATAATAGCCGGGCTTACAGGTGGAATTGCCACAGGCAAAAGCACCGTATCCTCTGTTTTAAGGAAAGCGGGTGCAGTAATAATTGATGCAGATGCTATTGCCCGCGATGTCGTAAAAAAGGATCTTCCGGCATGGCATGAAATTGTAAGGATATTCGGAAAAGAGGTGCTTCTTCCGGACGGTGAAATCGACAGAACTTATCTTGGCGGCATCATATTCGGAGATTCCTCGAAAAAAGAGATTCTGAACAAAATAGTCCATCCTCATGTAATTCAAAAAGTGGCTGAGCTGATTGAAAAGATAGGAAAAGAATCTCCCGACTCAATTCTAATCCTCGATGTGCCGCTTCTCATAGAGGCCGAAATGCACAAAGGACTGGAAGAAGTGGTTCTCGTTTACACGCCAGAAGAGATCCAGATAAAAAGGCTGGTTGAAAGAGATAAAATTTCAGATAAGGACGCCCTCTTAAAAATACGCTCCCAGATGCCGATTGAAAAAAAGAGAGAATTCGCCACAATTTTAATTGATAACAGCGGGGCAATCGAGGCAACGAAAAAAAGAGCACTTGAAGTCTTTAATTATCTGAGAAAAAAGACCGGCTAAAAACCCTTTTTCTTCAGATTGAAAGGGCACCGCAGGACACTATTCATTGTTCGGCTTGACAAAAAATAAATATTAAGTACAATTGTACTCATGAAAATTGTTGCAGACACAAATACGTTTATTGCAGTGGCTTTGAATGAGCCTGAAAAGGATATAATAATCCGTCTTACTGAAGGTCACGATCTGATTGCACCCGAGGTTTTGCCGTTTGAAATTGGTAACGCATTGACGGCAATGATGAAAAGAAATGCATTAAAGACCGACGAGGTCATTTTAGCGTGGAATATGATTCAGTACATTCCGGTCGATTTACGACGGATAGAAATAGGAGCGGCATTAAACATAGCAATTAAATACAACATATATGCTTACGATGCCTATTTTTTGGAATGTGCTCGTAAATTACGCAGCCCATTATTGACCCTTGATCAACAGATGAAAGACATTGCCCGTAAAATCGGCATTCAGATTATGGAGTAAATATTATGAAAGTCTATACATATTCAGAAGCAAGACAGCGTTTCACCGAGGTTCTTAATATTGCCCGCGAAGAAGAAGTGATTATAAAAAGGCGTGACGGAGAGACGTTTACGATTGTCTTCAAAAAAACTCCAAATTCTCCTTTTGATATCCCAGGATTAAAAACCAAAGCAACCACTAAGGATATCCTTGCGGCTATAAAAGATTCAAGAGAAAGCAGGGCTGAATAAGATGCTCCGGCAGAAAGCTAATGGTTGTCTGCTGATTTTTGCTTTACGCCACTTGAATCCCTGAACCCATGCCCCCTTGAATCCTTGTTTCCTGAACCCTTTTATAGCTCTGTGCTTTCCCTGCGGTCCGCCAATCGTTATGGCGGATGTGCCGTTGCCCCTTTGACCCTTTTTCTTGCTTTCCCACTTTTCTCTTTTACCCACTTGAATCCTTGACTCCTCGATCCCTTGAATCCTTTTGTTCTTAATTTATTGACGAATAAAGTGCCTTATGGTTTTTTAAGTCCGCATTTCGACAATCCGACCTTAATTCTCATGCGCCATGTATGACGCTTTATATAAAATAGACTATTTCTTTAGAAAGTTTTCAGAAGAAAAATTGGGCTCGTACCAAGCTTTCACTGGAGCATGCGCAGGACATCTTTCGATTTATAGCATGACAAACTTGCGTAGATGTTTAAAGGCATGAGCTCAAATTTATTTTCAAAATCTTGTTGACTTATATTTTGATGAACATCCCCTACTCTTGCCCCTGTGAGAGCATGGGGACGGGCATGAAATTATGCATTTCTGTTGAATAATCCCCTATTTTTTACCGGTCTCACCCAGGATCTCCTTGACGATATTACCGTCGGCCAGTTTTCCGAAATGCTTCATTACGGTTCCCATTGCCTGCATCGAATTTTTATACTGAGAAAAATCTATGTTCTCTTTTATCCACACTTCAATCTCTTCCCTGCCCGCCATCTGAGGAAGGTATGTCGACAGTATTTCAAGATATTCCGAAGTCTCTTTTTTCGTTAACTCGAGAACGGTTTTTTCAGATTTTACAAGCCCTCTTATAATGCCTAAAATATCATCGTCCGTAATCTCTTCGCCCTTTTTCAGCCTGAACGATTTTTTCCCGCTCTCCAGCGTAAGAGGAACCGTCAGCTTCGGAAATTCCGACATGATCTGCCGGACTGTATTTCTGACCGTATCATCCTTCTTTAACATCGATGATTTCAAATCAGACTTCAGCTTATCCAGTAAAGAAATGCCTAGTTCCTTACTCCATCCGTAGTATTTTTCATTCATATCATTTACCTTTTTTCAATAAAATCTATCATTGTTTTAGCCGTCTGTTCCGGTTTTTCCTCCTGGGGAATATGCCCGCATTCGGGCAATATTACAAGCTTTGAATTTGAGAGGTTTTTTTTGAAGTTATATCCCGATTCAAGGGGAATCCATTCGTCGTTTTCCCCCCATATGATGAGCGTACGGTTTTTAATCTCAGGTATTCTCTTTATATAAGGAGTAAAAGCGTCAAAGTCGATTGATCTCGCAAGAGCAATTTTTGCATCCAGGACATTTTCAGTGCGCATCCTGTTATAATATGCATCTATTGTTTCTTCCGGAATCAAATCGTCATTGAAATAAACTTCCTTTAAATTCCACCTGACCATCCACCGCCCAAAAATAAGTTTGGTTATTTCACCGGCAAGCGGCATTTTTGCAATTCTTATAATAAAGGGTTTTTTTATCGGGTATCCTGCAGAATCAATCAAAACAATCTGCCCGGTTTTATCGGGATGTTCAAGAGCCATTAGAACAGCTATTGCGCCCCCCAGAGAGTTGCCGACAAAAACAACATCTTTCAGACCCATGACATTCATCCACTTGTTCACTTCCTGCATTAGCGTAACGGTGTCGTATTTTGCATCCTTTGGCTTATCGGACCATCCCGCTCCTTTCATGTCAAGCGCCCAGACATGATATCCCTGCTTCGTCAGATACGGAATAACCTTCTCCCAGGTGTAAGTCGAAGAGGCAAAACCATGCAGCAGAAAAACATTCCGCCCGGTTCCGGGATACTCCGTGTAATGATAATTAACACCGTCTATCATTATATATTTATCTTCCGGAGCTTTCCCTATAATTTCACCTTTCGGAATTGTTTTTATGAAAAGGCCGCAGCCTGAGACGGTAAGAACAAGAAATAAAGCCGAAAAACAACAAATTGCCATAAAAAACATCTTTTTTCTGCTCATATTTTTCTCCTTAACCTGTTAAAAGAGCTTCTTCATATTTTCTGTATGATCCATAATTCTTATATTTACAAATCCTGTTATAACATTGCAATATTTCCTTTGCCTTCTCTTTTCCCGGATTAAAAATGTACGCCCTTTTTAATGATATAAATAAATCAATATCAACGGCCCGTTTAATATAACAAAAGGCTCTTTCGGACAAAAAAACCGGAGTTTTTCACAAAATAACAAAATCCTGTAAACTGTAATCAATTTGTCATAAATAAGATTAAAATTGAAATCCAAAACGCGGGCG